>CAZUMG010000008.1:0-15826 GCA_964621895.1 uncultured Anaerolineales bacterium | reverse complement strand
CCGGTGAAACTAAAATTATCTCAAGAGTAAACCTGGTTCTGTAAATACCTTACTCGATATAACCCTCAGCTTTTAAAATCCCGTTATAAGCCTGGTCGGCATCCTCGACAGCTTTGACCCGCCAGGCTTTTTCCTTGGGAGCAAACATCTCTCCAAGTGCCCTTGCGGTTCGGGCGCGGTATTTTGATTTGATGGCTCCCTGGCAAAAGACCCGGTTTTCAAACAACATGGTGCGCATACTGCGCAGGGCTGCCAGAGTTGAAGCGCCATAGGTGCCAAACTCAAAAGAAGTGGCATAGAGTTGTTTGTGGGGAAATTCTTTTTGTTTCAGTGTGTAGATGTAGTCAATCATGTCACCCCGGAGGTCATAAAACTCATCCGGATTAGCTGCCACCACCAATGGGTAATTGAAACGCTCTTCAAATTCCTGGGATTTTCCGGTTTCAAAAACCGAGTTTACTAGACTCATCTGGTAGCGGGGGCCGTGACCGGTGTGCATATCCAACAGCAGGATTTGCTGATATTTCTTAAATGCCTCCCGGTAGAATTCCATCACTGCCAGAGTCTCCTCCTGGAGATGAGTTCCTCCGTAGTGAATTCCCTGGGGGTTATGATACTGACCTAATAAAGAGATGGAGCGAAATTTTTTCAGACCCATTTTTAGGGAATAACG
The DNA here is from genome assembly GCA_964621895.1 of uncultured Anaerolineales bacterium. GTDB lineage: Bacteria > Chloroflexota > Anaerolineae > Anaerolineales > UBA11858 > B10-G9. The sequence goes on along the minus strand of CAZUMG010000008.1, from coordinate 15,153 downwards.
TAAGATCATCAGAAGAAAGGGAAGGTGGCTCCAAAAATAATTCCCTAGAGGTTGGCGCGGATACAGCATGGCATCAATCTTTTTACTGGCAGGGTTGTATTCAGGATCCAGATCAGAGATTTGGTAGACAAAATTCCGGTTGAGATCAACATTGTTGGCATTTGTTCGTCTGCGGTGTTTCATCCCCCAGGGGTTAATGGTGTGCACCAGGAGCAGCCCCGTATTTTCCGGATTGAGTTGATTAAGATACTTCCTGATAAATAACTCCAGCATCGCTGAGCCAACATACCCTTCTATACCGTGTTCAGCGGTGGTAAGGATGAGAACCTTCTGGTTTTTTTCTACTGCATTGGATTGGATCCAGTCGATAGTCAGGTCCTTGCTGCCTTTCAGGCGTTGTTGAGCAAGCACAGCTTTTGGCCAGCGCTGCTGCACAACAAGCAGATAATGGCGAAATCGCTCGCGGGAGGCTTCATATGTGCCTGGAAATAACTTATCGATATTTTCCATTATTTACTCCAGCAGGGAGCTGATTTATAATCCGTGCTGTTTCATAATCCGGAGGGTTGTCTCGACAAATATGGCAACGCCGATTGGCATGCATTCCTCATCAACGTCAAACCTGGGGTCGTGATGCCGCCTTTCATCATCCTCAATCTTACAGCCCAGCATGAACATCGCGCCGGGGGCTTTCTGCAGGAAAAAGCCAAAATCCTCAGCTCCCATCTCAGGTTCAGGTGGGACAATTTTTTCATCACCCAGCAAATCTCCGGCAACCTTTTTTAGCAGGTCAACCGTTCCCTGGTGGTTGTGCATGGGAGGATACCCGACCTGAATCTTTAGTTGATAATCTCCGCCCAGGGCCCGGGAAATCTCCATAGCTTTTTTGATTTCAGCGTGGATTTTTTGTTGAACAGATGACTCCAGGAACCGAATCGTGCCGGACATATTTACCTCTTCCGGGATTACGTTGTCTGCAACGCCGCCCTGGATAGAACCGATGCTGATTACTGCCGGGTCAAAAGGATGGAGCTGTCTGGAGACGATTCCATGAATTGCCAGAATGACGTAGCCACTGATAAAAATTGGATCAATCACCTTGTGGGGAGTGGAACCATGGCCGCCTTTACCGATGATCTTGGCATAAAAAGTATCCACACCAGCAGACGCAAAATCAGTAGATATCTCAACTTCGCCAGTGCTGATTGATGATGCTACATGCAGCGCAAGGACAACATCCACATCTTTAATGGCTCCGTCCTCAATCATCCTGGGAGCACCGCTCACTCCTTCTTCGTCTTCAACTTCTTCGGCAGGCTGGAAGAGGAAGCGGACTGTCCCTGAAAAATTCTCCTGGGATAATAATTTGGCAGTACCCAATGCAATGGCCGTATGGGCATCGTGGCCGCAGGCATGCATAACCCCCCGGTTTTTTGATTTATAGGGGACCTGGTTCGCTTCTTCGATCGGCAGGGCGTCCATATCCGCCCGGATGGCGACAATGGGTTTTCCGGACCCGATTTCAGCCACAACGCCTGTTTTTCCAACTCCTCTTTGTACCCGGTATCCAAATGATACAAGGATTTCGGCAACTTTATTGGAGGTGCGTTCCTCCTTAAAACCCAGCTCTGGATGCATATGGAAATCCCTTCGCCAGGCGACCATTTCTTGTTGTAATTCTTTCGCGTTTGTAAGCATACTTCCCTCTTTTAATAATTCTTGATAGTTATTCCAGATATTTCGCTAAAAATTCTGCTCTTTGTTTTTTAACCTTGATCTGATTTTCGACCTTTAAAAATATATGTCCTTCATCTTCATAGAGATGATATTCACATTCTTTTCCGAGGTTGATTAAATTTTCATAGGCCTGTTTAGATTCACTGGCCGGGCAGCGGACATCATTTGCCCCGCAAATTAACTGGACAGGTGCATCAACTTGATCCAGGAAGAAAAATGGTGAGCGGTCATACCACATTTCATCGTTAGTAACAGGATCACCAAAGTTTTCCCTGTCCCAGTGCCGCAGATCCTCCCGGGAGTTCTCATGGCTGGTAAACCAGTTTAAAAATGGAACTGCTGCAGATCCCGCAACCCATTTCTCCGGGTACTGGGTCAGGCAGGTCATTGTCAGGTAACCTCCCCAGCTTCTTCCAGTTACAGCAATCTTATAATTGTTGGCAATTCTATTATCCGCCAGGTAATTAGCCCCGGCAACGACGTCGGAAGTATCTATCCCGCCCAGGTCAAATCGATTGGCATTCATCCATTCCCTGCCGTAACCGGTGGATCCGCGGTAGTTTGGTGCCAGGACCACCCAACCCCGGCTGACCATATGCTGAACAAGCGGGTCCCAGGTGATTTGAGCCAACCAGTTGGGACCACCGTGGACATAAACCACAGCGGGAGGCAGGTTATCGTTTTCGTGGGGGAGGTACAACAAGGCAGGAACTTTAGCCCCATCCAGGCTCGGGTAGGTGACCTCTTCCGGAATGAATAAGGTCTTCTGATCCACTTTCTTAGGCAGCGAGTGGGTCAGCTGCCTGAATTGGAAATTGGTGCGGTTAAATGACCACAGATCATCAGGATAGCGGGGATTATCAAACACAAAGATGATTTGATCGGCTGATGGTGTGAATTGGGGAGGGAAGATTACTCCCGGCTCAATCTGGTATGTAGAAACTGCCCGGGTCATTAGATCCATGACCGCCAGCTCGGTTTTAGGTCCGTAGCTGATCACATAGGTCAAAAAACCATCCGTCGACCAATCCGGAAATTCCTTTTCACCCGGACCGTCAGTCAGCCAGGAGATCAATCCCGATTTAAGGTCGTAGATACCAATTTCGAACTTTCCCTGATGGTTTGAGGAAAATGCCAGATACCGGCTGCCTGGTGACCAGCAGGCATCTTTTGAGCTGATCGGCGTTCCATCTATTTTGATAGGATAGGGCTCGCCCCCGGCTAAAGGCACCAGGTAGGTCCAGTAATCCTGGGCTTTTCCAGGCGAGGTGACTGCCAGCATTTGACCATCCGGGGACCAGTCTACTTTCCAATCCGGATAGGGTGAATCCAGTACTTTACGGGCTTCACCTCCCTGGGAGGGCATAATGTAGGTATTAAAGCGCCCAAGCTGAGCAGAACAAAAAGCGATCTCTTTGCCATCCGGGGACCAGGTAAATGATGTGGTTTGGGCATAAGGTGTATCTGGGGTGATGTTCTGGTGAGTCCCGGCAGCTTGATCGTATACATAAATGTCATAATTCTCGCTGCCGTCAAGATCAAGGGCATAAGCCAACAGCTTTCCCTCGGGATTCCATCTCGGGGCGAACTTAGCACCTTTTCCCTCAGTGATTTTTTTAGGTGAAGATTTGCTGTTAATATCCAGGGTATAAATTTCCCAACGGCCAGTTTTATTCCAGGAAAATGCTACCTGGCTGCCGTCGGGAGAAATGTCAAATCCAAGATCAGGGTCAACGACGGGAACATTCAGCAATGTTTCTAAATCCAGGAAGTCATTCATGTGATTACCTTTGTTTAAACCTCATGGCAAGCGACCCAGTGGTCGGGTTTAATTTCCCGCCAGGTGGGTGTTATAGTTTGGCAGTGTTCTTTGGCGATTGCGCACCTGGGGTGAAAGCGGCAGCCCGCTGGTGGATTTGCCGGGCTGGGAGGGTCACCTTCCAGGATAATACGATGGCGAGCGCGAGTAGCGGTGGGGTCAGGTATTGGGACGGCTGAAAGTAAAGCCTGGGTATACGGGTGCAGGGGGTTATCATATAAATCATCCCGGTTGGCCAGTTCAACAATTATCCCAAGGTACATCACTGCTACCCGGGTGCAGATGTGTCGGACCATACTGAGGTCATGGGCGATGAACAGGTAGGTTAATCCGAACTCTGCCTGCAGGTCCTCTAACAAGTTGACAATTTGAGCCTGGATGGAAACATCCAAAGCGGAGATGGGTTCGTCGCAGACAATAAAATCCGGATCGGAAGCTAAAGCGCGGGCAATGCCGATCCGCTGCCGTTGACCGCCTGAGAACTCGTGCGGGTAGCGGTTCATATAATAGGTGTTAAGTCTGACTATCTCAAGTAATTCTTTCACCCGATCTAGTCTGGCTTTGCGATTACCCATCTTGTGCACTTTAAGGGGCTCCCCGATAATTTGAGAAATTGTCCAGCGGGGATTGAGCGAGGCAAAGGGGTCTTGAAAGATCATCTGCATGCGTTTGCGTAAACCGCGTAGGTCATTGCACTTCATTTCAGCCAGATCCTGACCTTCGAACAGGACCTCTCCAGCGGTGGGTTCATACAGCTGAATTAAAGTCCGCCCGGTGGTGGTTTTCCCGCAGCCGCTTTCACCAACTAAACCCAGGGTTTCGCCCCGGTAGATATCAAAGCTGAGATCATCTACCGCTTTTACCGAACCGGTTTCGCGTTGGATTAATACCCCTTCGGTGATGGGGAAATATTTTTTCAGGCCACGTACCTGGACAAGGATTTCCATATTCATCACCATTCCTTTCCCGTGGTAATGTCTACCCAGCAGGCGATTTTGTGATCGTTGTTGATCAGTGTTAGTTGGGGGTTCTCGTGCCTGCAGCGATCTATGGTTAAGTTGCAGCGAGGGGCGAAGGGACAGCCAGGGGGCAAGGTGATTCCATCCGGGGGGAATCCAGGGATGGCTGCCAGACGTTCTCCCCCCCGGGTGGCGTCAACCCGGGGGAGGGATTTGAGCAGTGCGAGGGTATATGGGTGGCGGGGATTTCCATATAATTCAAAAACATCCGACTCTTCGATCACATACCCGGCGTACATTACTACCATGCGGTCAGCCAGTTCAGCGACAACTCCCAGATCGTGGGTGATCCAGATGACAGCCATCCCTAATTCAGCCTGTAGGCGTTTGACCAGCTCAACAATCTGGGCCTGGATGGTGACGTCCAGGGAGGTGGTAGGTTCATCCGCGATGAGAATATCTGGGCGGCAGGAAAGTGCCATGGCAATCATCGCCCGCTGGCGCATGCCCCCTGAAAACTGGTGGGGATATTCTTTTATCCGTTCCTCCGGGTTGGCAATACCGACCAAATCCAGCAGTTTGATGGTGCGCTCTTCGGCTTCCTCCCGGGATAGTCCGTTGTTCACAACCATGGTTTCACCAATTTGTTTGCCGATCGTCATGACCGGATTAAGAGAGGTCATCGGATCCTGGAAAATCATCCCAATTTCACCGCCGCGAATATGCTCCATCTTGGAATCTGGGCATTCCAGGACATTTTCTCCCTTGAAGAAGATTTTTCCACCAGTGATCTTACCCGGAGGGGAAGGAATCAGACGCAGGATTGATAGTACGCTGACGCTTTTTCCGCAGCCGCTTTCACCTACAATCCCCAGTGTTTTACCGGCCTCAACAGAATAGGACACTCCATTTACCGCGTTGACAACGCCATCCAGGGTGTCAAATTTTACTTCAAGATTATCTAATGCAATAATGGGATCCATAGATAACTCCTATCCAGCCTCGACCAGGGCATGCGGATCCAGGGCATCCCGCAGACCATCGCCAACGAAGTTTATTGAAAGAACGGTTAATACGATTAATAAACCCGGGAAGATCCACAGCCAGGGAGCAGATTCGACATAATTGTAGGCTCCTTCTAACATATTTCCCCAGGTTGCTGTCGGGGGCTGGACGCCTAATCCCAGAAAACTGATATACGCCTCGGAAATAATTGCATTGGCAACCCCTAGAGTGGCAGAAACAACGATGGGAGCAATGCTGTTCGGCAGGATATGCTGGAAGATAATGGAAGCATTTGATGTCCCGGTGGTATGGGCAGCTAAAACAAATTCACGTTCTTTGAGGGACATAAAATTAGCGCGGACGATGCGGGCTAAATACATCCAGCTGGTAATACCGATGATCACGATGATCACGATCACGCTACCGCTGAACTCCCTGCCCAGGAAATTTATTGTAGGGATTTTTCCTCCAAAGAATTTGGCCATCACCAGGAGCAGAAATAACTGGGGGATATTAAACATAGCTTCAGTAAAGCGCATCAGCAAACCGTCAATCCAGCCCCCGTAGTAGCCGGCAATTGCCCCAATTAGTACTCCAACGATTGTTTCAACGATCACGGCGAATAACCCGATCAGGAGAGAAATCTGCCCCCCATAGATGGTTCGTTTAAAAATGTCCCGCCCTACGGTATCGGTTCCAAAGGGATGTTCCGCGGTAGGAGCATCCAGGCGCAGTTTTGTATCAGTAAAATTAGCATCAGATTCCGGGTAGATGAAGGCTGCTCCAAACGAGTAAAGAACCAGGAGAAAGAGGATAATTAAGCCAACAACCGCCATCTTGTGGCGTTTAAACCGCATCCACACCATCTGACTGGGAGTGAACGCTTCGGTTAAATTTTCATCCAGAATAATTCTGACGTCACTTTCAAATGACCCTTCCATAAAAGTCTCCTTGGGCAAGAAACCGGATTTCTGGGAGATTCTTAATGATAGCGGATCCTCGGATCCAGCCAGGCATAAACAATATCGGTTATCAGCTGGCAAACGATCACCGCTACTGAGATCATGATTAAAATGCCCATTACCACCGGGGTATCTGATCGGGAGAGATGGTAAATGAACAATCGGCCCATCCCAGGCCAGGCAAATATGCTCTCAGTTACCACTGCTCCTCCGAGTAATAAAGGAATGTCCAGGCCAACGATAGTAACCAGGGGGAGGGCAGCATTCTTGAGAGCGTGACCAGCAATTACCATTCTTTCCGGTAATCCTTTGGCCCGGGCTGTCCGGATGTAATCCTCGGAAATCACTTCCAGCATTTGCGAGCGTACAAACCGGCTGTAGCCTGCTGCGGTGATCACGGTCATGCTGAAAATTGGCAGCACCATGTGGAGTAAAACCTGGGCCGTGGTTTTGCCTACTTTAGGGTCAAACATACCCACTGTGGGCAAGTAGGGCAGCCCCCAGCGTTTAAAGTTCACTCCGAAAATGTACATTGACGCTAAAGCAACAAAAAAGATTGGCATGGAATAACCGATAAAGGAAAGTCCGGTGATAGTGTGGTCTATAAACGAGTATTGGCGCAAGGCTGAATACACCCCCACGATCAGCGATATAGCGATCACGATGATCTCGGAAGGAATCATCAAGATGAGTGTATTGGGGAGTCTTTCCATGATTATATCGAGAACAGGTTTACCCCGTACAACCAGGGAAGTACCAAAATCTCCCTGTAAGACACCTTTGCGAATGCCGGGTGTCTCTGGAGTGCCGTCGCCATCCATATCGGTCATCGTCCATTGGTTGCCGACCAGCCAAAAAAGGTATTGTTTGTAGTAGGGTTGATCAAAGCCCAGCTGCCTGGACAGCCGTTCCCGGTCTGCAGGACGGGTTACTCTCCGCCCGCCCATGGTCGCCAGAGGGTCACCGGTGTTAATCATCAAGAGGAACAACATCAAACTGATGATGAACATCAATGGGAATGCTTGAAGAATTCTGCGGAAAATATATCGTGACACATTCCCTCCTTACGAAAACTTTGTTAAGTTGGTGCTATTTAACCTAAACTAACTAAATCCAGGTAGATTCTATAGAAAAACGACGCGAAATCTTCCGCGTGGTTTGATTTTAGTTTGGGTTTCCTACACTGACCTTTGAACTCTTTAATAGCAATGACTGCTTAATAAGACCGGTAAAGCTGTACTTGAAAGCCGGGACCCTTCAGGGGCATCCCGGCTTCAATTAGGCTGCTAACGTTGTTACTGTACTAAATCCCATTCAGCGATGTTATAGAATGGGGTCACTCCTGAGAATTTTACACCAGTCAGAGAGCTGTTAACAACCCAATAATCCGGGTCGTTGTAGATCCCGTACCAGTAGACCTGGTCATGCATGATTTTGGTGATATCGTGGAAGATCGCAATCCGATTGGCGGTATCGGTCTGGACCAGCTCCTCCTGGAAAAGGGCATCCAGGGCCGGATCACATCCGTAGTAGTTATAGCCATAGGGATTTTCATCATCAGGGAGCTGGTTGCACAGCCAGTAATCGGTGTCAGGATCGGGGAAGTAGGTGCTGTCAGACCATTCCATGATGTCCTGTTCACCAATCGCTGGGGGAGCACCGTCAGCATAACCGCCGAAGAAGATATCCGAATCCTGGCTTTGAATGTCCAGATTGATCCCAACATCAAGCAGCTGCTGCTGGGCAACGGCCTGGATATCCTGGCGGATCTCGCGGATGGTGGTGCCGTGAACCAGAGTCAGGGGGTTGCCTTCCAGATCTTCGCGGATTCCATCGCCATCGCTGTCGACATACCCGGCGGCTTCCAGCTTTGCTTTGGCAGCTTCAGGGTCATAGGTCCAGGGAACGATATCCGGTGACACATACGCTCCACCTGCTATTGGATCCCACAAAGTCTCAACAGGTTGGGTCATACCGAGCAGTAAATCGTTGGATATTGCATCGCGATCAATCGACATTGCGATAGCCTGGCGGACGTTCACATCACGAATTGCTGGAGATGCCATGTCCCGGAAATTAAAGAACCAGCCTTCTTCGTAGCCGCTGTTTGCAACGTATACTGACAGTCCCGCATCTTTAAAAGTGGGCACATCAGATAGGGGAATAAAAGTCCCCAGATCTACATCGCCTGATAGAAGAGCTGCGGTCTGCGAGGCATCGTCCGGCACAAACTGAAAATAGACATCATCAATCTTGGCGGGTTCCTTCCAGTAATTATCGTTCCTGGTAAAGTGCAGATAACTGCCAGATTCCCAATCACTGAAAACGTAAGGCCCGCAGCCAACCGTGGGGGCTAAATTCCAATCGGCGTTCTGGATGGTGCCTTCAGCATCAAATACTGGTTGGAGGACGTGGGCTGGCAATATCCCCTTCCAGAAATTGGCTTCCCAGGCAGCAAAGGGTTCTGCGAAGGTCATTACCACGGTCAGGGGGTCAGTAGCTTCCACAGAAACCAGAGCGTCATAGGGATACTGGGAACCTACTGTGTTGGCGTCGGTCATCACCATATCGTAGGTAAACTTGAAGTCAGTCGAGGTGATCGGTTCTCCATCTGACCAAACGATATTATCCCGCAGGTGCAGGGTAATGGTCAGACCGTCTTCTGAGATTCCACCATTTTCGACGCTGGGCATTTCGGATACCAGGTGAGGGTAGGCCAGATTCGCATCATCATATTCCCAGGCCCAGCACAGGAAGAGCTGCTGCATAACGGCTGAGAACCACATTTGAGTATAGAAAGGGCTGAGCGAGTCAGGTTCCTGAGTCCAAGCGAAAGTGACTACTTTCGGTTCCATAACCTCTTCCGCAGCAGGAGCTTCCGCAGCCGGTTCCTCAGCAGCAGGTGCTTCCGCAGCAGGTGCTTCGGCGGCAGGCTCCTCGACCTTGGGTGTGCCGCAGGCGGTTAACGCCAGGGCGAGAACTGTTATGACGGCCAATAGGGTAAACAACCATCTATGCTTCATATTTCCTCCTCCTTAATCAAGGTTGGGCTTGAGAGCCCGGGTAAGTGGAACTTTTTTGGATAGAAGATCGTGTATTTTATGAGGCACCTCCTTGGGTAGATTACGTCAATAATTTATGACAGCTTGATGAGTTATTTATACCAGACTTTAGGTCTGGTAATAAAATTATCTTTTTACTAGTTCGATTTCAGCAGCCTGGAAGATTTTTTCCAACTCCCGTTCCTGGGCATCTTCCAGGGGAGGAACCTGGTGTTCTGCCAGAATTCGCTCTGCTTTGGCCTGGGCATTTTCCGCCAGGCCTAAGCGGCCAGATTTTTCCCAATCGTCAAAAGAACGGCGCACACCCAGGGTTTCGTGGAGCAGTTCACCCCCGCGCAAATATTTAATGGTATGCCGCTGCGCCATAAAATTATGCTGGTTATCCATGGCGTTTTTAATCACATCAACGGCCAGAGAATCTTGATTAACCTCGAAACCGCGCAGCACCCGCCTGACGCTGGCGGCAATATCGTTATCAACAACCATCTGCGCGTATGAGCCGGTAACACCTGCAGCCATCTCGCCGATTCCGGAAAGTTCATCTGCACCGGCCAGGGCAGGTATAAGAGAATTCATCGACCGCTCATAGCCGTTTTGGAGTTCCAGGGTATGTGAGTTGGTAGAAAATCCGTATACGTTTACTGGGAAACCATAGCGATGACCAATCTGGACTGTGGCTGCAGAGGCCATTCCCATTTCTACTCCGCCCCAGATTGAAATCCCCGTTCGGGGTTCCATCATGGCTAAACGCCCGCAGTAGATCATCGGCAATCCCGGGTTGACCAGCTGGGCGATGACCAGGGAAGCTAAAACTTCGGCATTCTGCTGGGTTAAGGATCCAGCCAGGGACATGGGAGCTGTTGTCCCAGCAGTTGGGCAGGGCAAGGGTCCAAAGGGAATGCCGTACCGGGCGATCTCGATCATTGATTCGACCAGATCTGCAGGGAAGCTCAACGGGCTGATGGGGGAAACGCTCATCGTGAGCACCTCAGCAACCGGGCCGATCACCTCGGCCATATCGACGGTAAATTTTACTTCCCTGGGTGTTTGCACACCCGGGCCTTGGAGGGGTTTGGTAGTGAAGGGTAGGGCATAGCGGTACATCGCCAGGGACATTAATTCGCCTGGCACATCAATGGGAGTGAAGAATGGGGTGATCGTAGTGGCTTGTTCGAGGGCATCTAAAAGGCGAGTGGCGTCCTGGACATCCTGGAGAGTAGCCCGGCGGACTTTTCCGATGACCGGCTCAAAGACATCCCTGGCGCCGCCCAGATTATGCCAGTGCAGGGATCCATCCCCCAGGGTAATCAGCTTGCCATCCCGGCCGCAGGTGCTGACTTTTTTTGTGCTGCTCTCAATTGATTTTTCAACCAGTTCCGGGGGAATCTGCATCCTGCCGTTATTTTCAGTGCCGCCCAAGTCCAAAAGCTGCTCCCGGATTTTGGGGTGATCCAGAACGATGCCAACCTCACTTAAAACCTGCAAAGTGGCCTGGTGAATGGATTCAACTTCCTGGTCCGTGATAATTTTCCATGGATTCATCAACTGGTCTCCCTACTTGCAGGAACCTGATCTAAACATTATTAATCAAAAAGCGGCAGTTTATCCATCCCAGCAGCGGATGCCAGGCTGGACACCATCTCTTTGAGTTCAGCGACCTGGTCATCTGGCAGGTCCGGAGGCTGGTAGGCCTTCAATAATTCGCTTAATTTGGTTTTGGCGCGGTCCAGGGTATCGGTGCTGCCCAACTGCTGCCAGGTGCGGATGGATCCGCGATCAATCACCGCAGAAGGGAGGTACTGTTCTTCTTTGATTAACTCGCGGGTAAGGCGTTTTTTTAAGAACTCGCCTTTGAAATTAATGTCGTCGTACATACCTGCAGCCAGGGGTGTCGTCTGGACTATCATCCCCTTGAGCATTCGTTTTGCCATCCCGATGGCTTCCGCGTCAATGACCAATTTTTCCGGGCTCATACAGGCTAAAAAGTCCAGCATTCCAGCACCCGAGATCATATTGATCCCGGCCAAGGCTCCGATCATCGCGGAGGTACTGCTTTCCATCCCGGCCTGGTAATCAACAATCTTGGCATCGCTGGCGCCTAGATACCCGTGGGTTGGGAATCCAAAGGATTTGCCCACTTGCGCATAGGCAGCATCAATCATGGCAGTTTCCACGGCACCCATTGGAGTGGTGCCCTGGCGCATATCCATTATCGCTGGAGCTCCTCCCCAGACAATCGGTGAGCCGGGCTGCGCCAGCTGGTGAATGGTCATCCCACTGATGCACTCAGCAGCGTGCTGGACAACTGAACCCAGTAAAGTCACCGGGGCAGCAACACCGGCCAGCGGCATAGATACAATTTGAGCGGGAATGCCAGCCCGGGCGAGGTCAATTAAATTCTGGGAGCCAAAACTGCTCCAGATCAGAGGAGGTGAAGGACAGACATCAAATATAGCGGTAGGTTTGGAAGTCAGGGCTTTTCTCCCTCCAGCAAAAATTGCCAGCATATCGATCATTGTGCTGGTTGTTTGAATGGAGAACGCCCCGGTAACCACGGGTTTATTTGAGAACAGCAGCACCAGGTACAGGCGGTAAAGGTCGCCTATTTCTTTGGGAATTTCACTGCAAACCAGGGCTGTGGATTGGGCATCGTACTGCCAGAGCTGGTCAGCAATTTTGATGACTTTGATCAAATCAGAGCTAGTAGCTGGCCGGTGCTGCTCCGTATCAGCATCAAGGACATTCACCCCGGAAGAGCCGGGGTCAAAATGGACAGCATCACCCCCATAATGCACGGCAGGCTCTCCTAATTTGTCGTAGAGGAAAAATTCCCTGGGAACGGTTGCTAAAGCTTGGCGGGCAACCTTCTCGGGGATTTGAACCACTTCTTGTTCTAGATCTACCCAAGCCCCGGAAGCTGCTAACAGCTCACGAGCTTCTGCCCGCTGGACCTTTATTCCCGGTCTACGCAGCAGCTGGAAAGCCTCGTCGATGATTTGGGGGATTAATTCTGGTGATAAGATTCTTAATTGTGGTTGCATGGGTTCACTTCTTTTCCAGTGCTGAAATGATCCGGTCAAATTCCTGGCTGATCCCGGGATCAAGAGGTTCTGGTTGATGGGTATGATACAGCTCGAGTGCTTTGGCCCGGGCCCAGTCCGGTGCGTTATCCTGGTTCTCGCGCCAGTTTTCATAGGAGCGACGGTCCATGAATTTGGGGATCCAGCGTTCGCGCATGTGGTTCAAGGTATGTTTTTGAGTAAGGTAGTTGCCCCCCGGACCAACACTGTGAATGGCGTCTAGCGCCAGGGTTTCTGCATTTACCGGGATCCCCTTCATCATTGTATAAATCATATCGTAAATTTCACAATCCATCAGCATCTGTTCATAGGACCAGATCCGGCTGCCGTGTAAAAGACCGACACCCAGAAGCATATCGGACATGACAATGGAAGCCATGAAAGTCGATAGGCTGTTTTCGATCCCGGCCTGCCAGTTGGGTTCTTTTGCTCCAGTGGCGAATGAACCCATGGAAAGTGGTATCTGGTAAAAATCTGCCAGTTGATTGGTTGCGGCGCCAAATAGGAAGTCTTCCGGTCCCCCGCCGGTATATCCTCCTGAATGCAGGTCGGAGGATGTCTGGGCAGCTGCGTAAAAGAAAGGGGCTCCCGGATATGCCAGCTGGATTAATGCCGCAGCACTGATTACTTCCGCATTGCCGACGACCAGGTTGCCTGCCAGGGTAGCCGGTGCTGTGGTCAGGCAGGACGTCATAGTCATGAAACCCACCGGAAGGCCTGATTCGGCTGCGATCAGGGCTGCGTCCAGGCTGCCGCCATCGTTACCCAGGGGAGGGATTGTGCACTGCATGATCGAAAGAGGAGGGTGTTCCCGTAGCGATTTGGCATCTCCGGCAATAAGTTTGGCCATCTCAACCGCTGCATAGGCTTCTTTCTCACTGAAAACCGTCTCAGTTTGAACGTGTTTGCTGGAGTTTTCCCAGACGGCTTTGAGTTCGTGTAAACCGCGGCTTTCAGCCGGTTTATCCTGGGCTGAAACCGGGACCCAGTTAAAGGCAATTTCCTCGCAGGCATCTGCGATGCGGGCGATATCGGCAACATCACTTAATTGGGAGGCACGTAAATCACCGCTGAGCAGATCAATAATCTGGACGCCACAGCCGTCCGTGCCGAGAAAGACATGGTTTCCATCCAGGGGCAGGTCTTGTTCCGGGTCGCGGGCTGCCAGCGTGTAGCTGGGGGGACATAATTTAATGGCTTCTTCGATTAATTCTCCCGGGGCTTTAACCACCATGGTGTCATAATCTACCCTGGCGCCATTTTTATCCCAGATTTCCAACGCCCGCCGGGATGGAAAGCGCACTCCGGTATCGGCAATTACCTGCAAAGTAGCCTGATGGATTTGCTGGAGGTCATCCTGGCTGAGAATTTCAAGGCTGATCTGTGGATTCTGGATGGATTTAATTTTATTCCCCATAAGCCATTATCCTGCCTGGAGAAGTCCTTTAGCTACAGCCACTGCGCCGATGGCATCTTCGCTGTACCCATCTGCGCCTATCTCTTCTGCCCACCCCCTGGTTACCGGTGCGCCGCCAACTAAAACTTTGACCTTTCCCCGCAGACCAAGGTCGTCCAGGGCTTCAATCACGTCGCGCTGTTTAACCATCGTCGTAGTCAACAGAGCACTGACCCCGATAATATCAGCGTGTTCCTGCCTGGCCTTATTGACCAGGGTCATGATGGGGACATCCACACCCAGATCAAAGACTTTAAAACCGGCTGTCGATAACATCGTTCCAACCAGGGTTTTTCCAATATCGTGAATATCTCCCTCGATGGTACCTAAAACAACTGTCCCCAGGTTGGCGCGCTCGGTCCCTTGTTTAGCCATCTCGGGTTCTAAAACGCTGACAGCAGCCTTCATGGCTTCACCAGCCATAACCAGTTCCGGAAGGAAGGCCTCGCCGCAGCTGAACAGGTTTCCAACATGATCAACACCCAGGACAAAGCCCTTGTTGATGGCGTCCAGGGGATCTATTCCCGCTGATAATGCTTTTAATGCCAGCTCTGCGGCAGTTTCGGATTCCCCATCAATAATACTCTGAGCCATATCTTTAAATAACTGATCGTTCATGGTTGTCTCCTGATTTTAGGGTTTAACCGGGCAGGTAAAACATAGCTATGTAAGAAGCTGTTCCTAACTGGAATTCAGAAGGATGGGCACTTTTGATGTGCTTTTGTTCGTTTTGATTTTGGAGGATTATCTGCTGTTTGGTGGCTTTAGTTGGGTAATGACCGGCTAAGTTGATGGTCAGCCCAAGGGTTTACTAGACCTCCGATAGGTATTTTATCCTGTGGTTAGGGTAGAGTTCTAGGGTGATTATAACCCTGAACTTATCCGGAGAGGCTAGGATGAAAGTCATTTTATTTAAATTTGAGCAATCCTGGCAGTTCCAGAAGAAATCCTTCGGGAACAGCAAGATTATATCCCAGGTCGGATTACTTAATAACTAAACACCCCCACAAGGAGGGTGTTAGAGGCGCACCCGGAGGGATTCGAACCCCCAACCTGCTGATTCGAAGTCAGAC
>CAZUMG010000007.1:30227-33289 GCA_964621895.1 uncultured Anaerolineales bacterium | reverse complement strand
CCGGGGCATTAATCTTTGAAATCGCCAGATCAGAGTCTGGCTATACCGACCAGCGTCCTTCAGAATATGCCGCCAATGTCCTCGGCGCAGCTGTTGCCACCGGTTACCAGGGCCCGGTATTTATTCAGGGTGACCATTACCAGGTTTCTGCAGCAAAGTACCGGGATAATCCTGACCCAGAAATTCAGGCTTTGAAAGATCTAACCCAGGAAGCTATTAATGCCGGCTTTTTTAACATTGATGTCGATGCCTCCACGCTGGTTGATCTCAGCAAACAGGACGTAATTCAACAGCAGGTTCTCAACTCAGAGCTGAGCGCTTTTTTCACCAAATATATTCGCAGCCTGGAACCTGAAGGAATAACCGTATCCATCGGTGGAGAAATTGGTGAGGTCGGAGATGAGAACTCTACGGAAGAAGAATTGAGAGCCTATCTGGACAGCTACCAGGTGGACCGGGAAAAAGTCGCCCCAGGAATCGTTGGATTGAGCAAAATCAGCGTGCTCACCGGGACATCGCACGGCGGCACGGTCTTACCGGACGGCAGCATCAAGAAAGTGGCCGTGGATTTTGATTTACTCCAGCACCTTGGACAGGTAGCCCGGGATTCTTACGGACTGGGCGGAGCGGTCCAGCACGGTGCCTCAACTCTACCGGAAACTGCCTTCAGTAAATTTCCGGAATATGAAACGCTGGAAGTCCATCTGGCAACCAATTTCCAAAACATTCTTTATGATCAGCTTCCAGCGGCTCTTCGCAGTGAAATTTATGCCTGGCTGGATGTAAACAGCGCCAACGAACGAAAAGAAGGTCAAACAGACGAACAGTTTTATTACAAGACGCGCAAACGAGCCCTGGGTGTCTTTAAGGGTAAAATCTGGGGAATAAACGACCAGCAGCTTGCAAAAATCACTGCGGCCTGGGATCAACAGTTTAGAGACTTATTCGAGAGGCTCAACATTGCTGACACTCGCCGCTACGTTGACCAGCATATCCGCAAGATTGTGATAGAACCCAAACTCAGGGATTACCTGCTTGGGGGTGTGGACCAGGAAGATACTTCAGATCTTGCAGATTGATATGCCCGCTTCAGACCAGGGTGTAAACCAGGATCGATATATGCTGATTCCCCGAACGCTGATATTTATCATGCGCGGGGAATCAGTTTTGTTATTAAAAGGAGCAGCCCATAAAAGATTATGGGCAAATCGCTATAATGGGGTAGGCGGGCATATCGAAGCAGGTGAGGATGTTCTTTCAGCCGCCAGGCGCGAGCTTCTTGAAGAAACCGGATTAAAACCGGATACGCTCTGGTTAGCTGGAACTGTCACCGTGGATGCCGGTGAACCCGTCGGCATTGGTCTTTACGTGATGAAAGGCAGCTGCCAGCTGGGAGAACCAAGGTCATCAAATGAGGGAACCCTGGAATGGGTCCCTTTTGATGAAATCTCCACCAAATCCCTGGTTGAGGATCTACCTGTCCTTTTGCCCCGGGTGATCAAGCAAACCTCAAGCGAACCGCCCTTTTCAGCTCATTATCGTTATGACCAGGCAGGGAAATTGCTCGTGGATTTCGCCAGCTAGGCTGGCAGCAGAAATCAACCTCTCAGTGAAAGAATGATCATTCAGGGAACTGGCTGCTTTGAGATTACCAGGACGGGGGGTCCTGGTCTGCCTAAAGAATCCTGCCGTTAAACAATTCCATCCTCCACCAGATAAAACAACAGTTCAGTACTGCCGTAGGTGCGGCGGTCAAATAGTTTAAAATTGTCCAGGGTTTGGGGTTGATATTCCACCTTGTCAATTTGGACAATCACCCAGCCATCATTCTGCAGCCAGGCGGGGTTTTGATCCAGGGCTTGCAGGGTTCTTGACCAAAAGTCTTTATACTGCGGCGGGGCAATATATACAAAATCAAATTGGCGATCAGCAACTTCATCCAGAAAATTGAAGACGCTTTTCTGCCAGACCTCGGCTTGATCCATTAAGCGAGTATGCTCCAGATTAGTCTGGATGGTTTTTACAGCTGCATGCTGGTTTTCAACAAAACGGGCAAAGGAAGCCCCCCGGCTGAGCGCTTCGATCCCCACACTTCCAGTGCCAGCAAATAAATCCAACCAGATCGAGTCCAGCACATAGGGGGATACAATGTTGAATAAAGCCGCTTTGACCTTGGACATGATTGGCCGGGTCCCGCTTCCGGGCACGGATTGCAGATTAAAACCCTTCACTTTTCCCCCGATCACAGATAATTTACCCATAACTTACTTTTCCTTACTGGGGTTGTCAGGAGGAATCAGGTCATTGATGGCTTTTTCAAGCAGCTCGGTTTCTGAACTCTGGTCGGCAATATATTGATCGATAAAGCTGGAGCGGCGCAGTCTCAGGGCCATGGGAGCAACGACTCGGAGATCTTCCAGCGAAACCTCGCTCCGGGCATCTGCGGCAGCATGTGCCCGAGATGCCTCAAATAAAGTGATTTCTGCCCTCAATGAATCCAGCTCGAGATTTTGAATAAGCTCCAATCCGGTCTGGGCGATCTCTTCCGGAAGTTTCACTTTTTCCACTATCTCCCGACTGGCCTGAATTTCCTCTCTTAATAAGCGGGTCGCTGAGGCATACTGGGCAGAAAAAGCCCGGTTGTTTTCCTTATAAGCCCGGGTCCTCTGATAGGCTTCCAGGCGGTCTTCTTTTTTATCCAAACCTTTTACTACCACACGCAGACCAAAACGATCCATGATTTGGGGACGTAAATAACCTTCTTCTGGATTCATTGAGCCAATCAGGGAAAAGTTAGATCGGTAGGTGGCTGACATAGCTCCCCTCCGCACGGTATACTGCCCTTGAGCCGCTGCGTCCAGGATGGCATCTACGATTTGGTCGTTCAGCAAGTTCACTTCATCTACATAGAGTAGATTTCGATCTGCCCGTGATAAGATGCCCCGTTTTAACTGCAGGCGGGAATTGGCTTTAGCTCGAGGATCCAATCCGCCCACCACATCTTCCAGGTTGGAATTCAAGGGCAGTTCTACCAGGTGGACCTTTTCAAGTTTCGATAGAGG
>CAZUMG010000007.1:25117-30127 GCA_964621895.1 uncultured Anaerolineales bacterium | reverse complement strand
TTTTGGCCTACCAGCGCTAAAAATGGAAAAGGTATACTCTCCGCTAATCCAGCATCCTCAAGATCGTGATCAGCGCCAGCGTGGATGCCGGAGGCTTTATCCAGGAGCTCCTGCAGCGAACCGACCTTGGTGATCAATTCTGGTTCTGATTGTGGGAGTTTGCTATCTCTTTCATCCATACAGCATCCTTACTGGCTAGTTTCTACTTTCATTATACTCAATATAGGGATTTTTCTCTTGCTGAGAAGACCTTCCTGATATAGGATCTAAGCAGAGGTTTAGGAATCCGCAAAATACATTGTAAAAAAAGGAGAATTTATGCTTGGCGCTATCGCAGGGGATCTGATTGGGTCGGTTTATGAACACAATCCTCTCAAGAGCGAGGATTTTCAGCTCTTCAGCCCTGGTTCCTGCTTTACAGATGATACTGTCATGTCCCTGGCAGTAGCCCAGGCGATCATCAATAAAACAGATTACAGCCTGGAAATGAAAACGCTGGGGAGAATCTTCCCCTGGGCTGGATATGGGGGAAATTTTATGAACTGGATCTTTGAAGAGGAAATGCAGCCCTACGGAAGCTGGGGAAACGGGGCTGCCATGCGGGTCAGTCCAATCGGGTTTGCTTACAATACCGAAGAGGATGTGCTCAGGGAGGCAAAAAACTCTGCAATTGTATCCCATGACCACCCGGAAGGAATTAAGGGAGCACAAGCGGTTGCCCTGGCAATCTTGTTGGCCAGACAGGGAATTTCAAAAGCCGCTATACGGGAAAAGATAGCCGCTGACTTTAGCTATGACCTGAATCGGACAGTTGAGGAAATCCGTCCCGGCTATCAGTTTGATATCTCCTGCCAGGGAACTGTACCGGAAGGCATTATCGCTTTCCTGGATTCATCCGGTTATGAGAGTGCCGTTCGCAAAGCAGTTTCACTGGGAGGAGACAGCGACACCCTGGCCTGCATTGCCGGGGGGATCGCCGAGGCTTTTTACGGTCAAATTCCCGCTGAAATAATCCGGGAAACCAGATTAAGACTGCCTGAAGGGTTATTGACCATTCTGGAAAAGTTCGAGAGTACCTATCCGTTGGAGGATTAACTGGAAATAGTCTGGCCTTTGATAACGCTGATCTGATTAAAAAGGCATCCCGGATACTTACTCCACATCATTATAGGTCCAAACCCGATTGATGAAGAAATTCCAGAACATCACAACGACAACCGCCACCCCCAGCGCGAAGGTATAACCCAGACGGTCCGCATTGATAAATCCAATCGGCAGGAACGCGAAGCGCTGAAACAGGGACCGGAATGGGTCATCCAGTCCGGTAAAAATCGGGGTCCGGATAGCCAATCCAACGATATTAACCAGGAAAAAGGTCACCAGCTGGCTGGTGATGGGTTTGGATCGCGAATCCGGATAGGTCCAGTATCGATTCCAGATGAAATTGCTGATGATTGCCAGGGTAAAAGAACACGCCTGGGCCCATACCGGTGCCAAGTTCAACCAGCTCATCAGCAGGTGGAAGGAACCAAAATCGACCAGGGCACCAAAAGCGCCCACAACTGCGAATTTAAGGAACCTTTCCCGTTCCCGGTTATTCATCAAGATCGAGTTTAATTTCATCGAGGTTAGATATTTTCCTGAAAATAAGGGATGGTTTTTGCTAAACCTTCTTCCAGGCTGACCGCTGGTTCCCAATCAAGGACCTGCTTGGCCCGGGTAATATCTGGACGCCTGCGCTGCGGGTCGCCCTCTCCCCGCATATCAGGAAGCACAACCATCTCGGTAGGGTTCTTCAGCAGGCGGTTGATAGTATTTGCCAATTCCAGCATGGTCATTTCCACCGGATTACCAAGATTGACCGGCCGGTGTTCATCAGATAATAACAACCGGTAAATCCCTTCGATTAAATCATCCACATAACAAAAACTCCGGGTTTGGGATCCATCCCCAAAAATCGTCAAGGGCTGCCCAGTCAGAGCCTGAATAATAAAATTCGGCACGACTCGGCCGTCATCCAAACGCATGCGGGGGCCGTAAGTATTAAATATGCGCACGATCCGGGTATCAATTCCGTGAAAACGATGATAAGCCAGCGTAAGCGCTTCCGCAAATCGTTTGGCTTCATCATAAACGGAACGCTCCCCGATGGGATTGACATGCCCCCAATAGGTTTCAGGCTGCGGGTGGACCTGCGGGTCTCCATAGATTTCGCTGGTGGAGGCTAGAAAAAAGGTTGCCCCATAAGCTCGGGCAACACCCAGACTGTTGTGGGTTCCCAGGGCGCCAGCTTTCATGGTTTGTATCGGGAGGTTAACATACCCAAAGGGAGAATTTGGATTTGGAGAAGCCGGGGAGGCGAAATGCATCACGGCATCAACTCCGCCATTCGGTACTTCGATAAATTCTGAGACATCGTGCTGAATGAATTTGAATTGATGTTGTTTTTTGAGGTGCTCCAGGTTCTCCGGACGGCCGGTGATAAAATTATCCATACCGATAACATCGTGGCCTTCTTTAATCAGGCGGTCACAGAGGTGTGATCCTAAAAACCCTGCTGCCCCGGTTACCAGAATTCTCATCTTCGCTCCTCGGTTACCAATCTAATCGCTGGACTCTTCCATCTCCTGTTACCTGCCAGGTATCTTTACTAAATGGATCAAGAATCCAGATATTTCCTTCATAGATCACAGCCAGGGGATAATTCCCGCTCACGACATCAGGCAAGGAAGACCAGGCACCCCATCCCCGGGAGGGCTGCAGGCCGGATCTATCCAGGGCGGGAAAAACCAGGTGCTGATTGGAGCCATCCCGATCCATCACTCCCACCCGGTAATTGCTGGTCGCGCTTTGCTCCGGGAAAATAGCCTGGAGATAGGCAACTTGATAAGATGCTTCGCCGGATGGTTTGGCCGTTACTGGGGAGGCAAGCGGGTAGGCAAACATGCCCACGTTTTGAACAATTGTTTTAACCCCTCCGCCAGTCAAGGGAATAGCAATTAAATCAAAAACAGGGGATTCCTCGGTTGCCAGGGATCCTTCTTGAGGGGCATGGTTCACGGAAAAGATCACATTTCCTAAGGGACCGATGCTGATGCCCGGCATCCAGGCCCAATCACCCTGGGTTTTATAGGGAATAATCTCCTGAATAACTTCTTTTTCGGCTTCTTCGTAAGGAATTATTCCTATCTGGTCTGGACTTGCATAGGCTACAAAATCACCGGAGGGAGAAAATTCAAAATCAGTTCCCCACCAGCCGTACACTCCTCCATAATTGGTTTCCTGCAAGGTGTTTACCCGGGATGTCCAACCGTTATCGCTGAATACTTTTAAGATTAAATCATTATTTGCCTGCCAGCCGGGAGCCGAGATGCGCGGTTCTACGGAGGAATAGGCGAATTTATCCTCAGAACCCGGGACCCAGTCTGCATAATGAATAATATTTTCTGTGTCCAGCGAGATCAGTGAGTCATCCGGTGAGGCGATATTAACCGTCCAAAGAGAATTAATGACATCTGGATCATCTTCTTCTGAGCGGGTAAAGAGCAGCCAATTGCCGTTCTCTGAGAGGCTGAAGACTCTGCCATCCAGGTCTCCAGTCGATACAATCAGGGATCGATTGGCCGTGGATTGATCCATCAACCAGGCATTTCCATTGGACAGGTATACCAATGGGCTGGGAATTGCCAGGGGAGCAATCGAGGATTGCACTCCCACCAGGATAATTTCATTAACAGCTTCTTCCAGCTCTTGGCTGCTGACCTCGCTGAAAGATACTTCCTGTCCATTTTCAAGTACGCGGACGGATATGATTTCCTTAACCCCATTTTTTCCTGACTGGAGCAATTTTTCCTGTCCGGCAGGTAAATCTTCAGTTGGCTGGCGGATGACTTCAAAAGGAATCACAGTCTGCTCGGTTTCGATCAGTTCTTCCACCCGGATAACTTTGATTGTCCCATCTTCCGTAAGGGCAATCACAGCTGCTGGCTCGGTTCGGTCATTCCCTGTCAGAGTGATATTGGCTGCCTTGATGACATCCTGAACCAGGCTGCCGGCAGGAACCCGGATGGCCTCAACCCTATTATCAACTTCAACCTGGATAGTGATATCTTCCGGAGGAGGAGGTTGTGAGGATGGAGTACAGGATGGTCCTATCAGGAGCAGCATACAGGCCGTAAGGACGATTTTATTAAAATGGTATAATCTCATGACAGTTATCAAAGAGTGTTAATCAAATAAAAGAAGGGCTTTAACCCTCCAAAACAGTTCTAATTCCAGATTATAGCATGACAGAAGAAAAATACTCTGACTCCATTAAAAAACCGGCTCTTGATCTGACCGCCCTGGTTGAAGCGATCTTATTTGTATCCCCAGAGCCAATCAGCGCCAACCAAATTGGAACCCTGCTTAAGGTAGCTCCCTGGGAGATAAAAAATTCTCTGGATGAACTGGATCAGCTCTACCAGGGAAGAGGCATCAGGCTGCAGTATCACCAAAACAAGGTCCAGATTACTTCGGCACCAGAAGCCGCCCCGGTCCTGGAAAGCATGCTGGAATTAGAAACTACCAGCACACTCAGCCAGGCAGCTCTAGAAACCCTTTCCATTATTGCCTACCAACAACCCATCACCCGGCCCCAGATTGACTCCATCCGGGGTGTCAATAGTGATGGGGTGTTAAGAACACTGCTCAATAAAGGTCTGATCGATGATGTTGGCAGGGAAGAAGGCCCTGGCCGCCCGATTCTTTACAGCACAACCACTGAATTTCTCAAGCATTTTGGTCTGGCGTCCTATGATGAACTGCCTCCTCTAGATTTTGAAGAAATCCCGGAATCAACCGGCCCCCAAGTATTAAAAGGTTGATCTATTTCCAGGGACAGCTCGCTCAAATCTACCCTGCCGCAAGAGTGCCTTATCCTATGGAAATACGCATCCAAAAAATTCTCGCTCAAGCCGGTTATGGATCTCGCCGCAGCTGCGAGAGGTTAATTGCCCAGGGACGGGTGGA
>CAZUMG010000007.1:20882-25017 GCA_964621895.1 uncultured Anaerolineales bacterium | reverse complement strand
ACCAATCAACTTACCCATCCCCGCTACCAGCACGAAAAAGAATACCGGGTCCTGGTTGAACCCCAACCCACGGAACAGCAGCTTACCTCCTGGAGAAAAGGATTAATTTTGGAGGATGGTTCAATAACCCAACCTGCTAATGTCTGGGTAGAACATCAAGATGTGGAAGGTGTCTGGTTGGGGGTTATACTTAAAGAAGGTAAAAAACGCCAGATTCGAAGGATGGGAGAAGTATCTGGGTTGGCTGTTAAACGATTAATTCGAACCAGGATTGCCAGTCTGGTCCTAGGTGAGCTCCTGCCGGGTGCATGGCGTGAACTGACAGCTGATGAAGTCAATCGCTTGCAAGCTGCCTTCATAAACAAAGGATGACTATGGAAAAAAGTAACCATCAATCTAAAAATTCTTTGCTGGATACAGCCGCTTTATCCAATCTGAAAATATCCTGGGAAGTGATCGTTTTTGGGATCATCTTGCTGCTGGCTGTGATTACCCGGTTTTATGATTTGGGCGCCCGGGTGATCAGTCATGATGAGACCTCGCATGTTTATTACGCCTGGCGTTTATTCAGGGGGATGGGTTACAGCCACGATCCTATTACCCATGGTCCTTTCCAATTTCACTTTCTGGCCTTGATTTACTTTTTGCTGGGAGATAGTGACTATACTGCCAGGATTCCAGCAGCCCTGACCAGTGTCCTAACCATCCTTTTCCTCTGGAAATACCGCCGTTATCTCGGCACCTGGGGGACCCTGGCAGCCGCAGGGATGTTATTGATTTCACCTTTTATGCTATATTACGGGCGTTATGTCCGCAACGAATCTTTTATCGCTTTATTTGGAGTGGTTACGCTTTGGGCTATTCTGCGCTATCTGGAAACCAGCTCTCCCCGTTATTTGTACTGGTTAACAGCGGCAACCATGCTGCATTTTACAGCCAAGGAAACCGCCTTTATCTATACTGCCCAGGCAATGATATTCCTCGGTCTGGTATTTGTTTCGGATCTAAACAAACACGATTGGCAGCAGCCCAAATATAAAAAAATCTTCCTGGCCGGGTTGCTGGGAGCCGGTATATTCTTTGCTATCACCCTTCTGGCGCGATCGTTCACACCGGAATTCCCCCTGCCCGATCAGCAGCCGGTCGGACCCAATCCAATGACAGCCATACCGCTGGCAATTACAGCAGCCCTGTTATTAGGATCATTGCTCTGCGCTGTGTTTGGTTTCTCGTGGAAAAATCTCAAGACATTACCTTCTTTCAGTGCGCTGCTGCTTTTAGGGACTCTTGTGCTTCCTCAGCTTGCTCCCTTTCCCGCCAAATTCCTGGGGCTGAATGCGCTCGACTATTCCGCCCAGGGAATGGTGAAAACCGGGGTAATCATCCTGATTCTGACTGCAATCGCAGTTGGCATTGGCCTGGCCTGGAACCGCAAAGAGTGGCTGATCAACGCGGCGATCTTTTATATCCCCTTCACTATTCTCTACACCACCGTCTTTACCAATGGGACAGGTTTTTTCACTGGTTTAGTTGGCTCTCTTGGCTACTGGCTGGAGCAGCAGGCTGTTGAAAGGGGCAGCCAGCCCTGGTATTATTACTGGCTGATTCAAATCCCCATCTACGAGTATTTGCCCGCCCTGGGAGCGTTGGCTACCGTTGTCGGCGTGGGATTCAAACGCCTGACGAAAAAAT
The DNA here is from genome assembly GCA_964621895.1 of uncultured Anaerolineales bacterium. Taxonomy (GTDB): domain Bacteria; phylum Chloroflexota; class Anaerolineae; order Anaerolineales; family UBA11858; genus B10-G9. The sequence goes on along the minus strand of CAZUMG010000007.1, from coordinate 23,325 downwards.
CCTCCTCGCTGCCAATGCAAACCCTCCCTGAAGAAAATCAGAATATTAAAGCACCTGTCTTTGCTCTGTTGGCTTTCTGGTCGCTCACCAGCTTAATCGCCTACCCGCTTGCCGGTGAAAAAATGCCCTGGCTGACTGTTCATATCGCCTTCCCGCTCATCCTGCTGACCGCCTGGGGTTTCCAGAAAATGATGGCGGGGTTCGATTATGAGTCCTTTAAGGAAAAACAAGGATGGCTGGTCATTTTGCTCACCCTGGGATTTCTGGCAGGATTATCGGGGGTTTTTAGTTCCCTGCTCTCCTCAAATCCTCCCTTCCAGGGACAGGAACTTTATCAATTAAGGGCTTCGGGTAACTTTTTATCCGCCCTATTAATTTTGGGATTAAGCGGTTATTTCCTCTGGACCCTGATTAAAACCTGGCAGTCCCAGCAGGTCTGGATTTCAACCACCTTATCGATCACCTTGGTCCTCGTCGTCCTGACCTGTCATACCTCTATCCAAGCAGCCTTCATAGATTACGACAAGCCAACAGAATATCTAGTGTACGCTCATGGCAGTCGAGGAATTAAAGAAGCCCTGGCCCAAATCGAAGAGCTTTCCTATCGGACCAGTGATGGTTTGTCAATGGAAGTTGCCTTTGATAATGAAACCACTTATCCCTATTGGTGGTATCTCCGAAATTTTGAAAACCAGCATTATTATGCTGAAAATCCCACCAGGGATCTGCGCAACTCACCAGTCATCCTGGTCGGAAATAACAACTATGCCAAACTGGAACCAGTGGTAGGCAATGCCTACTATGAATTCACCTACAATCGGATTGTTTGGCCCAATCAGGATTATTACAATCTCACCTGGGAAAGAATTTGGAATGCAATAAAAAATCCCGACATCAGGGAAGGCATTTTCAGAATCTGGCTTTTACGGGACTACCAGAAATACGCTGAAGCCACCAATGAAACAATCAGCCTTTCTAATTGGAATCCGTCAGATCAGATGAAGCTCTATGTCCGCAAAGATATCGCCGCCCGAGTCTGGAATTACGGCTCTATCGACCAGGTTTATACAGATATCAGCGATCCGTATGAAGGCAAAGAGCTGACCCTGTCTGCTGAAATAAGTATAAGTGACCTCAACTTGCTTTCCCCCCGAAACCTGGAAGTTGCGGCGGACGGCACTTTATATGTTCTTGATACCGGGAACAACCGGGTGCTCCATATTTCACCAGAGGGAGAACTGCTGCAAGTCTGGGGGGAGTACGGAACAGCAGACGCGGGAGATGCCCCGGCAGGTTTCTTTAATGAGCCCTGGGGAATTGGAATCAGTTCGGGGGGTGATGTCTTTGTCGCAGATACCTGGAACCACCGCATCCAGAAATTCTCCCCGGAAGGAAAATATCTGGCCAGCTGGGGACATTTTGGCCAGATGGAAACACCGGATGCTTTCTGGGGACCCAGGGATGTGGCCGTTGATAAAAATGGACATGTCTATGTCTCCGATACCGGGAATAAGCGCATCGTGGTATTCGACCTGGATGGTCAATTCATCACTGAATTTGGAGAAGTGGGGTTGCTAGATGGACAATTTGATGAACCTTCCGGGTTAGCATTGGACCAGGAGGGAAACCTTTATGTTGCCGATACCTGGAATCAGCGCGTGCAAGTTTTCTCACCGGATCAGGACGGGATTGCTCAAGTTTTCCTGAATAAATGGGATGTGGAAGGCTGGTATGGTCAATCACTCGACAACAAACCTTACCTGGCCATCGGCTCTGATGGTTATATCTATGCCAGTGATCCCGAACTCTCCCGAATTATAGTGTTCAATCCGCTTGGCGAGGTTGTCGCAACCTGGGGCACACAAGGTGATGCAGAGACCAATTTGAACTACCCTACAGGCCTCAGCTCAGATGCAGCGGGAGGGATCTGGGTTAGTGATACTAAAAACAACCGGCTGCAATATTTTCAACGCCCGATCTCATCTGGTGAATAAAACCCGGATGCTTTGGGCAAATAGCAGTCTGGGCTTTGCCAGGTTGGAAGTAGGACGCTCAAGTAAGGAAAATCTCAACGATATCGTCTAGATCATACGAGATGAATATTAACAAGTGAACCTTGGAGATTTTTTTATCAGTGGAGCTGCCATGACAATAAAAACGACCCTAGAAATCACCCCTGAGAAACGCTATGCAACCCGGAAAGAATTCCTGAAAGCCCTGGGAGTCGCCGGGGTAAGTGCAGCTGTTTTAGCTGCCTGCCAGGAAAAACCTTTTCTGGCAGGGAAGGATATCCCAACCGGTATTCCGGCAACCGGGGAATCCAGTCCAGAGCCAGGAGCTTCAGCGCTTACAGATGAATTGGGTGACTCCTTTACCAGTTATGATGATGTCATCAGCTACAACAACTTCTATGAATTCACCACCGACAAGGAAGGTGTTGTAA
>CAZUMG010000007.1:15573-20782 GCA_964621895.1 uncultured Anaerolineales bacterium | reverse complement strand
GTCATCAGCTACAACAACTTCTATGAATTCACCACCGACAAGGAAGGTGTTGTAAAATTAGCAAAAGATTTCCAGACTTCTCCCTGGGAAGTGCAGATCGGGGGTTTAATGGAAAATCCGGGGACAATTTCCCTAGAAGACCTCCGCGGTCGCTACCCAACCGAAGAAAGGATCTATCGGATGCGCTGTGTGGAAGGATGGTCAATGGTCATCCCCTGGCAGGGTTTTCCTCTGGCAGCGCTGCTTGATGATCTGAAACCCACAGCAAATGCCAAGTATGTCCGCTTCGAATCTATCTACGATCCCCAGGAGCTTCCCGGGCAAAAGAACAAATTCTTCCCCTGGCCGTATGTGGAAGGGTTGCGGCTGGATGAGGCGTATCATCAGCTGACCCTGCTGGCTACCGGATTATACGGGAAGGATTTACTTCCCCAAAACGGCGCACCGATTCGACTGGTAGTGCCCTGGAAATATGGCTTTAAGAGCATCAAATCAATTGTCAAGATTGATCTGGTTGAAGAAATGCCGGTCTCATTATGGATGGATTCCGCGCCGAATGAATACGGTTTTTATGCCAATGTCAATCCTGAGGTAGATCACCCCCGCTGGTCCCAGGGCACTGAAAGGAGGATCGGCGAGTTCTCCCGCCGACCTACATTGATGTTTAATGGCTACGAAGAAGAGGTTGGGGCGTTATATGAAGGCATGGATCTCGCAAAATATTTCTAAGAGCTGGAATAAATACAAAGGCTCTCTGGCTTCAGTTCTCCATCCCCTGGTCCATCTTGGCTCCCTGCTTCCGCTTGCAGTAGGTTTATGGGATTTCTGGCAGAACAACCTGGGTGCAAACCCGATCTTGGAGATAACCCACCGGACTGGAAAAACTGCCATAACCCTGTTAATCCTATCCCTGGCGGTTTCACCCTTGCGGCAGCTGTTAAAGTGGTCCCAGATCAATAAGCTCCGCAGACCGCTGGGATTATATGCTGCCTTTTACGCTAGCATACATTTTGCTATTTTCCTTGTCCTGGATTATGGATTCATGTGGAAAGACATCCTGGCAGCCAGCCTGAAAAATAAATTTATCTGGATTGGTTTTTCTGCTGGTGTCATTTTGCTGATCCTGGCAATCACCTCTTTAAAAGTGCTGCTTAAGAAACTTGGCAAACGCTGGAAACCTCTCCATCGGCTGGTTTACGCGGCCGGCGCACTGGCAGCCTTGCACTTCATACTGGCAGTAAAACCCGGTGTCCTGCTGCCCTGGCCGTATGCAATCATTATGGTGATTTTATTATCCTACCGCCTGCCGCCGGTTCAAACTTGGGTAAAAAAGACGATCTGAAACAGACCTCAAAACTGCCCCAGCCAGCCATAAATCCTTAATCGTCATATCTTTAATAGGATACAAATCACATAATCATTCTATGGTTGAAGAGAGTAATTTTATGCATGGTATAATTTCCGCGCATCAGGATATTTTCTAGCTATGATCAACCATGGGAGTATAACTACCTATGAAACTTCATGAATATGATTCCAAAAAAATATTTGAGAAATATGGCATACCCATCCCTATGGGTGAATTGGCGCGAACTCCTGAAGAAGCCCAGAAGATCGCGAAGAAACTTAATGGACCGGTAGTTATAAAATCACAGGTACTGGTCGGAGGGCGTGGGAAAGCTGGAGGTATTAAGGTCGCGAAAACTCCCAAAGAAGCATATCAGTTTGCTGCTGATATCCTGGCTCTGACCATCAAAGGACTGCCTGTCAGGAAGGTGCTGGTAGACCAGGCTGCAGACATCAAAGATGAAATCTATCTGGGCATCACCAATGATCGGTCAGCCAGAAAACCTGTCATTATGGCCTCGTCAGAAGGCGGTGTAGATATCGAAGAGGTAGCCCATAAAACTCCAGAAAAAATTATCAAAAGTCTGATCGATCCCCTCTTGGGACTGCAGAGTTATCAATCCCGCGACCTGGCAGCAGCTATTGATCTGCCCCGGGAACAATGGCGCGCTTTCGGGAAAATTGCCCAGGGCCTTTGGCAGGCGTATATCGGTAGTGACGCCACCTTGGCGGAAATCAATCCCCTTGTGGTAACTGGAGCGGGAGAACTGCTGGCAGTGGATGGCAAAATGGTGCTGGATGACAATGCCCTGTTTCGACATCCCGATCTGGAAAAATTGCGGGACCTGGATGTTGACCAGGCTGCGGAAATACAGGCCCGGGAGCACGGATTATCTTTTATAAAACTGGGGGGCAATATCGGCTGCATGGTCAACGGAGCAGGATTGGCCATGACCACCATGGATATCATTAAACTTTTTGGCGGAGAACCTGCTAATTTTCTGGATATCGGGGGAGGGGCAAGCTCAGATAAAGTTAAAGCTGCCCTTGAAATTATCCTGTCGGATCCCAATGTTAAAGCCATTTTGTTTAACATCTTTGGCGGCATAACGCGCTGTGATCTGGTCGCCCAAGGTATTCTCGAGGCACTCGGGGAGATAAAAACAGAAGTTCCTATGGTGGTTCGTCTGGTGGGAACGAACGCGGCAGAAGGTCGTCAATTGCTGAAGGATGCCAAGATGGAAACCGCAGATACGCTGGCTGAAGCAGCTACCCTGGCAGTTGCCGCTGCCAAGGGATAACCAAGAGGAACGCCACGGAGAGAGACATGAGCATATTAGTAAATCAAAATACCCGATTGCTTGTCCAGGGAATTACCGGCCAGGAAGGCTTATTTCACACCGAAAAAATGGTTTCCTACGGAACCAAGGTTGTAGCAGGTATCACACCGGGCAAAGGCGGAGAGTGGGTTCTCAATGGGAAAATCCCCGTGTTTGATTCTGTGAAAATCGCCAAGGATGCTACCGGTGCGAACACAACGGTTATATTTGTACCTGATAGGTTTGCCTCAGACGCCATGTTCGAAGCTGCTGATGCCGGGGTTGAGCTGATTGTCTGCATCACAGAGGGTGTCCCCGTTGCAGATATGATGCGGGTTCGAACATACCTGGATCAAAAAAATGTCCGCCTGGTCGGACCCAACTGTCCCGGTTTGCTTACCCCGGGTGAGGCAAAAGTTGGCATTATCCCGGGCAACATTGCCATTCCCGGTACTATCGGCGTGGTTTCCCGCTCTGGCACGCTTACTTATGAAATCCTTTATGCCTTAAAGAACCTGGGCCTAGGAGTATCAACCTGTGTGGGGATTGGGGGAGATCCGATCAATGGGACCAATTTTATCGATACAATGATGATGTTCGAGGAAGACCCCGATACTGAGAAAATCATTCTGATTGGAGAGATCGGGGGCAATGATGAGGAACAGGCTGCAGAGTACATCTCCCGGCATGTCACTAAACCGGTAGCTGCTTTTATAGCCGGGCTGACTGCCCCTCCTGGCAAACGGATGGGTCATGCAGGTGCCATCGTTCAGGGAGGAACCGGCCTTGCGGAGGATAAGATCAAAGCCCTCGAGGAAGCTGGCGTCAGGGTTGCTAAACACCCGGAAGAAATCCCGTCTTTATTATAAGAAAACTCAAGAGGTTGTCTTACAGACAACCTCTTTTTTTCTTGGTAACAAGCCAGAATTGGAAACTGATCCAGTACCTGCTCAAGCGTCCGTCCCCGGGTTCACACCTGAACCTTTTCCAAATCGCCCCGTCCCTGGGGCGAGCTGGAACAAAGCTATTCCTAATTAACAAAAAAAGCCAACCAGAATTCTGGTTGACTTTTTTCATTCGGAAATCAATAGATTAACTAGAGCTTATCTTCAAGATAATCGACTGCATCACCGACTGTGGTGATTTTTTGAGCATCTTCATCGGAGATTTCACCCCCAAATTCATCCTCAAATTCCATGATCAGTTCCACCAGATCGAGGGAATCTGCTTCCAAATCTTCCCGGAAGCGGGCTTCTCTGGTCACTTTGGATGGATCAACTGCCAGCAATTCTACAATAATGTTCTTAACTTGCTCAAATGTGTCGGCCATACTGATTCCTCCTTGGCTCCAAATCCATACCTGCTATGATATCTTATTAAACAATATTTACGGGAATTGGTAACGCGTCCTGTATTGTGAGTATTGTAACCGGAGGGGGCATCTTGTCAAGGTTCACTGATTGCAGCTAATTTTTGTTGACACGCTGAGAGCTCGCTGTTACTATACCATCAGCAGAAGGATCCAATATGCCCCCTAAAAACCCCACCACCAGCGACCGAAAAGCAGACCATATTCGAATTAATCTGACTGAAAATGTCCAATCCGATCTGACCACCGGTTTGGAAAACTATCGTTTTAGGCACCAGGCATTGCCGGAACGAAACCTGGAAGATGTCCGTTTGGACCTTACCCTGTTTGGGAAACGGCTCTCCGCTCCCCTGTTAATATCCTCGATGACCGGAGGTACTGAACAGGCTGAAATCATCAATTTGAACCTGGCGGCGGCTGCCCAAGAAACCGGAATTCCGATGGGCCTTGGCTCGCAGCGGGCAGCCCTGGAAAATCCGGGACTTGCCAGCACATTTAACGTCAGACCGGTTGCCCCGGATATCCTATTATTTGCCAACCTGGGAGCGGTCCAGCTCAATTATGGATTAACAATTGAGGATTGCCGCCGGGCAGTGGATATGGTTGAAGCCGATGCCCTGATCCTGCACTTGAACGCTCTTCAGGAAGCAGTTATGGTTAACGGTAATACTCGTTTTTCAGGTCTTCTGGAAAAGATAGGCAAAGTCTGCCAGGCCCTGGATGTCCCTGTTATCGTCAAGGAAGTTGGTTGGGGATTTTCCAGCCAGGCGGCAGCTCAGCTAAAAGAAGCCGGGGTTTCCGCCCTGGACGTCGCCGGCGCCGGGGGAACCTCCTGGTCAGAAGTGGAAATGCACCGGGCTGAGAACAACGCGCAGCAACAAATCGCTTCTGCTTTTGTGGATTGGGGCATTCCGACCGCAGAATCCATCCAGCTCACCCACGCTGCTGCACCAGGTTTGCCAATCTTTGCCTCGGGAGGAATCCGCTCTGGAGTAGATATCGCCAAGACCATTGCCCTGGGAGCAGTCCTGGGCGGGATGGCCGGACCCTTCCTGAAAGCAGCCGCTCAATCCACTCAAGATGTAATTGATTTGATCAACCGGGTTAAGCGCGAAATTCAGATCAGCATGTTTGCTGCTGGAATAGGGGATATTCAAGAGCTGGCGGAAGTACC
>CAZUMG010000007.1:11721-15473 GCA_964621895.1 uncultured Anaerolineales bacterium | reverse complement strand
TGGACTAAAGCTCTCCCAGCGGCAGGGGCAGTTGAATTGATTCATAATTTCTCCCTGATCCATGATGATCTTGAAGATAACAGTGATTTACGCAGAGGTAGACCTACTGTTTGGAAAATCTGGGGAACTGCCCAGGCTATTAACACTGGTGACGCCATGTTTGCCCTGGCAAATTTGTGCTTGATGAACCTGGAAAACACCCTATCTCCCAAAACTGCCCTGCAAGCTGGAAGATTATTTCATGCCACCTGCTTGCACCTGACCCAGGGGCAGCATCTGGATATTGCCTTCGAAAAACAAGCTGAGGTGGAATTGGAACAATATTGGCAAATGGTCGCTGGGAAAACTGCTGCTCTGCTGGCTTTCTGCTTGGAAGCGGGTGCGTTATGCGCTGAGGTTCCCGCTGAAATCCAGGCAAACTACCGCGATTTTGGCCATCATCTGGGTATGGCATTTCAAGCCCAGGATGACATTTTAGGTATCTGGGGAGAGCAGGATCAACTCGGTAAATCCATCACCGGGGATCTGGTTACCGGTAAAAAAACCCTCCCGGTACTGTTTGGGTTGGCTCAGAAAAAAGCCTTTTATCAAGGCTGGATTGACGGCCCCATCAGCCCGGAAAAAGCCACAGAATTAAGTCGAATCCTGGAAAAAGAAGGGGGACGTGCCTATGCGCAAAACACTGCTGATCAGCTCACTGACCGTGCCCTGACTGCCCTGGAAAACGCCCGCCCCCAGGGACAGGCAGGAGACGCCTTGAGAGAAGTAGCGCATAAACTGCTTAAAAGGATGGATTAATCTGCTCCTGTCATTACTAAATAGGAGCAATATTGGTATCCAATCAGCATATTTTCTTTGTAAATTTTTCAAGAAAACCCAAAAATCCCCAACTTTTCAGTGACTATCCATCCCTCCCTCTTCTGGTATAATTGCCCCAGTCCATTGACAAAAAATACATACCAAGAGTGACTTTATGGCTACAGAAAATAAAAAAATCTGCCCAACTTGCGGCACCCGGGTCAAAGAAGACGCCGAGCGCTGCCTGGTTTGCGGCAGCAGTTTAGGCGGAACCAAGGCGGATGCCCAGGTTGTCAGCGGTGGAAGCATGCCGGAAATCACTCTCGGCTTACCTGTTGCCATTAGCCTAGTCGTGCTGTTCCTGGCCATTGGGGCTGGTATGGTCTACCTGGCACTGCAGCAAACCGGAGCCATGGCTAATACCACGATCACCCCAACCTTAACTACCACGGTGACATTGACCCCCACTACAACTCCAGAACAACCCACGGTGACCCCTTCACCGGAACCCAGCCCGACACCATTTACCTATGTGGTTGCGCCCAATGACTCCTGCCTGGAAATTGCTGCCCGTTTTGAGGTGGCGATAAAATCGATCGTTTTGCTTAATAATATCCCGGCATCCTGTGACACGCTCTTCGAGGGACAGGAATTATTGATCCCCTTTCCTACCCCTACAGCGACATCCTTCCCGACTGCTACTCTTAGCGGGATTGAAGCCACCCAGGCTGCCTGTGAAAAGGTAAGTTACGAAGTAGGTGAAGGTGATACCCTCGGGAGTATTTCATTAAATTATGATGTCCCGGAAGATGCCATTAAATCCTATAACGGTATGGTCAGCAACACGGTATATGAAAGTCTCACCCTGATCATCCCGCTTTGCGCCCGGGCAGCAACGCCAGGACCTTCCCCTACACCAACCCCACCGCCCCCCTACTCAGCACCCAATCTGCTCCTACCGCCGGATGGCGGGGTATTTTCTCTGAATGATAACCAGGTCACTCTGCAGTGGTCATCTGTCGGCTTGATCAACAGCAATGAAGCCTACCAGGTTTCCGTGATGGACCTAACCGAGGGAAAAGGCCGGAAGCTGGTTGATTATGTGACCGACACCAAGTTCATCATCCCCGGAAGTTTCCGGGCAAAGGATAATTTGCCCCACATCTATCGCTGGTCCATCAGCACAGTCCGCCAGGTTGATGTGGATGAAAATGGCAAGCCTATCTGGGTGAATGCCGGCAGTGATAGTGAACCCAGGGTATTTACCTGGATAGGTCAGGCTGCCGCTGCGACGACTCCCACTCCCTAACTGAAAAACCAAAAGCCCGGACAATTGATCCGGGCTTTTATTATCCCCAGCATCCAGATTACCCTATCTGGCTCCAGCGCACGCTGTTCGAACGACAGGTTGGACAGCTCCGCTCCTGGTTTGAGTTAAAGAGGCCATTCCAGGAGTCACCGCACGCCAGACAGCTGAATTTCACAGGTTGATCTTCATCTTTGGGTCGGGGATTACGGGGGCTCGGAACTCGGACATCCCCTAACAAAGCGCTGCTGCTCGCGATGATTTCCGGAGTCACTATCAGGCGTTTCTGCTCACATTGTTCCATGATATGCTGCCAGCGCGCTCCTTCGGCTGCTGAACACCATTCCAAGAACAAACGTCCCGGGTCAAGACCAACTTTCTCTAATCCATCCCAGAGTCCATCCAAGCGCCTGGTAGTGCTCCGGTTGGCATCAATATAATGGCAATCCACGTAATGGCATCCGGATACGAGCACAACAGGTGCCCCTTTGCGGAAAGCATACCAGATAAATTCCGGGCTTACTCTACCTGAGCACATCGTCCGGATAATATTGGCATGGGGTGGATAAACCATCCGACTTACTCCGGCTGTGTCTGCGCCAGCATAGGAACACCAATTGCAGGCAAAGGATACAATCGTATCCAGGGGATTCTCTTCCAGCATGGCGTCAATCTGGGCATAAATGGCCTGGTCGGAAAAGTGCCGCATGGCAATAGCGTTAAATTTGCATTCTGCCGCACAGGTTCCACAGCCAGTACAGGCGGCAGTAATCACCTGGGCAGGCTCCCCTTTATGCCAGGTTATAGCACTGAATGGGCACACATCTGCACAGATTCCGCACAGTTTACAGAGATCCTGATCCACGACAGCCGTGATCGCATCCACTGAAAATTGATCTTTATTAAGCAAAATGGAAGCCCTGGAAGCTGCTGCACTGGCTTGAGTAACACTTTCACGGACATCTTTGGGGCTTTCCACACTTCCAGCAATAAACACTCCCTTGGTTGGCGTATCTACCGGCCGCAGTTTGGGATGGGCTCCCCGCAAAAAACCATTGGGTGATTTTGATAGGCTGACCATCTGGCGTACCACCTCGGTATGATTTCCGGGGACAGCACCAACCGCCAGCACGATCAGGTCAAAAATATGAGATTCCAGCCGATTGCTGGTTGTGTTTTCAACGATAAGATGTAAATCTCCTGTATCAGGGTCCTCGTGAACCTCCCCCGGTATACCCCGGATATAGGTCACCCCGGAGCCCTTACTGCGCATTAATAACTCTTCGAATCCCTTTCCAAAGGCACGCAGATCGGTATAAAAAACAGTTGATTCCACTTCGGGGTAAACATCATGAAGATACTGGGTGGCTTTGATGGTATTCATGCAGCAGAAATTGGAGCAGTAGGGATTACCGCGATCGGGATCCTGGGTTCTGGATCCCACACATTGGATAAAGCCAATTCTTTTAGGAAAAGCCAGGTCTCCCGGTCTTGCCAGGTGCCCATCCAGCGGTCCGCCGCTGCAGATTAATCGCTCAAACTCAAGGCTGGTGACCACATTGGCATAACTTGTGTAGCCATACTCATTCAGGGGAGTTGGATCATACAGGTCCATGCCCGTGGCAACGATGACAGCACCAACCTCTAC
>CAZUMG010000007.1:10470-11621 GCA_964621895.1 uncultured Anaerolineales bacterium | reverse complement strand
GTGCATTGGGTTTCGTCAACATAACGGGCTTTTTTTCGAATGCTGACCTTAAAGTTGCCCACATATCCTGAGATATCTTCTACTTCTGAATAAGCCAGCAGTTTGATTTTGGGATGTCGACCGACATCCATCATTTTGGGTCCAAGTATTCAAATACTACATTCAATATCTGGATAAACCTTATCAAGCTGGGCCATTATGCCGCCAATGGATGGCTCGCGTTCTACCAGATACACCTGATGACCGGAATCAGCCAGGTCGAGGGCTGCCTGGATCCCTGCTATACCTCCTCCAATCACCAGGGCAGCATCGGTCACCTGGATAGTTTCCTCATCCTGGGGCGTTAACCAGCGGGACCGGGCAACTGCCGCTTTAACTATTTTTTTGGCTTTTTCAGTGGCAGCTTGACCATTACCAGCAGTTACCCAGGAACAATGTTCCCGGATATTGGCCATTTCCAGCAGGTAGGGATTTAACCCAGCTCCTTCAAGACATTTACGGAAAATGACTTCATACGAAGTCGGAGAGCAGGAAGCCACCACAACCCGATTTAATTGGTGCGTAAGGATCGCTCCCTGAATCTCCTGCTGACCGGGATCTGCACAGGTATATTTATTACGCACTGCAGTTACCACTCCGGGCAAACCAGCAGCATACTCCTTGACAGCTTCGGTATCTACCGTGCCAGCGATATTAGACCCGCAGTCACAAACAAATACACCAATGCGAAGCTCAGCGTCTGACATTGGCACCCTCCTGTTGATTAGCACCAGCTCATTTTCAGTCATGTCTCTACCAGCAGCTTTTAAAGCTGCTCTGCAATTATTGAGGTAATATCCCGGATAACGATCTGGTTTTCTTCGGCCAGGTTTGAGTCGTGCTGGGCACATTTAAAATGAATCTGGCATTTGATGCAGGCGGTAATCAGGATCTCTGCTCCGGTTAACCTGGCTTCCTTTAACCGCTCAGTTTGAATTTTTTTATTGACCTGGCCGCAGGTTGACCAGCAGCTTGTCCCGCAGCAAATACTGGCTCTTCCAGTATGTTCCATTTCTACCAGCTGGAAACCACTGGCTTCAATCAAATCCCGGGGCTCTTGATAAATACCAGAAAAACGACCCAACCGGCAGGGGTCCTGGTAGGTAGCCCGG
>CAZUMG010000007.1:8484-10370 GCA_964621895.1 uncultured Anaerolineales bacterium | reverse complement strand
CCAGGTCCCCAAAGGCGGCTTGATAATAAGGCAGGCAGCCGGGAAAATAAATCGTATCTCCATCTGCAGAAAGCTCCAGATCTCCCCCAACCCAATCCAGGCGATTTTGCTGGAGCTTCGGATCGGTCATCATCCTTCCCCAGGTCTCAATCATCCCGCTGTGGGTGCAGTCCCCGGATAGGTCTTTTCCCCGAGCAATCTGGCGGGCTTCCTGGATAAAATCTAAAAAACCCACTTCAGAAGGACAAATCTCGGTACACCGACCGCAGGTTAAGCAGGACCACAGCAGGGAATTATCAAAAGTTGAAGCCTCTCCGCACACGAGGGCTGTTTCGATGAACAGGCGAGGGCTGGTATACTCTGCCACCTGGTAAAGGGAAATCGGGCAGACAGAGCTGCATTTTCCACAGTCCAAGCAGTACCAGGCTCGATTCGATTGAATCAACTCCTTAAATGGATTCATCGGTTTTCCAAAGGTTCTTCCACTGCGTTGATTATTTTTTGCAAATTTTCAACAAAAGCTGACCCATCACCTGCGTTGAGAAAATCAAGTTGAAGCTGGTTTTCCCGGTATCCCAAAAGATTCAGCAAGCTCCTTGTTTCTAAAAACACCTGCTCAACAAGCTGGTTGCCGGTTACATAGTGGCAGTCACCCGGCGGGCAGCCCATCAAGAACACTCCCGCAGCCCCCTGTTCAAACGCCTTAAGAATCATTCCTGGGGTGATCCGTCCCAGACAGGAGAGGCGAATTGGGACTACAGAAGAAGGATACGAAATGCCCTGTTTTCCCGCTGTTTCCAGGCTGTTATAGGCATGCCAGTTACAGCTGAATACAATAATTCTTCTCCCGGGTTGTTTTGTTTTCATATCAGGTTAATATCACCTTAAGCATTTCTTCCAACTCGTTTTCCGGGAGATTGCCCGGAGTTATGGCGCCAGATGGACACTGGGCAGCACAAATCCCGCAGCCAACGCATAAACCCGGATCTATCCAAGCATGCCGGCCGAAATCATCTTCGATGATTTCTGGAATTCCAAAGCCACATACTTCCAAACAGGTACTGCATGCCCGGCAGCGGTTTCCGTCAACCATGGCTGCTGGATAAATATTCTGGCTGGAGATACGGCTGACCCAAGCAGTAATCCGGGCAGCAGCAGCTTTGCCAGCAGTTCCTGGATCTGCACCTAGAGGACAAATTACCAATCCATAAGCAAGGGGATCCCAATGATCTTCATCTTTGTGAAAAAGGCTCTGACCATTAAATAAGCTCAGGGAATTCATCAGCAATTTTCTCTCGCGCTCACTTCCCGGTGCCAGGATAAGGCCATCTGCCTTCAATTCATCCTTGCCCTTTCGGACCTGATAGCGTCCACCTGATCGGAGGGTCTGCTCTGGAATAATTGCACTTTTCTCAGCGGTCAAATGGAGCTGATTTAAGCAATCCAGGCAAACCAAGCCAGCCGAGCCTGATCCCAGGATCAGTAAGGTTTTCTCTTCAGGATTTCTGGTCGGTTCCCCTGGAATTACATCTTGTAGCCGGCTGACAGCCCCTTGGATTAGGAGTTGGGCGGCTGCAGCGGCAGCTAGGGGGTCATCTGGATGTACCCAAGCACACTGCTCCCTAATATTGACAAATTCAATGTTCGCTATTTGCTCCAGAGATGAGAAACAACCCAGATTGTCCTTGCAGCGCACCCGCTGGAATGTGCAGCTGAAACAAACCTGGTCGAGGGAACAGCAGGCGCAGCCTGCCAGGATCAAATTTTCCAGGTTGTATTCCTGGATTTTATTTCGAATGGCTTGGGCGCCGTCCTGGGTGCAGGAATGAGGCAGCTCCCAGGCATAGCCGATCCCGGGCAAAGCCACCAACTGCTCACAGAGCTGA
>CAZUMG010000007.1:5177-8384 GCA_964621895.1 uncultured Anaerolineales bacterium | reverse complement strand
CCTCAACACAGGCCAGACATTCACTGCAGGGGCCACAGACCAAGCAGCGGCCAGCCTCCTGCAGGGCGGCCTGCTCTTTAAGAGTAAGGTCCACTTCCTGAAAATTATTTTTCCTTTTACCAATAGCTAATTTAGGTACTTTCGCTCGCCCGATTGCCGGTGTTTGGCTCAGGCCCATCCGCAGATAGGCTTCTTCCGGGGTGATATTAACCTCAAGGCGGTCCTGGGATTTTTTCCCAGAGTCAGCTCCCTTTAGAAACAGATCAATGGAATCAGCTGCCGTGTGACCTTCCCCAACAGCATCCACAACAAAAAAGGTGGTACCCCGCCGAACATCCCCTGCGGTAAAGACACCGTCCAGGGTCGTCATCATCCGGTCATCTGCCTGAATGCCTTTGGGTGATAACACAGAAATCTTTTGATCATCCGGTAAAAACGAAAAGTCCGGTCGCTGTCCGAGCGCCCAGATAACCAGGTCGCCTGGGATCAGATGCTCCGTGCCGGGCAGCGTTTTAAACTGGCGTTTGCCATCGATCACTTCCCCCACTTCAGCTTCCAGACACTCAACACCGGCTATTTCCCCGTTCTCAAGAATAATCCGCTGGAATACCCGCCCCTTAATGATATCAATTCCTTCTTCCTCCGCTTCCTGGATTTCATTAAACGACGCCCGCAACCCCCTGCAGACAATTCTTACAGTGGAAGTTCCCAAGCGAATAGCTGATCTGGCAGCATCCATGGCAACGTCACCCCCTCCCAGCACAATTGCTTCCCGCCCGGTAAGATCGATTTTTTCTTCCAGGCAAACCCCCTTGAGAAAATCAAGGCTGAGCCAGTTATCTGGATGGTCCGCGCCTTCAATAGATGATTTCACAGCCTGATGAGCCCCGGTAGCAATGAGCACAGCATCATATCCATTGGCTAGAAGTCCAGGAATATCATCCACCCAGGTATTCAGCTGGAGATCCACACCTTCTGCCAGGATTTGTTCAATTTCCCATTCCAACTGCCGATATGAAATCCTGTGGGGCGGGATTCCCACTCGCATCATGCCCCCGGCTTTGGGCTGATTATCAAATACTGTAACCCTATGCCCCTTGCGGACCAGGTCACGAGCAGCAGTTAACCCTGCTGGACCAGCTCCAATGACGGCCACCTTTTTTCCGCTATCCTGCGGTTTCTCGAGAGAATCGAGTAGGATTTCCCTTCCAGCTTCCCCAGAATCAACCAGGTTTTCATAAGCCCAATCGGCAACATAACGTTTGAGCGCCATGATATTAACGGCCTGGTCAATTTTTCCCCTTGTGCAGGCTTGTTCACAATAATGATTACAAACCCGGCCGCAAACAGATGGAAATGGCAGGGCATCATGGATCAGCTGATAGGCTTCCCGGTAACGTTTCTGGCCAACCAGGGCGACATATCCCTGAACGTGAATACCTGCCGGGCAAGCCTGGGAACAGGGAGAAACCCCTTCTTTGGAAATCACCGCGCAGCCCGGTTGTCCTCCCAATTGAATGGCTTTAAGTTCCGTACCGGGGATGGTCACCGGGCAAACCTCGATACAATCACCACAGGCAGTGCAGCGGGAAAGATCGATATAGCGGGGACTTTGCTGCAGGATTGCCTGGAAACCTTCTCCGCTGGGTGTGAGCTGGCCCAAGGTGGTATTCGTCCAGGTTTTAATATTGGCGTGTTTCAGGATTTCTAAAAATCGGGTATTCCGCAAATAATCAGGACCGAGGTCCAGGATGCTTTCGCCAATAAATGGACTGGATTCCACCAGATGCACCCGCAAGCCGCAATCGGCAAGCGTCGAGGCAGCCTGTAATCCTGCGGTAGTGCTGCCAAACACAAGTACTTCTTTATTCATAAAGCTTTCCTGCTGCCCTGGGTCTTAAGCTGCTCTAATCCCCGTTGATATCCTATTTCAAAAACCTTGAGGTTCAATTCAACTGTTTTGGGCGGTACGGATTCGGTGACCGCCTGTTCCATGGCTTGTTTATCTATCAATCCTTCAATCGCTGTCCAGAAGCCGAGCATGACAGTGTTGGCTGCCCGGTTGTTGCCGGCATCTTCAGCGATCTTGGTTGCCGGGACTCCCATCGTTTTGATATCTGTCCGATGATCCTCCGGCAGGATCACCAGCTCATCATCAATTAATAAACATCCGCCCGGTGCCAGGTCGGGCAGATATTTATCATAAGCCCCCTGGGACATGATGATCATGCTGGTTGGCCGGGTCAGATGGGGGTGATGGATGAGGGTACTGGAAATCACCACCTGCGATCCAGCTGCTCCACCCCTGGCTTCGGGGCCATAACTCTGGGTAAAACACGCTTCCAAATGGTTGTAGACAGCTGCTGCATTCCCGATGATTTTTCCAGCACTCATGATGCCCTGCCCGCCGAAACCTCCCAGCTGGATTTCTGTGCGGGCTACTTTATTACCCTCTGAGATCAGGTTAACCCGTTTATCCAGCAGCCCCTTTTCTCGAAGCCAATATTTTTCTGCCGAGTCAACGATCCGATCCATGGCTTCCTGGAAATCCGGGCGGGTTTCTTCCAGAAATTCACCTTCAATAATCTCAATTAACTCTCCTCTCTCATTGACCTTCACAGCGGCGTCCTTGGGATGCATGCCGTGTTCCGTCCGTCCCACATTTTGATAATGTTTCATCATCTCCAGGCCGCGGCGACGCAGATTCTCCGGATCCAGACCTTTCCCATCGGGGTTCCAGCTGGAATAAGCTGTCGAACAAGGTGCAATTATTTCCACAAAGCTGAACCCGGAATGGGTTAAGGCCTTTCTCAGCGTCCAGTCCAATTGGCGGGCATGAAGAACTGTCCAGCGAGCAACAAAGGATGCCCCGCTGGCAGCAGCCAAATATGGCAGGTTAAAAGGATACTCATAATTTCCATATTGCGCAGTCACCGCCCGGGCTTCATGCGGTGTGGTGGGACCTACCTGCCCTCCTGTCATGCCGTAATTAAAATTATTTACACAAACAACCGTGATGCCCAGATTTCTCCGGGCAGCATGAATAAAATGATTGCCGCCAATCCCAGCAATATCTCCATCCCCGGATAAAACGATAACTTTCAGGTCAGGATTGGCTATTTTTAGACCAGTTGCGAAGGGAATGGCCCGGCCATGGGTGGTATGAAATGAATCTAAACGCACATAACCGGCGATTCGACCGGTGCA
>CAZUMG010000007.1:1255-5077 GCA_964621895.1 uncultured Anaerolineales bacterium | reverse complement strand
GTCTGCAGACATCCAATTTCCTCCCCAATCTGGTCCCACCTAAAAGGTAGGGATCACTCGATTTGTTCTCTGCCTGCTGCTTTCCGGATCGCATCCAGAACATCCCGGGGATTCAAGATATCCCCACCGGGTTTATTGACTCCAATAACCCTGGCTTTCCCACCGGCACAGCGTTCAACTTCCCGGCTGATTTGTCCCATATTAATTTCCGGGACAATAAAAGCCTGGACTTTTTCCGCCAGTTTGGAAATCATCGACTCGGGGAAAGGCCATACCGTTATCAGCCGGAGGTAACCCACCTTGATGCCTTCTTTCCTGGCCATTTCAATTGGCCAGAGAGATGTGCGGGCTGAAATGCCATACGAGATCACCACGACTTGAGCATTGCGGAGTTTATCCTGCTCAACTTGAATGATGTCATCCCGATTGGCAGAGATCTTTTCCATGATTCGGGATACGTTCCACTGGTTTGCCTCTGCATTCATGGCAGGATAACCTCGTTCATCGTGGGTTAATCCGGTTACATGAATCCGGAATCCTTCCCCGACCTTTACCATCGGTGACACATTATGTGGTTGACCAGGGGCGTTGGAGCGGTAGATCCGATAATGATCCGGTTCGAGATCACCTTTTCGAACCAGGGGCCGATCAAGGATCTCAATATCTTCCGGAGCGGGAATGATTACTTTTTCAGTCATATGACCGACTTCAGCATCGGTCATCACCAGCACCGGGGTTCGATATTTTTCAGAGAGATTAAAGGCGCGGATCGTAAGGTCAAATAGCTCCTGGGGAGAGCTGGGGCAGAGGGCAATAACCTCATAATCTCCATGTGATCCCCAGCGGGCTTGCATCATATCCTGCTGGCCGACCAGGGTTGGCAATCCTGTGGAAGGTCCTCCCCGCTGAACATTCACCAGCACACAGGGGGTTTCCAGCATGATTCCCAACCCCAGGTTTTCCATCATCAGGGAAAAACCAGGACCGCTGGTTGCCGTCATGGATTTCACCCCTGCCCAGGAAGCTCCCAAAACGGCGTTCATGGAAGCCAGTTCATCCTCCATTTGAATGTAGTTTCCATCAACCTGAGGCAGCCGGACCGACATTCTTTCCGCGATTTCCGTTGCCGGGGTGATCGGATAACCTGCAAAAAAACGGCAGCCGGCAAGGATAGCTCCTTCTGCACAGGCATGATCACCTAACATAAAGTGTTCCCCGGTAAGCCTGCCTTTTTCCCAGGTCATTTCTTCACCTCGCTGCGCTTAATAGGATTGACCAGGTCCGGGGTATGTTTTCCTCCATCTTCAATGTAGATGGCAAAATCAGGGCACAATAAGGTGCATAGACCGCAGTTAACACAGGTCTTATCCAGTACCACCACTGGGGGATGGTATCCCTTGATATTGGTTTGGTCGGAAATTGCCAGGGTACCCTGGGGGCAGAATGTTACGCAAAAACCGCATCCTTTACAGCGGTCATCGATGATGTGAACGATGCCGTTGGTAATCAGGATGCGGTCTTTATCGAGTGGTTGTCGCCACAGAGGCATGATTCCTCCACAAAAAGGTCGATATCCAACAACCAATAAAAGGTTTTAATACCTTGAAAGTTATCTTGATTGATCCGCTTTACACCTCACTTATAATCAGGTTCTAGAGATCGACCCAGATCCCCATTAATACATTAATTGATTGATCCTTTCCAGGGACTCAGGTGTCGGCCGTAATTTATCTGCCGGTAGTCTGTTCAGTGGTGTCTCCGGAAGATCATAAAGGTCAAAGAGTGATTTTTGTTTGGGATTGATATAAATCAAACCCGTGATCAGCTCATTTTTATTATTGGCTTCTTCCAGCATTTGCAAAGCCCTGGCACGGTCTGTCGGTTCATAGTCCTGCCCCAATTTCTTGAGGATGATATGGGTGCCATCGTATAAGGGGACTTCAAGGGATTCACCCTTTTCATACGATACTTTGATCGCCCGAACTGGAGGCACAAAGGATAATTCATGCAGGGCTACTTCGTGAGATTTTCCCCAGGCATAAGAATGAAATGACTCATCTTGATTATTGAAGGTCACGCAGGGGCTGATCACGTCAATCACCGCGATTCCACGGTGGTGAAGACCCGCTTTAATCAGGGATTTCAATTGCTGGGGATCTCCGGAAAATGACCGGGCAACGAAGGAAGCCCGACCAGCGATGGCTTCCCAAACAATATCAACCGGCACGTAGCGATTTTGGCCCTGTTTTTTAAGCGCCAAGCCCTGCTCCGCCGTGGCAGAGAACTGGCCCTTGGTAAGGCCGTAAACACCATTATTGGCGACAATATACAACATAGGTAAATTTCTCCGGGTGACATGTTTAAACTGCCCCATCCCAATGCTGGCGGTATCTCCGTCACCGCTAACACCAATGGCGATTAATGAAGTATCGCCAAACAAGGCACCAGTCGCCAGGGAAGGCATACGTCCATGCAGGCCATTAAATCCGAAAGAACGATCCATAAAATAAGTTGGCGCTTTGCTGGAACAGCCAATACCGCTGACCTTAATCACACTCTCCGGGGGGATGTTCAGCTCATAGCAGGCAGCTATAATCTGGCCAACAATGGCATTATGGCCACAACCCAGACATAATGTGGACGGTTTCCCTTTGTACTCTTCTTTTGTTAAGCCAATCCCATTCTGTTTTTCCACCTTCTCAGCCATTAAGATTTCTCCTCGTTAAAAACTGTCTGGGTGATCCATTCAGCACTGAGCGGCAGTCCATCGACATGAGCCAAGGAAACCAGATCTGATGCTTTCTCCGGCAGTGCCAGAGACAAAATACCGTGCATTTGACCGTCCCGATTATTTTCAATCACATAAAGTTTTTGATGGGAGCGAATAAAATCCAGCACATCAGACCGGACCGGCAAAGCCCGCAGCCTCAGGTAATCCAGCTGGATGCCTTCAGCCTTCAGGTAATCCAGGGCTTCCTTGACAGCCGAGTCAGTCGATCCATAGGCAATTAAACCGTTCGGGGTTTTTTTCTTCCCGGTGATCACCGAGGCAGGCAGTTCCCCCCGGGCCGATAAAATCTTCTGTTTAATTCGATTTAAATTCTTTTCCCAATTTTCAGGTCTTTCACTGTAATTGGCAAAATCATCATGACCGGTACCCCGGGCATAATATGCGCTTTTGGGGTGGGTGTTTCCGGGAACTGTGCGATAGGGAATAAAATCTCCATCCACGTCCTGATACCGTCCCCATTCCCCTTTCAGCTTCTCCAAATCTTCCTCCCAGAGAATCTTTCCCCGCTCAATGGGTGTATCAGGATAGACAAAAGGCGCTGTCATCCACTGATTTTTTCCCAGATCCAGGTCAGAAAGCACAAAGACCGGGGTTTGGTATTTTTCAGCCAGATCAAGGGCTTTCCAGCCAAACTCAAAACATTCCTGGACATTGCCGGGGATCAGCATCAAATGTTTGGTATCACCATGCCCCAGATAGTAGGCCATATTAACATCCCCCTGGGCGGTCCTGGTCGGCAATCCTGTACTGGGACCCACCCGCTGGACGTCCCAGACGACAATAGGGATCTCGGCGAAGTAAGCCAGGCTGGCATATTCCGTCATTAAACTCAGTCCGGGACCCGAGGTTGCTGTCATTGCCCTCAGTCCTGCCCACCCAGCTCCGACCACCATCCCGACCGCAGCAAGTTCATCCTCAGCCTGAATGACCGCATAGGTGCTTTTTCCGGTCTCTGGGTCCTTCCGCAGCTCAGGTGCGTATTCCAGGATGGCCTCAGGCAGACTGGTTGCCGGGGTGATCGGGTACCAGGA
>CAZUMG010000007.1:0-1155 GCA_964621895.1 uncultured Anaerolineales bacterium | reverse complement strand
ACGGCCAAAGTAGCCAGCCTCGCTGACCCGGATCTTGTACCAGGTTGGCAACCCCTGAATATTGGATGGGAATATATTTTTACCGGAAACCGGCACTCCCATCTTAAAGATAGCTCTGAGCAGGGTTAAATTTGCGGTCTGGCTACCTGATCCGTTGATCGTACCAATATTGATTGAAAATTCATTTATTCCACTAAGCCTGTGTTCAGCTAATTTAAAATCTGATTTAACCGGTGCCATTAAAACTCCTCTAAAAAAATTAGATTCGCAAATTTTCTTCCAAACAAAAACCCAATTGACAATCCCTCATTTCACCATGCGGTCCATCAAATCAAAATGCTCACGCAAAATTTCCAATCCACGGGTCTTATTCTTATGAATGGCTGCCTCAGCCAGCTGGTCGTGATAAATCCAGACCTGTTCCAGGTACTCCAAATCCGCATACACATTTAAACCCACCGCTTCATAAGCATCCCAATAAGCTTCCAGGAGTCCAGTTACAAAAACATTATTCAGCCGGTTATAAAAAGTCAGATGCAGTTGGCGGTGCTCTTCGTGCGGTATTCTGACCGGTCTGCCTCTCAATTTTTCCCAGGCTTCCTTAACCAATCTGCTTAAATTCTGATGATCTGAATCCTGAAGGAGATCAACAGCCAGGGGAAAATATGCCAATTCCAGGTGCCTGCGAAGATTCACAAAGTCTTCAAAATAAGCCTGGTCCTGCTGAATGGCATAACATAAACTGGCGTCAACCGCGGGGGTAAACGAATATGGCAAGTGGCGAATCCCCAGGCGGGGTTTAACATCTACCAAACCAAGAGCTTTGGCGACTTCGAGCTGTTCGCGTAAAGTGGATATGCTGATACCCAGCTCCAGGCTGAGGTCTTTTAATGCCGGCAGCTTTTCAGCGGCAGATTCGCTGGTTTGCAGAAGATAAGCAATAAAATCGGAATGATCCATCGGCTTTATTGATATGATTAATAAGATCAATAAGATTAATCCTACTTAATTCTAATCAATACCGATTTTTTCGTCAAGGATGGGCAATTAAAGATGGATAA
Source organism: uncultured Anaerolineales bacterium (assembly GCA_964621895.1). GTDB lineage: Bacteria > Chloroflexota > Anaerolineae > Anaerolineales > UBA11858 > B10-G9. Next base: position 94 of record CAZUMG010000007.1, on the reverse strand, counting down.
ATGACACGGTTTAGAGGGAATTTTAAGCACCCCTCCCCAATTAAGTCAAGACCACCGGCATAGCCGGTGGCTTGACCTGACCCTATAAGGGTCT
>CAZUMG010000006.1:23837-35955 GCA_964621895.1 uncultured Anaerolineales bacterium | reverse complement strand
AGTCGTCTTCAAATCCTGCTTCGGCAAGCCGGTTTGCTTCATCCTCGGTGGATAATTCCTCAATAAAAGGATCGAGTTCTCCATCCAGCACTGCAGCCAGCTGATGGACAGAAAAGTTGATCCTGTGATCGGTGATCCTGGATTGGGGGAAATTGTAGGTGCGTATTTTTTCAGAGCGGTCGCCGGAACCAACCTGGGACCTCCGGTCCGCTTCCTGTTCCTCCCGGCGTTTGTTATCTTCAAGCTCAAACAAGCGGGCTTTGAGAATGCTTAACGCCCGGGCCCTGTTTTGTGCCTGGGAGCGCTCGTCCTGGCACTGTACCACAATCCCGGTGGGTTTGTGGGTCAGCCGGATGGCGGTGGAGTTCTTCTGCACATTTTGTCCGCCCGGGCCGCCAGCTTTAAAGACATCCATAATGATGTCATTGGGCGGGATCTCAATCTCATCAAGGTCATCCACCTCTGCCAGCACCGCCACGGTGGCAGTGGAAGTGTGAATCCTGCCCTGGGATTCGGTTTCCGGAACGCGCTGGACCCGGTGCACTCCGGACTCGTATTTTAAGTGGGAGTAGGCGCTCTTGCCTTTAATCAGCGCCGTGATTTCTTTAATACCACCCACTCCGGTTTCACTGAGCGAGAGGACTTCCACCTTCCAGCGTTTTCGTTCAGCATAGCGGCTGTACATCCGAAACAGGTCCCCGGCAAATAAACCGGCCTCATCCCCACCCGCGCCAGCCCGGATTTCCAGGATGACGTTGCGGTCATCCCGGGGATCTTTAGGAACCAGCATGCGTTTGAGGCTAGCTTCCAGTTCTTCCACTGTGGTAGTTAAACTTTCGATTTCCAGCTCAGCTAGCTCACGTATTTCGTCATCCCCGCTTTCTGCCAGGGTTTTTACCCCTTCCAGCTGCTCCAGGGACTCTTTATAGTCCTGAATGGCCTGGATATAGGGCTCCAGGTCAGCCTTTTCTTTGCCGAGTTCCGCGGCCAAATGATAATTATCCCCAACGTCAAGCAACTGCTGATTAACCTCAGCAAAGCGGTCTTCGATACCGATGCATTTTTCCAGAAGCATTTTCATCAGATTACCAATTTCAGTCCAGATCTAAAATTATTTGCTGGGCAATTATACCATTTCAGCCGGGCTGTTTGGCCTGAGCTGGTTGTGCTCCCAATACCAGGGATCAACTCTGGCCAGATAAATTGGATTAAATGATGATCAATTATTCCCCCAGCCCGGGTTCCTTTCCAGAATATTTCAGGAAAACCCAAAATCGATCTGCGCTGGGGTTAGAGGGGAAAAAACATACTGCATAGTTTCTCCATTATTGAGCTTGACAATCCTGTTATTCGCTTGCACAAGGGGGGGGTTCATGCTATAATTTAGGCGTTCAAACCCCTCATTAAGGTCAAATTGAACCAGGTTTACCCCCCATTCCCGCTTAAGCGTTCATAAGTTGGTGTTTTGTGTTGGAGATAGCTCCAATTTAATTCTCATTGTATTGTCTAATTATGAAGGTTATCCCAATCGAGAGAAAATATGGAAACAAATGAGTTATATGCAAAACCCTTGGCCGAATTGCGTCAAATTGCCAAGGATTTAGATGTCACCCGTGCCAAGTGGCTAAAGAAAGAGGCATTGGTGTTGGAAATCCAGCGTGCCGATGCTGAACTGAAAGGCCGGGAAGTCCGCGGCGGTATTCTGGAAATCATGAGTGAAGGAATCGGCTTCCTCCGTTCTTCCAATTACATCTCTGGCCCGGACGATATTTATGTCTCCCAATCACAGATCAGGCGGTTTGATCTGCGAAGTGGGGATCTGGTGATCGGGGATGTTCGCCCTCCCCGCAATTCTGAACGGCATTACGGTTTGCTGAAAGCGGAAAGCGTCAACGGCATTGAGCCCAGCGAAGCCAAGCGGCGCCCAGATTTCCATTCCTTGATCCCGATTTTCCCCAATGAGCGTTTTGATTTGGAAACCTCACCCCATATAACCTCAACTCGATTAATCAACTTGATCACTCCTGTGGGACGCGGTCAGAGAGGGTTGATTGTCTCCCCACCAAAAGCAGGAAAGACAACTATATTAAAGGAAATAACCAACGCAATTTCCGATAAATATCCCGATGTTCATATGATTGTGGCCTTGATTGGTGAACGCCCTGAAGAGGTAACGGATATGGACCGATCAGTAGATGCGGAAGTGATATCCTCCACTTTTGACGAACCAGTTTCCTCCCATGTCCGCGTCGCTGAGATGGTGCTGGAACGGGCGAAGCGCCTGGTTGAGTCAGGGATGGATGTGGTGGTTATGCTGGACTCCATCACCCGTTTGGCCCGGGCATACAACCTGGTGGTTACTCCCTCAGGCCGGACCTTGTCCGGTGGCATTGATCCGTCTGCCCTCTATCCTCCCAAACGTTTTTTTGGTGCTGCCCGGAATATTGAAGAAGGGGGCTCCCTTACCATCATTGGTACCTGCCTGGTCGATACCGGTTCCCGGATGGATGATGTGGTCTACGAGGAATTTAAGGGAACCGGGAACATGGAGCTCCACCTATCCCGAACCCTGCAGGAACGGCGGGTATTTCCAGCAATTGATATAGCCCGGTCATCCACACGGAGGGAAGAACTGCTGCTCGGTCCTGATCTTACACCTCGGGTTTGGCTGATGAGGCGCATGTATGATCAGATGATCACCGACCCTCCTCACGGGGCAGGCATGGATCAATCATCAGCTACCGAAACTATTTTGAAGCGAATCAGCGATACCAGCAGCAATGAAGAATTCCTGGCCACCCTTAACGAGTAATTACTCCAAGTTTGAGAATCTAGTGAACAGTAAAAAAGATCTACTTTTATCCTTAGCCTTTTGGATCCTGGCAGCCGTCCTGCTGGCTGGTGCCAGTTATTTTGCCTGGCAGAAATTTGTCATTGATAAAGGCCCTTTGGTAGATCAGCCTTTGCTCAGTTCACCGAATAACCCATCTGAACAGGTTACCTCCAGCTTCCGGATCCCGGATTTTAGATTGAATAATCAACCTGTTTCCATTCATCGGGCGGCAAAACTGGACACGATTATCCCTGAAAGGGAAAATATTCAGGCATTTCCCTACCTGGTTGAAGCCAATGATTCCCTGTTTGCAATAGCTGCCTCTTTTGACCTCGAACCGGAATCCATCCTGTGGTCGAACTACGATATCCTCCAGGATAATCCTCATTCCCTTCGACCGGGGATGGAATTGATTATCCCACCCGTCGATGGTATTTATTACCAGTGGCAGGAGGGTGATACCATTGAGTCCGTGGCAAAAGAGTATAAAACAGATCCCGGACAGATCACCGATTGGATTGGTAACGACCTGGATCTGTTAAATCCTGAAATTTCGCCCGGCACCATGGTGATGATTCCAGGGGGTAAGCGTGAATTTCAGCAGTGGATTCTTCCCACGATAGCCAGGGGAGCGGCCGGGGTTTCCTCGGGAATCTATGGTGAAGGTGCTTGCAGCGGCCCTTACGAAGGAGTCTATGGCGGGGGAGGATTTATCTGGCCAACAGCGGGCCATACCATATCTGGTAATGACTACTGGTCTGGCCATCTAGCGATTGATATTGGTTTGGTGCAGGGAGACCCGATTGTTGCTTCGGATTCCGGTGTGGTGGTCTTTTCTGGCTGGTCCTCAGGTGGTTATGGGAATGTAATTGTGATTGACCATGGAACCGGCTATCAGACCCTTTATGCCCACCTTTCTGGTGTTTCTGCTGGCTGCGGTCAGAGTGTACTCCAGGGCCAAACCATTGGTTTTGGAGGGAGCACCGGTAATTCCACCGGAGCTCACCTGCACTTTGAGGTCCGTTTTCAGGGAGGATTTGTAAATCCTTGGTTTGTATTACCCCCCCCTTAAATATTAAACTAAAGTTTTCAGGAGATAAAAACCATGAGTAAAGATGTAAATGACCAGGATCTAGAAACCGAAGTCATCGCGGAAACAGAAAACTATTTAGCCTGGCGCGCAGATGAACCGGATGGTGAAAGCACCTACCATCTGGAACTTAACAATCTAACTGTACATTTCTTTGAGGAGGAATGGCAGGAATTCCTGGAGCTTTCAGGGATCCTGATAGCTGAAAAGTAACCAATTTTTTCGAATATCAATTAAGCTCAGAGCCAGCATCTATTTAAGACGCTGGCTTTGTTGCTTTATACTAGGCTATCTTAATTATTAAGTCTGGGAACAACACCCTTACCCGGCTGGAATAGGGCGCTATAAGGTGTTCTCCAGCCAATCAAAAGACCGGCTGACCGCTTTTTTCCATCCTTGGTACAGACGAGCCCGTTCAGTCTCATCCATAGCTGGTCTCCAGGTCTGACCTTCCTGCCAATATTCCTTTAGTACTTCAATTCCTGGCCAGAAATCGACTGCCAGTCCGGCTGCATAAGCAGCTCCCAGGGCAGTTGTTTCCGAGATAGTGGGACGAATGACCGGGACATCCAGAATATCCGCCTGGAACTGCATCAATAATTGGTTTTGCACCATGCCGCCATCCACCTTAAGAGATTTCAAGTGCATCCGGGTATCTTTTTCCATTGCATCCAGGATTTCTTTGGTTTGGAAGGCGGTAGCTTCCAGGACAGCCCTGGCGAGGTGCGCTTTGGTAATAAAGCGGGTCAGGCCGGCGATCACCCCCCTGGCTGAAGATTGCCAATAGGGAGCATACAAACCGGAAAATGCGGGAACAAAATAAATCCCCCCATTATCTTCAACCTGGCTGGCGAGCTCTTCTATTTGGGAGGAGCTCTCAATCAAACCAATATTATCCCGAAGCCACTGCACAAGTGCACCGGCAATTGCTACCGATCCCTCCAAGGCGTAAATGGGTTTTTCACCGCCGATCTGGTAGCCCAAGGTAGTTAACAAACCATGCTGGCTGATAGTGGGATGTTCTCCGCTGTTCAGCAGAAGAAAACACCCTGTACCATAGGTGTTTTTTGCGTCACCCGGATCAAAACAGGTTTGACCGAACAGTGCAGCTTGCTGGTCACCCAGAATGCCGCCGATAGCTAAACCCTCGAGGTACCCCCGGGCTTTTCCATAGATATCACTGGAGGGGCGGATTTCTGGCAGCAGTCTTGCGGGGATATTCAATACTTCAAGAATGGACTGTTCCCATTTTAAGCTGGAAAGATCCATCAGCATGGTCCGGGAAGCATTGGTAACATCGGTGATATGGAGTCCCTGATTAACACCACCGGTTAGATTCCAGACCAACCAGGTATCAATGGTGCCGAAAAGTAACTCCCCCTGCTCAGCCGCGGACCGAGCGCCGGGAATATTGTCCAGAATCCAGAGGATTTTTGGACCTGAAAAATAGGTAGAGATCGGCAAACCTACCAGGGGACGGAAACGATCCTGGCCGGCTACTTTTGATAGGTCTTGGCAAATCTGATCTGTGCGGGTATCCTGCCAGACAATCGCGTTGCAAACAGGTTTGCCAGTAAATTTATTCCAGACAACGGTTGTTTCTCGTTGATTGGTAATCCCCAGCCCTGCCAAATCCGAGATCTCCAGGTGGGCTTGGTCCAGTGATTCCAGGATTACCGTTAATGAATTCTCCCAGATTTCCAGGGGATCATGTTCAACCCATCCTGGCTGCGGAAAGAGCTGATGGTGTTCCTTCTGGCAGCGAGTTAATATTTCCCCCTGCTGGGTAAACAGAATGCACCTTGTGCTGGTTGTTCCTTGATCTAGTGCAGCGATGAAATCAGCCATTGCTTTTCCTTTAATCAATCTTTAAAACAATTATAACGAGAAGCATGACCTCTTCCAAGACCCAAACCAACGCGGTTGTTAAAACTCATAACCGGGTAGAGTTGATTGAAATGGGGAAGCAGACTGGGAGAAATAAAACCAACGAAAACACCTCATCTCCAGCCCAGCTTGATGGGTACTTTCAACCATGTTAAACTACCAATTAATCTCCATAATACCTTTCCTTTCCCATTTAATTTCAGTTGGATCTGGCTGCCTTACTGAATTATCAGCGGGAAAAACTGTGGAAGGGATATAATAATAATGGATAATCAATCCACAGATCTGCCCTGTTAAAGTTATAATAATTTCTGTCATGTTCGGTTAACATCCAACGAACCGGCAGCTGGATACTTTATGACCTCAACCTTGTATTTAATTGACGGCCATGCCCTGGCCTATAGGACCTATTTTGCTCTTACCAGTGGGGGGACAAATTCATCCCGCTGGTTAACCAGCAAAGGTGAGCCGACGGCCGGTGTTTATGGTTTCACCAGCGTTTTACTCCGGCTGCTAGAACAGGAACGGCCGGATTACCTGGCGGTAGTGTTTGATACCGGGAAAACTTTCCGGGATGACCTTTTTCCAGACTATAAAGCTACCCGGGAAAAAATGCCTGAAGATCTCAGAACGCAAATTGAAAGAATCAGGAACCTGGTGGATATCTTTAATATTCCCCGGGCTGAGCTGGAAGGATATGAAGCGGATGATGTGTTGGGGAGCCTGGCCCATTGGGCTGTTACCAAAGGTCTGACCGTCAAAATCATCACAGGCGACCGAGATTTGTTACAGTTGGTGAATAACCGCATCACAGTCAGTTTGCCGGGTAAATCTCTCAGCGATTCCAAGGATTATTTCCGTGATGATGTTAAAGCATCGTTGGGGGTATGGCCGGAGCAGGTAGTCGATCTAAAAGCTTTGATCGGCGATCGGTCAGATAATATCCCTGGTGTGTACGGGGTGGGGGAAAAAACCGCTGTTCACCTGCTTGCAGAATATCAAACTCTCGATCAAATTTATGATCATCTGGATGACATCTCACCCCGATTTCAAACCAAGCTTGCCGCTGGCAAACAGGATGCCTATCTCAGTAAAAAATTAGCCACAATTGTTGGCGATCTCAAGGTGGAGATTGACCTGAATCAGGCCAAACCTGATCGGTTTGATCCCCTTAAAGTGCGGGATTTATTCCGGACATTGGAGTTTGGTTCCTTGCTGACCCGGTTATCCACCATTGAAGAAATTTATGGAAAAGTGGTCCCAGAAGGGCAGATGTCTTTTCTGGCTGAGAAGAGTGCCTCCACCCCTGATTTTTTAACTGAAAGCGATACGCCGGGATCCATTAAGGTTGAGGTCGTCACAACGGCTTCCCAGCTTAAGGAATTGGTAAAAACCCTTAAAAAGGCATCCCGGATTGCTCTGGACACGGAGACTACCTCTACTGATCAAATGAAGGCGGAGTTGGTTGGAATCTCGCTGGCCGTATCGGAAAGCAGTGGATATTATCTACCGGTCGGACATAAGCAGGGAGTCCAGTTATCCCTTGATGAAGTGATCGGCGCCCTGCAGGACGCGTTAACTGATCCAGCTATACCAAAACTCGGTCACAACATTAAATACGACTACATCATACTGGCCCGGTCTGGTCTGAAAGTCTATCCCCTCAGTTTTGACAGCATGATTGCTGAATGGGTGATCAATCCCTCCTCGAGGAACCTGGGATTGAAGAAATTATCCTGGGTGCGATTAAACCGTTCTATGAATGAAATCGAGAGTTTAATCGGCAAAGGCAAGTTGCAGATTACCATGGCTGAAGTTTTAATTCAGGATGCGGCCAAATATGCGGTTGAGGATGCTGTCATGGTACTGCTTCTGGAACCGGTGCTGGAAGCGGATTTAAAAGAAACAGGCAGCTTAGATTTATTTTACAAGATCGAAATGCCCCTGGTTTCTGTTCTGGCTGGGATGGAAATAGATGGCATTGGCCTGGATACCGATTTTCTTAAAGAGATGTCTCTGCGCCTGGAAGCGGATTTAAAAAAATTGGAAGAAAATATCTACCAGGGAGTTGGTTACAAATTTAATCTCAATTCTCCAAAACAGCTTTCGGAAGCTTTGTTTACTACCCTGGGGTTAACCCCGCCAGATCGGGGAAGTAAAACGGCCAGCGGGTATTACTCAACTGCAGCAGATGTTTTGGAATTCTTACAGAAAGAGCATCAAGTAGCAGCCTGGGTGCTGGAGTATCGGGAGTATGCTAAGTTGAAATCAACCTATGTTGATGCTCTTCCAGCACAGGTTGACCCGGTCACTAAGCGAGTCCACACATCCTATAATCAGACTGGATCTGTGACCGGAAGAATTGCCTCCTCTAATCCTAACCTGCAGAACATTCCAATCCGGACAGAAATAGGAAAGCTGGTGAGGAAAGCCTTCGTAGCCTCTCCGGGGTGGTCCCTGATTGCTGTGGATTATTCCCAGATCGAGCTGCGGGTAGCGGCCCACATGGCTGGGGATCAAGCCATGCTGGATGCCTTCAGAGAAGGCAAAGATATTCACACCACGACAGCTGCGGCGATTTATGGAATTCCCTTGGAAGAAGTCACCGACCAGCAGAGAAGAGAAGCCAAAGCGGTAAATTTCGGACTAATTTATGGGATGAGCGCCTACGGCCTTACTCAGAGCACTGACCTAACCCTGGCTGAAGCAGAAACCTTTGTGGAAACTTACTTCCAGCGTTTTCCGGGAATTAAACTCTATTTGGATAGCATCAGGGAACAAGCTAAGGAAAAAGGATTCGTGGAAACCTTATTGGGAAGGAAAAGGTATTTCCCCCAACTGGCAACCACCAGGGATTATAATCTTCGCCGCCGGGAAGAGCGGGAAGCAATTAATGCCCCTATTCAAGGAACCGCTGCAGATATTATGAAGCTGGCTATGCTGGCTGTGCATCGGGATTTGGAAAAATCTGATTTATCCGCCAGAATCCTGCTGCAAGTGCATGATGAGCTGGTCCTGGAAGCTCCTGATAAGGAAGTATCAGCAACAATTAAGCTTGTCCAATCCGCCATGGAGGATGTATACTCACTGGAGATTCCACTTACCACGGAAGCAAAATCTGGTCACGACTGGGGTTCGTTAACTTGATTTGTTGGAACGGCACCAAAATGAAGAGAGAATGCTATGACTGAACAAAATCAAGAGCTGAAGGATTTAATATCAAAAGGTAACTCAGCAGCCTGGGATCAAAATTGGAATGACGCCGCTGTATATTACCAGCATGCTCTGGATATCGATCCAACCAACTTTAAGGCACTCACCAATGTCGGCCTGGCATATTTTGAAATGCATGAGTATGAGGAAGCTTTAAATGCCTATCGCGAATCGCTGAAAATTAATGCTGAAGATCCGGCCCCCTATGAAAAAATGTTCCTGATTTATCAAGCAATCGGTCAGACCAGCGATGCGGTCAAGGCAGCCTTACAGGCGGCAGAATCTCACCTGAAAAATGAGGATATCCAAAAAGCAATAGAAAATTGGAAGAGAGTTGCTGAACTTGATGTTCAAAATATCAAGGCACACGCCCGTCTGGGTATGGTCTACGAACGCTTGGGCAAGCATAAACTTGCCATCAGTGAATACATCAATACCGCCAGTTTGCTTCAATTTTCAGGCAATCCCGAAAAAGCGGCCGAATCTGTTGATCGAGCTCTTCAGTGCTCACCTGAAAATATTATTGCTCTTCGGGCCAAGGAAATCCTACATCAGGGGCGGCAGCTACCCCTGCCAGAGCCGGTTGTCAAGGATCCGGAGGATGATTTCCAGGAAGATGCGAGCCTATTGGAAGCGCCAAAACCTGTTGAGCAGGTAGTTTACGAGAATCCAATTAGCGAAGCAGCTGAAAAAGCGATGACCAGTTTGGCAGCAGCTTTATTCGAAGAGCAAATCCTTGATAAGGGGGTTCAAGCTAAACAGGGCAGAGACCTGGATTCTGCTTTGAGTTGGAACTTGGATAATGAGTCTGGATTGACTGATGATAGTTTGCTGAAATTACATATCTCGCAGGCCATCGAACACTATTCAGCTGGCAATGAGAAAGAAGCTTCCGATCATATTAAAGCCGCTATTGAAAGTGGGTATACCAACCCGGCGGCTTATTTCCTTCTGGGCTATTTATATATCAACCTAAACAGGATGGAAAGTGCCTCGCGGGCACTTACTAAGGCGGTTGCTCATAATGACTATGCCCTGGCATCAAGATTATTGTTAGCAAACTTCTACAGCAGTTCAGAAATGTGGGTTGAAGCCAGTAAAGAATACCTGGAAGCGCTGCGGATTGCAGATACAAGCCTGGCGGATAAGGAAAATGTTGAAGATTTAATTCATCTTTATGAAGTGATGATGGATGATCTTGAGCAGCAGGAAGGGGACGAAGCTTTTATTGAGATGAGTAAACATATCCAAGAAATGCTTCTCCGTTCTGATTGGAGGGAGATTCTGACCCAGTTGAGGGCCAAGGGTAAAGCGGAAGATGGACTGCTGCTTCCCCAGATGGATGCATTACTTGATGATCGCAAGAGCCAGATCATTGGTATCCATAAAAACATCCAGGACCTTGCAAAAGAAGGATTGTACGGAGCGGCGATGGAAAAGGCCTTTTTTGCCATTCATAACGCACCTACTTTTCTTCCGCTCCATGTAACCATCGGTGATATTTTGATGGAACAAAATAAAATCTCTGGCGCAGTTACAAAGTACCTCGCGGTTGCTGATGTATATACTGTGCAGGGGAAGACTGAACGAGCGCTATCAATGCTTCGTAAGGTTATTGACCTGCAGCCTATGAATATTGAAATCCGCCAGCGGCATATTGATTTATTGGAAGAATATGGCAAAAAGGAAGAAGCTATTAGTGAATATATCAATCTGGCTGATGTATTTTTCCCATTAGCTGAACTGGATAGTGCTCGATCTGCTTATACCAAGGCTCTCACCCTGGCAAAAACTATTTCCGATGATGGCGGCTTGAGGTTAAAGCTTTTACTTCGCCTGGCAGATCTCGATATTCAGCGGCTTGATTGGGATTCCGCAATTGCCACCTATATGGAGATAAACGAAGTCGCTCCCCGGAATCATAAAGCCAGTATCTCCATTGTTGATTTAAATTCTCGATTAGGAAATAAATCAGCCGCGGAAAAAGAAATTGAACGGTTTGTGGGTCAGCTGGACCCCCAGAATGATGCAGATATCATCCAAGGATACCTTTCAGCCCTTAAAGCTGAAATGCCCGCCGAGGATTTTATTATCAGGCAGTTAGTCTCTCTATATAAACAGCAGGGAAAGAAGGATTTAGCCATTGCCGAGCTGGATGGCCTTGGAGATATGCTGCTTGATGCCGGCAGAAAACAAGATGCGGTTGCAGTAATTGAGGAAATTATCAGTTTAAAACCTGTAAATACTGAGGATTATATAAAATTGCTCGAACAGCTTCGGGCGTAATGCCTCTACTAGATTCTCAATCCCCCAAATACTTATTGGCTTGAGGCAGCCTTCCACCTGAGCGCTACCTGGATTGGTTTGCATGATGGAACTACAAGATCAAATCAAGAACTCCTTGGCAGGAGATTTAGATTCCTTTAATCAGATTGTTCTCGCCTTTCAAAATCTGGTTTATAACCAGGCGTACCGAATTATTGGAGAGCCTGATGCCGCTGAAGATGCCACTCAGGATGCTTTCCTGTCAGCATATAAAAAATTACACACTTACCGGGGAGGCTCCTTTAAAAGTTGGCTGCTTAGAATTGTAAGCAATGTTTGTTATGACGAGTATCGCCGCCGAAAACGCCAGCCTGTTGTCCCTTTGTACCCTGAGATAAAAGATGGCGAGGATGCTGAAGAACCTAGCTGGTTAGAAGACCAAGAAGAAAACCCGGAAGATTTTGCCCTCCGAAAGGAATTATCCGAGGCAATTCAAATTTGTCTGGACCGCCTGGAATATGAATTCCGGATGATTGTTGTCCTGGTGGATATCCAGGGCCTAGATTACGCTTCAGCAGCAAGAATCGTCGATCGGCCTATTGGCACGATCAAAAGCCGTTTAGCCAGAGCCCGGAGGGGTTTAAAGGATTGTTTAGGGAATTTCAGGGAACTTTTACCCGCCGGTATGCGTCCTATGGGTGAGGTATCATAAACATGAAAATCTCCAACAAGGATTGGGTTCAATTATCTGCGTATCTGGATGGTGAATTGAGTGGCCGAGATCAAGACCAACTCAAGAAAAAGATTCAAACCCATCCCGATCTTCGGGC
>CAZUMG010000006.1:18783-23737 GCA_964621895.1 uncultured Anaerolineales bacterium | reverse complement strand
CGGATCAAGATCGTGTCCTGGCAGAATCCCAGGAAAACCTGCCGTCAGGTGTATCAGCTCCAGCCCCCGCAGATGATGATGTTGACCAGGCTTTGGCGGTGGGTGGTGAAGCCCCGGCTGAGGAAAGAACCATCCAAGCTGAAGATATACCAGTCGAGGAAAATGCAGCAGCCACTTTGGGAGAGGAATCTACTGCGGTTCCATCCCCGACTTCTGAATCCCAGCTAACCAGCCGGGTAGGTGAGTTTGACGAATCGTCGACTCCGGTGGATAAGGTTCCCCCGATATCAAACTTGCGCCTTTTGGAAATTCTCCTGGCAGTGGGAATTGTTGGCTTTGGGTCTGCCGCTTGGTTCAAAAATAAAAGGGATAACCCCTGATAAATTTTATTGTCAGTATTTTATACAAACCGGGATCTCCGCGTTTGAAAACAGGAAGGTCCAAGAGGGACTTGGAGAAAACTGGTTGATAAGCAGGTCCAAATAGTGAAAGAGCGCGGATATTTATCGGCGGCCGGACTGTAAATAAAAAAGAGCTCCAGTTCATAAGTAAGAGGAGCTCTTTTTATTTACCAGTAATGGCCTGTAAGAATTATCCTTTCAGGGCTTTCCTGACATCGTTTAATGTGATTTTTCCATCTGCCCCGGATCCCGCTATCGTAGCTAAGTCGATCCCTTCAGATTTTGCGAGATCAATAGCTGCTTGGGTAGCCTCAACCTTTTTGGTCTCGGGTTCTTTCGGGACAAAAGCCGCCGGAATTTGGGCATCATCCTTTTCGGGAGTTGATACCAGGGCTGCTTCAGGATATTCCCGGGTGCCAAAGCGGGTTAAAATAACCGCGCCCATTACCCATAAGCCCAGGATAAATTTTGGCAGCCAACCCACACAGGGAACAATTTGATTGAAACCATTAAAGAAGAGCGAGAGAATAAACATACCTAAACCGGCTAAAATGGGTGTTGGCCAACTTTGATCTAAAGCCTGGGCCAATTTCCTGCCGACCTCGATGCTCACAGCAACCAGTCCAATCACCCAGGCGGCTATTAGGGCAAATATACCCAATAAACTGACTGGACTGAGCAGGATTGTAATGATTAAAGCAATCAGCACCAGCGGTGCTACAACGATTACCCCCAATCCCACCACGCCGGACATCAAGGGCTGTCCAAAGGCTGTCCGGTTGATGACGGCAGCCTGGTTTTCGATGAACAGGGCGATAAGAATCGCTAACCCTGTCCAGATTAACAGTTTGAAGAAAAACCAGGGCGCGGTTACAAAAGGCATCTGTCTGGCTGTAAAAGAGGGGAATTTTCCCTCAAATAATCCGATCCTGGCGGGCAGGTTAAATTCAAAGGGAATATTTTCTTCTGTGACAATATTCCCGCTGATTTGAGCGCCTTCTGCCTGGTCATAGCTGCTGCCCAGTACAGTGAGGTCACCATTAACCCGGGCAGATTCCTGGAGTTCAACAAACCCACCAAGAGCAACCAGGTTGCCATTGATGGTCCCATTTGTGGTTACATTACCGCCCAGGACAACCGTATCCCCATTCACGGTCGAGGATGTTTCCAGGATGACGTTTCCTCCTAAGACCACCAGATCGCCGTTAAGGGTTTCACCAGATGCCAGGGTATAGTTTCCTCCGAAGACAACTTTGTCATCGTTAAAACCTGAGGCGGAGGCTGTGGCGGGGATGAATAATGCGCAGACCAATATTGAAAGGATAAGTATACGGAATAAGTTTTTCATGCTTGCAGCTCCTTTTGGAGTGTTCTGGATCTCATGGTGGTGATAATCCAGATGGCAGTAATCCCGCTGAGGCATAATCCGACGCCGACGAGCCAGAAGGGTGAAATTAATTTTGCCCCTACCCGGACAAGGGGAGAGACAATATTGCTGAGTTGGCTAAGAAATACAATCCAATTTGCAACCAGGGTGATCAATTGCAGCATCATCCGGGGGAAATATGCCAGGGCAGACCTGAGTTGAAATCCAACACTGGTAAGCAGTCCTAAAGTTGCCGTGGAAATCCCTATCAGAGTTGCAGTGAGAATTACCCGATTTTTCCTGGCTTCTGTCTTTTCGATCCTATTAAGCCAGCGGGAGCTGAAATCAGGCTCTGGTACGGGAACCGGGACAGTCTTAAAGAGGTGAGCCAGTTGGTGGGCTGTCTGATAGAGTGCCAGGCATTGGGAACACTGCTTCAAATGTACTTGAAGTTCACGATGCTGTTCTTGGGTAAGTTCTGCGTCCAGCAGGATCCAGGTTTCAAATTGTTGATGTTTCATGAGCAATCCTTTTGGCAGGTGATTTTACTGGTGCGGCTGAGGCCAACTGCATTTCCTGCCATTTCTCAGCCATTAATCGCCTGGCACGGAACAAGCGACTTTTTACGGCGCTGCTGCTGAGATTTAAGGTCTCAGCAATTTCCTCATAGGAATATTCGTGCCAGTATTGAAGGATCACAGCCGCTCGTTCAGTTTCAGGTAGTTCTGCCAGGATAGACTGAACCAGGGCTTGTTTTTCTTTGTCCAGGACTGCTTTTTCGGGACTCGGCCCTGGATCCGGTGGTGCCAGCCATCCATGTTCTTCACTGTCCATTGATAATATTGTGACCTTCTTTTTCCTCAATCGGTCGATGCCGTAGTTTGAAGCGATCGATAACAGCCAGGTAGCAAATGATCTGTTTTCATCATAACGATCAAGCGCTTGGTATGCCCGGATAAAGGCTTCCTGGGCTGCGTCTTCTGCTGCTGTTGGGGTACCCAGCATCCGGTAACAAACGCTAAAAACAGGTCTTTGATATTTTTCGACAAGTTTTGCAAACGCTTCTTTATCGCCAGCCTTCGCTTCAGCAATCCATGCGGCTTCAGTGTTACCCACTCAGGTTCTCCTTGCGTTGTGCTTACTACCAATATACGGTTTTCTCATAAATAAGTTGCATCAGTTAGAAATATTTTATTAATCATCACCCATGGGTTGAAAGCCTTCACCCCTGACTTCATGCGCCTGGCCGATAATCAAGAATGCAGCTGGATCTAATTCCCGGGTAATTGTCTTGAGGTGGGGTATTTCCGCGCGGGTGACCACACAAAGCAAGATGGTTTTTTCATCTCCAGAATATCCTCCCCTGACATCCATGATGGTGACTCCCCTTCTCAGGCGTGAGAAGATTTCTTCAATGATTGGTTCGGGCTTGGCGGTAATGATCATTCCTGTCCGCAGAATATTGGAACCCTGGCTGATAGATTCGGCTGCAATACCGCTGACATAGAGCATTACCAGGGAGTACAAAGCATTTTCCCAGCTGAAGGAGATGCCAGCCAGGAGAATGATCACGGCATCGGTCATCAGATAGCTTTGGGTAACCGGGATGCCCCGCCACCTGCTGAGGATTCTCGCCAGAATATCAGAACCCCCGCTGGTTCCCCTTCCACGATAAACCATGCCAAAACCTATTCCGCTGATTACTCCTCCATAAAGGGAATTGAGGACAATGTCCCTGGTGAGTCCTTCCGCGGGTAGGAAAGGCGCTGGCACATCCAGTAGGATAGAGTAAGCCAGAATAGCAAATGCTGTCCTGGCGGCGAAGCGGGGACCTCCTAAAAAGGTCCATCCCAGGACTAACAGAGGGATATTTCCCACCAGGACCATCAAACCGATTGGCCAGCCGGTGAAGTTGTTAATGATCTGGGATAAACCGCTGACGCCTCCGCTGGCAAGTTTGGCGGGAATCAGGAAAAGGCGTAGAGAACTTGCCTGGAGAGCCGCCCCCACCAGTATGAAGACATAATCTCTGATTGTATCTGGGTTGATCTGGATCGTTTTTAATGCAGATGATAGTTTTTTCATTGGTTGTTTACAGCCCTTTAGATGTTAAGCCCGATTATACCTTTATACAATAAAAGCCCGGTGAAGGGTAACCCCTTCCCGGGTTCATTTAATTAGAACAAGAGAAACAACACTTGCACCAGATTGGTTCTTGATCCGCAATTGTTGTCCCTATTAGCTGGAATTTTCCCAGCGGCTTAAGATTTATCCGCCTAATCAAGTAGGGATACTGAAGCTAATTTTTCGATTACGCCGATGACCGCGGAATTATCTAAATTTGACATGCCCATCTGCAGCATGGCAGAATAAAGTTGGGTGTGCAGACTCGCCGAAGGAAGGGGAGCGCCATATTCGCGGGCGGTATCCATAACGATTTTTAGGTCTTTTTCCTGCATATAAGCTTTAAACCCCGGCTGGCGGTTTCCAGCAAATAACCGATCAGGTTTAACATCCAGTGTCCAGCATTGGGCAGCTCCTCCCTGGATAGCCTGAACGACCCTGGCTGGATCTGCTCCGGATTTTTTCGCCAGTATTAATAACTCGGCCATGGCCACCATCTGGGCAGCAACCATCACTTGATTGGCTGCTTTGGCAATCTGGCCGGAGCCCGCATCTCCAACATGAGTGATGGATTTTCCCACAACCTCGAGGATAGGTCTTATCTGCTCGAGAGCTTTTTCCGAACCGCCAACCATGATTGAAAGAGTTCCCTGCTGCGCGCCGATATCCCCTCCGCTTACCGGAGCATCGAGGGAGTATGCTCCTTTAGCTTTAAATTCCTGGTTAATCTTGCGTGCTAGAGAAGGTTTGATAGTGGAATGATCCACATAGATCATCCCCTTGGCTGCGCCTTGCAGGATACCATCCTCCCCAAGAGCAACCAGTTCAACATCAGGGGAATCGGGTAGACTGGTGAATACGACTTTTACCCGGGAGGCAACTTCCCGGGGTGAAAAAGCTTCCTGAGCTCCTTCCTGGACAAGGGATTGGACAACCTCTCGGCTGCGATTATGCACAATCAGGGGGTAGCCTGCCTTAAGCAGGTTTTGAGCCATGGGTTTCCCCATGATTCCCAGGCCGATAAATCCAAGGGTCGTTTTATTTTCCATCTGGAACGCTCCTG
>CAZUMG010000006.1:7639-18683 GCA_964621895.1 uncultured Anaerolineales bacterium | reverse complement strand
AAAATCACCCAGTTCGGATAAGTCAAGTGATTTTCCAGAGGGGATAATCCTTTCTGATTTCCCAGCCAGGATGGTAATACCTCCTAAGCCAATCACATGGATGCAGGAGGATTTAAAATCAATAATCAGTCCGGTATGTTCATCGATTCCAATCAAAGTTTGATCTTCAGGCAGCATGTTAAATAACAGGTCAAAACGGGATTTTCCCAGGTAACAATGGCTGGTGTCCAAGCCTGGACCACCATCTTGATTATTCCAATGAGGGATGAATATCAGGGAGAGTTGATACGGTGAAAAGAAATCCAGACCAGGTTGCCAATGGAGATCTTGCCCAACTTTATAGATTTCATATACCGGAAGGGCAGAGGAACTGATTGCAATAGTTGTCGCACTGGAAAACGCAAGTCCTGCCCCCAGGCGATGGCGGGCGACCAGATATTCCCAGGTTAGGGAATTTTGCAGCTGTCTGACCGCATAGGTTGGGCTGCCTGGTCCCATGAAGATCAGATCCGATTCCAGGATAGGTTGGGCAATGTCAGGATCATCCGGACTAAATTCGGTCCCTTTTTTCCTGGCGGGGATTTGCACAATGCGGGGTTTATAATTCTGCAGGTGTTCCTGGATAAAATCAGCGACATTACCAGCAACCTGTTCGGAGTTAAGCTCAAATCCTGCCGGCGTTTCGATGATACTGACCTGAGGAGAGGCTGGCACAAGTTTAAATAGAAAATCAAATATTTTCTGTCCGCTGGGGGCTGTTTCCCCGGAGCCGAAAAGGGCAATTGGTCCAGGAATTGGATCAGCTTTCATTAGTATCTACCTGTAAATGGGTTTGACCAGGATTATTTCTTTACCATCATACTACATTAATAAATAGAAACGTTCCGCAATCCTTACTGGATTGCCGAGTATATGAATCCTGATACAGCTTTCAAATATTAGGAATAACGTTTGGTTATATTCTCCAGCAAATATTGCTGGCAGGCTTGTTCAGCCTGATAGGCGGGCTTCCAATTCCAATCACTGCGAGCAGCGGCATCATCAATATCTGCTGGCCAGGAATCAACAATTGCCTGTCTGGGGGCATCCGGGACAAAATTGATCTTTGCAGCTGGAAATCCTTCCAGGGCCAGATTCTTGAAATCCTCTGCGGAAAAACTAAAACTGGTAATGTTATAAACCCGCTTCCGCAGATTCTTGGCTGGCGCCTCAGCCAGCATCAGCAGGGCCCTGACAGCATCTGGCATAACCATAAAGGGGATCTTGACATCTGGGCGGACAAAACAATTGTAGGGTTTTCCCTGGGCAGCGGCATGGATCATTTCTGGTCCAAAATCACTTGTACCACCAGAGGGGATTGTAAAAGCGCTGATGATCCCGGGGAAGCGTAAAGATCTAAAATCAAGGCGGACTGGTACCTGATCTGAAAGCTGATGGAAATGTTCACTGTAGTAGCTACCAACCTTTTCACAATACAGTTTGGAGCAGCCATACATCGTAGTGGGTTCTGTCCACTGGTCCTCCTTTAATGGAGGCTGGAGATTTTTTGTCGCCAAATCTGGTAATCCATAAACTGCGATTGAGCTCGGGAAAATGAATTTAACGGGTTGGTTTTGTATCTGGGATTGGTGGGCTGCCAGCTCAAGAAGATCGATTGTGCCGCAGGTATTTACCTGGTGGGCCAGAAGCGGATTATGTTCCGCTGTAGTTGAAAGCACTGCTGCCAGATGGTAAATTTGATTAAAACTGAATTTTTCTCCCAAACCGGGAAGGAAATTTTTATCCAGCAGGTCTCCCTGGATATGGGTTGACCTGCCTTCCAGATTTGCAGGGAGTGGCTTTAGGTCAACTGAAATGATTTGTAAAGAATTATCTTCCGATAACGCTTTAATAAGAGCCTGACCGATTTCACCGCTCGCCCCCGTGATTAAAACTGTCCGATCCGGCATAGGCTGCTCCTTAAAATAGTATCCGTAGGATTTTCTTCAGATCAAAATAATCTCCATTGGACATCTGTGCTAGAATAATTTTAGCGTTCTTTGGTTGTTTCCCAAAAGGGATTATTTATTGATTTCTCCATGTAAGATATCATATTAATATCGAGGAGTGAATTATGCCATTAATCATTATTATCGGATCCCAATGGGGAGATGAGGGCAAAGGACGAGTTGTGGATTTACTGGCCGCTGATGCTGATATTGTCGCCCGGTATTACGGGGGAGATAATGCCGGTCATACGGTCACGGTTGGCGATCACACCTTTAAACTTCATCTGCTCCCTTCTGGTGTTGTCCATAAACATTCAGTAGGTTTGTTGGGCAACGGAATGGTGATCAATCCTGCCAGATTACTGGAGGAGATTGTTCAGGTCCGCCAGGCTGGTATTCCCATTAATCCTGACAGGATAAAAATATCTCATGCTGCCCATTTAATTACCCCGGGTCATCTAGCTTTAGATGCAGCCCAGGAACAAGCGCGGGGAGCGAATCAAATTGGCACAACCAAGCGGGGAATTGGTCCAGCCTATATGACCAAGGTAACCCGGTGTGGTATCCGTATGGAACAAATCTTAAACCAGGAAAAATTTGGGACCGCGGTCAAGGAGCACATTTTCCAGGTCAACACTCAACTTACTCGTTTATTTGAAGCGGAACCCCTGGACGCAGACCGGATTGCCAGCGAGTATCAGGAATATGCAGAAATCTTAAAACCTTATGTTCTTGATGTGGGTGCTTTTGCGCATCAAGCTCTCAAGGCAGGAAAAACAATCCTTGCTGAAGGCGCCCAGGGCACTTTGCTGGATCTAGACCACGGGACATATCCTTTTGTAACCAGTTCAACGCCTACCGCTCCAGGTGCCCTGGTAGGTTTGGGCCTGGGCATTGGTGCCGCGTCTCGAGTGTATGGCGTAGTTAAGGCGTTTCAGACCCGGGTTGGAGAAGGACCCTTTCCAACCGAGCTATTCGGCGAGGAAGCTCTCCGCCTGCGGGGTACCGGGAAGAACGAATGGGATGAGTTTGGAACTACGACCGGAAGGCCCCGCCGGGTGGGCTGGCTGGACGCTGTGCTGCTGAGATATTCTGTCCGGGTGAATGGTATTTCCGAATTGGCGGTTACAAAACTTGATATCTTGTCCGGATTTTCCTCCCTTAAAATTTGCACCAGATACAGAATGGAAGATACCAGTTATACCGATTTGCCCTTGGGACCGGCGAATTTGGGAGAGGTCCAGGCAGAATTTGAAGAAATGCCAGGATGGCAGGAGGATCTCACCTCGATCCGGTCTTGGGATGACCTTCCAGGGCAAGCCAGGGCTTATATTTCCCGAATTGAAGATTTGACAGACGTGCCTGTGAAAATTATATCCGTTGGACCGGAGCGATCCCAGGTTATCCTGAGGTAAAGTATGCTGAAAACAATTTGGATCGTTCTGCTGCTGATATCACTCAGTGCCTGTTTTCCGGTTAATCCACCCGCTCCAACGGCAACCGCAACTCAGACTCAAACTCCTCTTCCCAGTTCTACTGTCGATTGGTTTCCTCCAACTGCCACTCTGGAAAGTACAGCTACCAGCACGATTCAGCCAACCGAAGCAATTATGTTTGAACTGGGAGAGATTATCTTTAAAGATGATTTTTCCTCTGCTGAGGGATGGACTGTGCCTCAAACTGATCGGGGCAGGATAAGTATTGGAAATGGGGAGATCAATATCATCATTAATGAACCCAAAGTCCTCCTGGTTGGAACTCTTCATAAACCAGATCTGCAAGATTTTTATGCTGAAATCCAGGCAAATCCAATCTTATGCACTGACCGGGATGAATATGGATTATTATTCCGGGTAGCTGGAAGAGATCAATATTATCGATTTTCGCTGTCCTGTAATGGGGAAGTCCGCTTGGATAAGATTATCGGTGAGAGCGGTTCCATCCTCCATCCCTGGATTAGGAGCGCTTCAGTACCAGTAGGAGCACCGAGTATATCCAAGCTTGCTGTCCTGGCTATCCAGGATCAGCTGCATCTATTTATAAATGGGGATTATCAGTTTACCGTTGCGGACCCGCAGATCCGGGTAGGTTCTTTTGGAGTGTATGCCCGTTCAGTGGGAGAGTCAGCGGTTACGGTGAGTTTTTCAGATTTAATTGTCAGGGAAGTGCTGCCAAAATAATAACTGAACGAGGGGGTAATCCAGGGAAGATTTCGATTGTGGTGGGTATCTTTCCCTGGGGGGCTGACAAGGCCTCTTAAATTGAGACAGGGTATAATACTCGGTATGGGAAATCCATGCTCCCATCTGTATAGTATTATCTGGTTAGAAAAGAAGAAGGAGGAAAAGTGTATCAAAAATTAACCATTGCAGGCAATCTGGGAAGAGATCCAGAGATGCGCTACCTACCAAGCGGCCAGGCCGTAACCAACCTGTCCGTTGCTACCAATCGGGTTTACACCGATTCTAACGGGCAGAAAGTTACTGAAACTATCTGGTTCAGAGTATCAGTCTGGGGAGCGAGGGCAGAAACTGTGAATCAATATCTTAAAAAGGGCAGCAAAGTCTTGGTAGAAGGCCGCCTGACTGCGGACCCAGAAACGGGGAACCCCAGGATTTTTACCCGCTCCGATGGCAGCACCGGGTCGAGTTTTGAAATGTCAGCCCAGAACGTGGTCTTTTTGTCCTCCCGATCCGAAGATCAGGCTTTCCAATCTGGCGATTCAGGTGGTGGATCTGAATCGGTTGACGAGGATGACATACCGTTTTAATTTGTTTCAGCAGCGTTTAGATAGGTTTCTGATATGGAAAAAGATAAATCTGAACTGAAAATACCCCTGTTAACAACCCCGCCGGATTTGGAAGCAGATTATGCCAACCTAGCAAGAATTACCCACTCACCTTCGGAATTTGTGTTTGATTTTGCGCAAATGCTGCCGGGTATGAAAACTCCTGTGTTTAAATCCCGGATATTGTTGAGCCCATTAAGTGCAAAATTAATCTATAAGGCCCTGGGAGACAATCTCGCCAAGTTTGAGGCTAATTTTGGAGACATATCAATTCCGGGCAGTTCATCACTGGCGGATAATTTATTTCAACAGCCGTTAGAATAATATCTTGTCTTGAAAAGACCCCCGGGAGGGTATTCATCTGGGTGGGATGATTCAAATACAAAACAATGTCAAAAAAGCCAACTAATTTTGCTAAAATCGCGATTGCTGTTCATCCTTATAATGATGAGGCCTATACCCTTGCCGAAAAAATAAGATCTGCTCTGGAGGATCAAGGCAGGCAGATTCTCCTGGGACGTATGGATGAGCAAGACCTTAAAGATGGCATCATCAATGGGAACCAGGATTTATTAATTGCCCTGGGGGGAGATGGAACCATGCTCCGGGCTGGCCACATAAGTGCAGCTGCCAGGATACCTATCCTGGGGATCAATCTGGGAAGTTATGGATTTTTAACCGAGATCCAGCGAGATGATTGGCAGAACGCCCTGGATCGCCTTACCGGGGGAGATTATTGGCTGGAAGAGCGCATGATGCTGCAGACAACTTTATATCGGGAGGCTGATGTAATCGGCCAGTGGAATGCTCTCAATGATGCCGTCATCAGCAGGGGAGAAACCATCCGTCCGGTCCAGCTTGAAATCTATGTAAATACCAGATATCTCAGCACGATTGTTGCTGATGCGATCATTGCCTCCACTGCCACTGGGTCCACCGCGTATGCCATGGCAGCCGGGGGACCAATTCTATCTCCCGAATTGAGAAATTTGATCCTGGTACCTGTTGCTCCCCATCTTTCAATTGAACAATCTCTGGTGCTATCAGAAGATGTACAGATAGCTGTTAACGTACATACATCCCATCAGGCGGTCATCAGCATTGACGGTCAACCCCCGGTTCATTTAGTCAATGGCGATAAAATTGAGATTACAGCGAGCGATCTGGCTGTCAATTTCATACGTTTCCAGGACCCGGGCTATTTCTACCGTAACTTAATTCCCTATATGGATCAAAATCCATCCATCAAAAAAACAAATGTCTGAACCTTCCAATACACTTACCTGTACTTTTCACCCCAAGAGGGAAACTCAGCTGCGCTGCAACCGCTGCGAGCGCCCAATCTGTATTAAATGTGCTACCCATACCCCTACGGGCTATCGCTGCCCAGACTGCATCCGTTCACAGCAGAAAGCATTTGTGACCACAAAATGGTTTGACTATATTATTGCGTTTGTGATCACAGGTGTAATCGCCTACCTGGGGAGTCTGCTGACACTTTTCCTGGGGTTTTACACCATCTTTATTGCCTTGGGGGCTGGTATGCTGGCAGTCTGGACTGTCAAGAAAGCCATCAGCAACCGCCGCTCCCCGCTGTTAAAAATTGTAATGAGCGCGACAGCTTTTCTGGCAAGCATTCTTCCAGTTTTTACCCTATTCGGTACCGCTATCCAGGAAATCAGGAATTATGGATATCCAATTGGCGGGGGCATGTACTCCTTAATCTGGTATCTGGCTTATTCTGTGATAATCACCGCAAACGTATATTATCAACTAAGAAAATAAAATGCTTGTTGAATTACGGATAAAGAATTTCGCGATAATAGATGCCTTGCACCTGGATTTTGATCCGGGTTTGGTGATTTTAACCGGGGAAACAGGAGCGGGAAAATCAATTATTATGGGTGCGTTGGACATGCTGCTTGGCATGCGGGTTGATATGTCAACCCTTCGAAAAGGCAGTGAATTTGCCAGTGTGGAAGCAGTCTTTAAAATCCCGGCCGGTGTACAGGAACCCATCAGGCAGCTTCTTGAAAAAGAAGAACTCCTGGATGATGGGGATTTTTTGACCCTTACCCGGGAATTAAGGAAAGACAAGCGCAACACAGCCCGGGTAAACGGCCACCGGACCAATGTGACGGTATTAGTTGAGCTGGGAGAGTATCTGGTTGACATTCACGGGCAATCAGAACACCTTTCCCTGATGCGGGTTAACCAACATTTAGGTTTACTGGACCGCTTTACCGGAACAATCCCCCTGCTGACTGATTACCGGGATACTTTCAATGAACTAAAGGATATCCAATCAAATCTGGTCAGATTGAGGCAGTCTGACCTCGAAGCAGACCAGAGGAAAGAGCTGCTGGCGTTCCAGGTAGAAGAGATATTGAACGCATCCTTGCAGGATGGTGAGGAAGGTCCTCTGGTCGAACGAAGAAACAGGTTGGTTAACTCTGAAAAATTGGCTGAACTCAGTCAGAATATCTTGATAATGCTGGATGATGCCCCTGGCGACCAACCGACCGTGCTGGATTTATTAGGCCAAATAGTAAGATCCGTGGATGATCTCTCAAAAACTGACCCAGCCCTTTTAGAACTGAATGAAAAGACCAATGAATTAAGTGATGGACTTTTTGATGTCGGAAAGGAGCTGCGCAATTATCTTGATCGTCTTGAATTTGATGCTGATGAACTTGAACAAGTTCAGGACCGATTGGAGTTAATCCGCGAGTTAAAACGTAAATATGGCGAGGATATACCCGCCATTCTCGCTTACCAGGAGCGATCCCGGAAAGAACTGGAGGACATTACCGATCGAAGCGCCCGCATTGCAGAATTGGAGAAGATCGAAAACCAGCTTCTCCAGGAATTGGGCAAACGGGGAGAAAAACTCACCGAGGAACGGAAAGAGGGTGCCGGGCGACTGGCCTCTGAGCTGGAAATGCAGTTGAATGACTTAAAAATGGCCGGGTCACGATTTGAAGTTGCTTTTCATGGTGGGGAGGATCCTGAGGGAGTTTTCCTGGAAAATGGCTCCCGGGCGGCCTATTACCCGGATGGTTTGGAAAAGGTCGAATTTCTGATCGAGGCTAACCCCGGGGAAGGATTAAAACCACTGGCAAAAACCGCCTCTGGAGGAGAAACAGCCCGGTTGATGCTGGCATTGAAAAATGTCCTTGCCCGGGCAGATCATATTTCCACCCTGGTATTTGATGAAATTGATCAGGGTATAGGCGGCAGGATCGGCGCAGTTGTGGGTAAAAAACTATACCAGCTTACCCCGGAACACCAGGTTATTTGTATTACCCATCTACCCCAGTTGGCTGGCTTTGGGCAGCAGCATTTCCAGGTACTAAAGAGCGTCACGGATGGACGGACAACCATCCAGGTTCGGGAAATCAGCGGACAAGACCGGGTGAATGAACTAGCGACTATGCTGGGTGGCCCCAGCGAGAAAAACCTGGAATCCGCCAAAGAACTTTTAGACTATATCTCAGGTGTGATCAAGCAAGTATAAAATTTTCCCTATGAATATTCAATCGCATATTATGCGGTTTAGAGCCAATCAGCGGAAAAATGACCGATCAAAACCTCTGGGACTGATCGGTTTGTTGATTGCTGTTTTTCTCAGTCTTGCAGCGGTCATTGGGGTGATCTATGGAGTAAATCGGTATGCCGTTCTTACAGAAAACCTGCCATCTGCTGATCTAATAGCAAGTATGTTGACACCCCCGGATGGATCCCTTCTTGAACCAACCAGGATTTATGATAAGGATGGTCGGATCGTCTTGTGGCGATTTGAAAACCCTGCTGTGAATTACCGGCATTATAGCAGCATCACCGATGGCACAATGCTGTTTTATAGTAATGTACCAGAAATGACCATTTCAGCGATTTTGACAGCGTTTGATCCGGACTATTTTCAAAGATCTGAGAGTTTGTTAGCGGGAATCTGGAAAAATCAGCCAGATCCGATTCCCCGGAGCCTGGTAGAAGATCTATTGTTGTGGGATGAATCTGATCATCCCTATCGACAAATTAGGATCAGCTTGCTGGCAAATCAGATGGTTTCTAAATATGGCAGGGAGAAGGTGCTGGAATGGTATTTGAACAGCGCTTATTTTGGTAATCAAATATATGGGATTTACCAGGCTGCCAGCGTGTATTTTGGCAAAGCACCTGAAAACCTGGATCTGGCAGAATCTGCCTTGCTTGCAGCAGTCGCAGCTTTCCCCTCTCTGAATCCCTATGATTCTCCCAATGCAGCTGAGGAGAACCAGAAAATGGTCCTTAATCAGATGGCAGCTGATGGTCTGATTTCATCTGAGGTTTTAAACCGGGCAGTTCAAAAGCAGCTTATTTACGCGGATCCTGAATCTGCAGCAAACCCCGAAACACCGGCATATGTTGAATATATCCTCAACGAAGCTGCTGAGATGATTCCTCAAGAACGCCTGCTGCGAGGCGGTTTTAACATCATTTCTTCCTTGGATAATAATCTTCAGCATGAATTAGAATGCACAACTGAGTTAATGATTTACCGGGTTTATGGCGAGGATCCTGACCTGCAGGCAGACTGCCAGGCATCCAGGTTACTGCCGAAATATTCAGGTCCAGTTATTACAAATTCTGATTTTCTGGAAATTGACCTGGTCCTGCTTGACCCACTGAGTGGAGAGCTGCTTGGTATGGTTGGTAAGTCAAATCTGGGTGAGGTCCAAACCATCGAAGAACCCAGACTCCCAGGAACGCTGCTGACACCATTCATCTATCTGAACTCATTTACCCAGGGATTAGAACCGGCATCCTTAACATGGGATATCCCTCCCAGTGAAGGGGACTTTAGTAGTGATGATCTGCATCCCGGATGCATTCAGAATTGTAATTATCTTGGTCCGGTTAATATCAGGGAAGCCCTGGCTAACGATTACCTTTCTCCGGCGAAACAGCTTTGGGATTCTCTTGGACAGAATCAGCTGACTAATATCCTGTCTCTATTTGGTTTTTCAATCGGAACGAATACCTGCCGGGATTGTGCAGTATTTTCTAACAGCCCCAGCTTGGATATTTTCGACCTGGCCCAGGGATACGGCGTTTTTGTTAACCAAGGATTTCTACGGGGGAGGACCAAGGGCAGTATGGGTTATGAAATTCAACCCAAAGCTATCCTAAGAATTGATGACACTTCTGGACAGCAGTTAGAAAATGAACCTGATTTTGTTGAGAAGAAGGTGATAAGTGAGCAGCTCGCCTATCTGATCAATCAGGTTCTGAGCGATGAGGTTGTTCGGTCCGATTCCTATGGAAGCGATGTATTCAAGATCGGTCGACCCTCTGGAGTGAAAGTAGGTTATGTTCCGGAGTCTGAATCTGGATGGGTGATTGGTTATACTCCCCAGGTGGTTACCGCGGTTTGGGCGGGTGGAAATGACCTGACAGGAGAGACCACCCAGGTGGATTATCTCCAAATAACTTCAAGCCTCTGGCGAGCGATAACCCAGTATTTCACTCGTAATCTTCCCGTAGTAAACTTCGAAATGCCCACCGGTATGTTAACAATGGATGTCTGTTATCCCTCCGGTTTGCTTCCAACAGAAAATTGCCCCAGGGTGGTCCGGGAATTATTTGTTGAAGGAAATGAACCCCAGAGTATTGATACTCTTTTCCAGGCCTTGGAGATAAATCGGGAAACTGGGTTACTGGCATCCGTGTTTACTCAAAGTCAATTAGTTGAGCAGAGAGTCTATCTGGTAATTCCACCCGAGGCGATAACCTGGGCAGAAACTTGCGGCATATCCACCCCACCAACCCTATATGATTTAAAGAGTCCCTCTCCGCGGGAAGACTTTTCCTTCTTATCCCCGGAAAACTTATCCTTTGTAAGTGGACAGGTCAAACTGATTGGATCTATTCCTGAAGAAGGTTTTAAATCTGCTCGTCTCCAATATGGAAAAGGGATGAATCCACGTTCCTGGCTGCAAATTGGATCTGAAATCACTTCCACGGGAAAGAATAAAAATCTGGGTGTGTGGGATACGTCTGAATTAGAAGATGGCGTGTATGCACTCCAATTAGTAATGATCCAGCAAGGGCAGCAGGTAGATAAAGTCTCGCTGGTGGTATCAGTTGACAACACCCCGCCTGATATTTTGCTTGTGGATGATTTTCATGGGGGGGTAATACCTAATAATAGCGGAAAAGACCTGCTGTTTGAAGTTGAGTCTGAAAACAACTCCGAAATTCAGCGGGTCAGTTTTTATCTTAATGG
>CAZUMG010000006.1:5045-7539 GCA_964621895.1 uncultured Anaerolineales bacterium | reverse complement strand
TTTTTTCCAGTAGCGGCTGATACGGGAAGTAGCTCTGCCCCAGGCATTAATGCCATGTACTGCTCTGTTCGTTCCTGGATGTCTTGTGAAGAGATCTTGTCAAGTTTGTTCAGGATTAAAAAAACCGGGGGTTTCTTCTTTAAACCTGCAAACAACTCTCCGAACAAACTATCTTCAGCGGTTGGCGGGACGCTTCCATCAAGGATTAAAAGGGCAAGATCGGCATCTTCTAAAGCCAGGCGGGCATCCTGGTTCATGAATTCCCCCAGTTTATGCTGGGGAATATGCAGGCCAGGCGTATCGATAAATATCAGCTGGGCTTCAGGCAGAGTCAGAATCCCCAGCTGCTGCAGGCGGGTGGTTTGGGGTTTAGGGGAAACTGCTGCAACCGTCTGCTTGAGTACTCGATTCAGCAGGGTTGATTTGCCAACATTGGGACGACCCATTACAGCAATAAATCCTGATTTATGTTCTACGACCATTTTATTCCCAGGTAAAAACGGGCTCCAGGCAAAGATCCTGCTTCCCCGCATACCTTGACCGATCCCGTCATATTTTATATAATTGTGTGTCTGGTTTAAAAACTAACCTGACGGATACTTGTTGGAAGCTAACAGTATCCGAGTTCCGATTCAAGAACATAATAATTGCCCTGGTAGTACACCGGGGCATCTTAACGCGTATAGTAACCGCTATATGGCAATTTGGTCAAGTAGAAAAGGTGAGAGGGAGAGTTTATGGCTCAAGTAGATAAAGCCAAGAGTTACGCTCGAATCAGTTATCAATATCCACTACCGCCCCTTATCAAGATGCAGCTGGAATCTTTTAGCCGCTTAAAAGATAAGGGCATGAAAGACCTTTTTCATGAAATCTCTCCCATTGAATCATACAACGGGAAGATGAAATTGTATTTCCCCAGCAAATCTCCGGAATCTGAACAGTGGGGTCTTGAGTATCGTTTTGACCCTCCTGAGTATTCTGTTCAAGAATGTGTTGAGCGAGATTTGACTTACGCTTCAGCGCTTTACGTATCGGTACTGCTGGCAGGTGCAAAGGTCCCTGAACCAATCAAACAGGAAATCTTCATGGGTGAATTTCCAGAGATGACTGACAAGGGAACTTTCATTATTAACGGTACAGAAAGGGTGGTTGTTTCCCAGCTGATTCGTTCCCCTGGCGTTTATTTTGAGGCAGAAGTAGACCGAACCACGGGCCGCCGTTTAGCAGTATCTAAATTAATCCCAGACCGGGGTGCTTGGATGGAATTTGAAACCAGGAAAACTGGTTATCTGACCATTCGGTTTAATCGTCAGCGGACCATTCCGGTGACCATCTTCCTGCGTGCGCTGGCAGCCGTAAATGACGGTTTAAAGGATTCTCCCATAAAAGAGGGCACGGATGAGGAGTTGATTTCCCTTTTCGCGGACATTGATACCAACCCCGACCGAATGTTTATTCCGGCTTGTTTCGCCCAGGAACCAGATTGGGAAATACCTGAAGGCATGACCATCGCAGAGATGGCTTTAATTGATTTTTTCAAGCGCATGAGACCCGGCGATCCAGCTACGGTTGAAAATGCCCGGGAGTTCCTTGAGGATCAACTCTTTAATGACCGGCGCTACAACCTGGAACCAGTCGGTCGCTATAAACTCAATCAGAAATATAATCTGGATGATAAGGTGCCGGTATCCCACCTGACCATTACTAAATGGGATATTTATTACCTGATCCGCAGGATGATCGAAATCAACAATAATATGGAGGATCCTGATGACATCGATCATCTTGGTAATCGCCGTATTAAAACTGTGGACGAATTGATTCAAAATAAATTGCGGGTGGGTCTGCGACGAATGGAACGGGTCATCCGGGAAAGGATGTCCATCCGGGGCAAGAAAAAAATGTCCCCAGTCACCTTGGTTAATATCCGGCCAGTGGTGGCTTCGCTGCGAGAGTTTTTCGGTTCCAGCCAACTGTCACAATTCATGGATCAAACCAATCCGCTGTCTGAACTCAGGCATAAAAGAACCCTTTCTGCCCTGGGTCCGGGAGGGCTGCATCGACAGAGGGCTGGATTTGATGTGCGTGATGTCCATCAATCCCATTATGGCCGCATCTGTCCTATTGAAACTCCGGAAGGTCCCAATATCGGTTTGATCGGCAGGTTTGCCGCCTATGCTCAGGTCAATGACTATGGTTTCATTGAGACTCCCTACCGAAAAGTTCGTCAGTCAGTCTCATACAATAACCCGGAAATTATTGGAGCAGAACTCAGAGAGGATATCATTCATCCCAACTCCGAGAAAGTGATCGCCAAAGCTGGTGAGCGGATAACTGACAAGATCGCTGCCGCTATCAAAAAAGCTAAGGTCGAAGATGTGTTGATCACCCCCTTTATTTCTGAAGAGGTTGAATACCTGGCAGCGGATGCGGAAGATAGATTTGTGATTGCCCAGGCCAATGCCGAAATCAATGAACACTTTGAGTTTACCAA
>CAZUMG010000006.1:0-4945 GCA_964621895.1 uncultured Anaerolineales bacterium | reverse complement strand
GATGTGTATACCTCCATTCATATTGAAGAGCATGAAGTGGAATCCAGGGATACCCGTTTAGGCCCAGAAGAGATTACCCGGGATATTCCCAATGTCGGCGAAGAAGCCCTTAAGGACCTTGATGAGACCGGGGTGATCCGAATCGGTGCCGAAGTTGGTCCAAATGATATTCTAGTAGGAAAGATTTCCCCGAAGGGTGAAAAAGAATTATCTCCCGAAGAGCGGCTGTTGCGAGCAATTTTCGGTGAAAAATCTCGCGATGTTAAAGATACCTCTCTGCGAATGCCCCATGGCGAGCGCGGGAAGGTTATTGAAGTAAATGTTTTCACCCGAGAAGATAATGCTGATCTTTCTGCGGGGGTGGAAAAGATGGTCCGGGTATTTGTCGCCCAGAAACGACGCATCACAGCTGGTGATAAAATCGCTGGACGCCACGGGAATAAAGGCGTGGTTTCTATAGTTGTCCCTGCTGAGGATATGCCTTTCCTTGAAGATGGTACCCCGATTGATATGCTGTTAAGCCCTACCGGCGTTCCGGGTCGTATGAATATCGGCCAGGTTCTGGAAGCCCATCTTGGTTGGGCAGCTAAACAATTGGGTTTCCGGGCCATAACTCCGGTCTTTGATGGAGCCCAAGAAACAGAAATTGAAGCAGAGTTAGCTCGCGCCTGGATGATTGACCAAGCCTGGGCAGATGCTGAGCAAAAAGCTTGGGAGTGGTTGGACGGATTTGATTACGATTCCACTGACCTCCAGGATAATAATGAAGCTCGCCGCCTTTACCTGGAAAATTGGTTGGGGGATCGCGGATACGATATCTACAACCTGGTCTCTGATGAGATTTATGCCCGGCGCTCAGTCCTGCGGGAATGGCTGCGGGATAAAGGCTATGATCCGGATGAGATCCTGTTCTTCGAGGACCAGGAAATTCCCTACAATATGCGAGATGCTCAAGATGAAAGGGCGGTGGCAGCTTGTTTGAAGTTATGGATCAAATCCGTGTCCGGGGATGAACCTAAAAACTTGAATAAATTAAGTATCCCTGAAATGCGTGAAATGGCAGATGTTCTAGTTACTAAGACCGGCGTGCCCCTGCCTTTGTTAGGAAAACAATTGGTTTATGATGGAAAGACAGGCAAACCTTATCATAACCCTGTGACCGTGGGCGTCATGAATATATTAAAATTGCACCACCTGGTAGAGGATAAGGTTCACGCGCGTTCAACTGGTCCCTACAGTCTGGTCTCCCAACAGCCCTTAGGCGGGAAAGCCCAGTTCGGCGGACAGCGATTTGGTGAAATGGAAGTCTGGGCTTTAGAAGCTTACGGCGCAGCCCATACTCTTCAAGAGATGCTCACAATCAAATCAGACGATGTTGTTGGGCGAGTTCAGGCTTATGAATCAATAGTAAAAGGTGAACCGATTGAAGAAGTGGGCATCCCGGCTTCGTTCAGGGTGCTGGTAAAAGAAATGCAGAGCCTAGGTCTGGCTATTGAAGCAGTCACTGAAGATGGCGAAATAATCAGTTTTGGGAAGGAAGACAGCCGGGCACAAATTCCGCGTATGAGTACCGGTTTGTTGGGCTTAGGGAATCGCTAAGCTGGCTGTTACCTGCAGGACGAGTTGTAATAAGTAAGATGGACTGGCTTGACGCTCAGTAGTGGGCGTGCTAAAATTCTTAGTCGTCACCCATAAAAAAAATGGGTTGAATCGATGGATAGAATAACGATTTGCAAGCGATCCAAGGCCATCAAGCAGAATCGATGGCCTTGCTATTTGAAAAGTGAATTGAATTAGGTATGGAGGCAAATGTGCCAACAATTAATCAGTTAGTCC
Organism: uncultured Anaerolineales bacterium; assembly: GCA_964621895.1. Lineage (GTDB taxonomy): Bacteria > Chloroflexota > Anaerolineae > Anaerolineales > UBA11858 > B10-G9. The sequence goes on along the minus strand of CAZUMG010000006.1, from coordinate 3,109 downwards.
GCAAAGGACGCATCGAGAAGAAAACCAAGAGTAAAGCACCTGCGCTTCGATACACTTTTAACTCGATGAAGCAGCGCAGAATCCGCCAGGATAAAGGTGCTCCTCAAAAACGGGGTGTCTGCACTATTGTGCGAACAATGACCCCGAAAAAACCAAACTCAGCCCTGCGGAAAATTGCCCGTGTGCGGTTGACAAATGGTATTGAGGTAACTGCCTATATTCCTGGTGAAGGCCATGGCCTCCAGGAACACTCAGTTGTTCTGATCCGCGGCGGTCGTGTGAAAGATCTTCCTGGTGTTCGTTACCATATTGTCCGGGGCGTCTTGGATTCCGGTGGTGTGGATGATCGGAAACAAGGTCGTTCAAAATATGGAACCAAAGCTCCTTAAACCTGACTACCAGTTAAGAAACGTATTAGCTTGATGGAGAAAATTGATGAGACGCAGAAAAGCTGACAGGAGAAAGATTGAACCGGATGTACGCTACAGCAATGTAAAAGTACAGACCTTTATCAATCATGTCCTGAAAAATGGCAAAAAGAACGTAGCAGCAACAATGGTATACGGTGCTTTTGATATTATGGCTGAAAAAACCGGGAAAGATCCGCTTGAGTTATTTGAGCAAGCCATGCAAAATGCATCACCCCGCATGGAAGTTCGCCCCCGCCGTATAGGCGGCGCGACTTACCAGATCCCAATGGAAGTACCAGCCCACCGCCAGTTTACCCTGGCAACTCGCTGGCTGCTGGAAGCCGCCAGAGCTCGAAAAGGACTGGATTTCCAGCATTGTTTGGCCGAGGAATTCCTCAGCACAGTTAATAATGAAGGCGCAGCGATCAGGAAGCGGGAAGAAGCCCACCGGATGGCAAAAGCAAACCGGGCATTTTCACATTTCCGGGTATAAGAAATCGGATTCGATTAGATGGCAAGAAAGTACGCTTTAGAGCAGTTTCGAAATATTGGAATCATAGCCCACATCGACGCGGGTAAGACAACCACGACCGAGCGAATTCTGTACTACACTGGAAAAACGCATAAAATCGGTTCAGTTGATGATGGAACTACGGTTACCGATTGGATGGACCAGGAGCGAGAACGTGGGATCACCATTGTCTCAGCTGCGGTTTCTGCTGTCTGGAAGCGTCATCTGATTAATTTAATCGATACTCCCGGCCATATTGATTTTACAGCAGAAGTGCAGCGATCCCTTCGGGTATTAGACGGAGGGGTTGTTGTTTTTGATGCAGTGCAGGGTGTAGAACCCCAGAGCGAAACTGTCTGGCGGCAAGCGGACCTTTACCATGTACCCCGAATTTGCTTTGTAAATAAAATGGACCGGGTGGGAGCATCATACCAGCGCACAATCAGCACGATCAAAGAACGTCTAGGTGCCAATGCAGTTGGGCTGCAAATTCCTATTGGCGCAGAAGACCAATTTAAGGGTGTAATCGACCTGGTTTCCCGCAAGGCATTTGTATGGCAAGATCATGAGGGCAGTGCACCGGTGGAGATTGAGATCCCCGCAGACCTGAAAGATCAGGTAGAAATATCCAGGACCCAGCTTGTCGAGTCTATAGCTGAGACCGATGAAAAATTGACTTTAAAGTATCTCGAAGAAACAGAAATTAGTGAGGATGAATTAAAGGCTGCACTCCGCCAGGCTGTGATTCAAAATCAGCTCACGCCGGTCCTGTGTGGAAGTTCTCTGATCAGCACAGCTGTCCAACCTTTACTTGATGCGGTTATCGATTATTTACCTTCACCATCGGATATTCCTCCTGTGGAAGGGAGCGATCCTAAGACAGGAGAACTGTTATACCGGGCACCCTCAGATGATGAACCACTCAGCGCTCTGGTATTTAAAATAGTTACCGATCCGTATGTAGGACGATTGGCTTATATCCGCATCTATTCAGGAAGTATTGATCAGGGATCAACCGTTTATAACCCGACTAACCAAAAACGAGAACGGATTGGCCGTTTGATCCGCATGTATGCAGATCGCCGGGAAGATATTGAAAAAGCCAGCGCAGGAGACATTGCGGCAGTGCTGGGATTAAAGAACAGCTTCACAGGTGACACAATTTGTGAAACTGGATCCCCGATAATATTAGAAAATATTTCATTCCCTGATCCGGTTATCATGGTGGCTATTGAACCAAAAACAGCTGCGGATCAGGATAAATTGGCTACAGCTCTGCAGAAACTATCAGAAGAGGATCCCACTTTCCAGGTCCGTGTGGATGGAGATACCGGCCAAACTTTGATCTCAGGAATGGGGGAGCTGCATCTGGAAGTATTGGTAGATCGAATGCTCCGGGAATTTAAAGTCCAGGCCAGGGTAGGTCGGCCCCGGGTTGCCTATAAAGAATCGATCACCCGGCGAGTTGATAAGGTAGATTACCGCCATGTCAAGCAGAGCGGTGGGCACGGCCAGTACGGCCACGTTGTATTGAATTTAGAACCCGGTAGAGATGGAAGCGGAATAGTGTTTGAGGACGAGATCAGGGGGGGGACAATTCCCCGCGAGTATATACCGGCTGTGGAAAAAGGTATCAGGGCCGCGGCCGAATCCGGCGTATTGGCTGGCTATCCGGTCACAGATGTCAAAGTCACCCTGGTTGATGGTTCTTTTCATGAAGTAGATTCCAGTGACCTTGCCTTTAAAATGGCTGGTTCCATGGCGTTCCGCCAGGGCATCCAAAAAGGATCGCCAGTTCTGCAGGAACCGATCATGAAAGTGGAAGTGACCATTCCCGAAGAATTTCTGGGTGATATAATTGGGCAAGTTAATTCCCGCCGTGGAGATGTGCAGGGAATGAACGCTCATCCGGGAGGGACTCAGGGTGTCAGGGCTATGGTTCCCCTGGCTGAAATGTTTGGATATGCAACTGAACTGAGATCGGCCACCAAAGGCCGGGGCGCTTTTACCATGGAATTTGATCATTATTCAAAAGTGTCCGAGGAATTTTCGAAAAAAATAATCATGGGAGAATAATCCCTCCAGTAAAACAACAACATAACTGAGGTTATTATTTAGGTCAGGAGAAGAACAATGGCGAAAGAGAAATTTGAACGAACGAAACCGCATGTGAATGTGGGCACGATGG
>CAZUMG010000005.1:21876-38941 GCA_964621895.1 uncultured Anaerolineales bacterium | reverse complement strand
GGCGATTTGCCTTACTACCACATCGAAAAATTATTCCGCCTCTACGAGGTTCCTGTCCTTTACGTTAGAGGCAACCACGATCCAAGAGTGGAATACGGTAAAAGCGGTCCGCTCTACGGACCCCGGGGAGCGTTAGACCTGCACAACCGGGTTGTGGTTCTCAATGATTTAATTTTTGCTGGATTCGAAGGGTCTCTGCCTTATAAAGAAGGTCCCTTTTTACATTCCCAGCGAGAAATGTGGCGTTTTGTTCTCGGAATTATTCCGCGGCTGCTGTGGAATAAACTGATTTACGGCCGCTACCTCGATGTCGTTATCGCTCACAGTCCTCCCTTTGGAATTCATGACAAAGACAGCAACGTTCACGGAGGGTTTAAAGCTTTCCTCTGGTTGATTAATACTTTCCATCCAGCTTATTTTTTCCACGGGCACATCCATCTATACACAGAAGACGAAACCGCTGAAACCCTGGTCGGCCAAACCAAAGTGATCAATACCTACGGGCACCGGAAAAGTACCCTGAGGCCCGGCCAGCACCACTACCCATTCAGGGAAAGACCCTATTATCCGTCCCTGGCCAACACAGCTGAGGATTTCAGGGATGCCCGCCGCAGGGCAGCCCTGGAGAATATCTGGAGCACGCTGACCGGTTCCTCAAAACACCTGATTCAGTTTCAGCAGGTGGAGAACCAGCTCCAGTACGAACAATCCCAGAAGCTGGGTTTAGTGGATATTCCCCTTGATGCTATCGTAGGCAGCGTCAGCCGGCCGAATGATTTCACCCGCAAGTTTTTCCCCGGGGAAGCGGTTGACCCGGATCGCTGGCAGAGGGTTAAAAACAAGATGGATCAGCAGATCCAACCCATTGAAGTCTATCAAATCGACCAAACTTATTTTGTCCTGGATGGCAATCACCGGGTATCAGTGGCCAGGCAGCGCGGTATGACTCATATCCCTGGGTATGTCACCAAAATCGAAAGCAGCGTTCCTCTGACTCCTGATGACAATTTTGAGGATGTGATCATCAAAAACCAGCAGGTCCGCTTCCTCAAGGATACCGGTCTGGATGATTCCCGTCGCGATCTGGAATTTGCTACCAGCATCCCGGGAAGCTATCAGAAGCTGCGAGATCAAATTAATAGCCACCAACTCGCCCTGGAGATGCAGCATCATTATCCCTACTCATTTGAGGAAGCAGCCGAATGCTGGGTGGAAGATGTTTACCTGCCGGTTTTACAGACAGTGTCCCAATCGGGGCTTTTACGGGATTTCCCGGAGCGCACACCTACAGACCTGTACATATGGCTGACCCAGTATCAAAAAGAGCTCAGCCGGCAGTATGGTTGGGAAATTAAACCCGCCGCGGCTGTAGACAGTCTGGCGGCAGCCTATGGCAATCGTTTGATCCGCCGCTGGAGGAGGCTGAAAAAGGATCTATTTCCTCACAGCACTGCCCTGCCAGCCGAAATTGGGGATTGGCGCAGAGTCCATCTCATGCCGCGGAAGGAGGGGCAGATCTTTTCAGCCATCCTGGTCGCACTCAACGGAAAGGAAAGCGGCTGGAAAGCCCTGGAGCAAGCTTTCACTATCGCCGAAATAGAAGACAGCGGCATTGCAGCTGTTCACATAAAACGGCAGATTCACAGCCCCACCAGTGAGCTTATTCAGCAGCTGCAGGCTGAATTCGATAAAAGGAACCGCGAACATAATCTAAAAGCCAGGCTATACATTGAAAACGGGAAGGTATTGGAAATTCTTACGCAGAGAGCCCTGTGGAATGATTTGCTTATTTTCAGCCTGGAACATCCCCCGGGAAATCGGCCAACTGCCAGATTGCAATCAGGGATGCGATCCCTGGTGCAAAGCTGTCCCCGCCCTCTGTTAGCTGTACCAGCCTGCTCCGCTATGAAAAACGGCCTTTTAGCCTTTGATGGTAGCCCTAAAGCCACCGAAGCCCTATACCTGGCAGCTTACCTGACAGAAAAATGGGGCATTCAACTCAGCGTGGTGACTGCCCAGGATGACAATGCTGCCGGAAGCAATCCCATTGAGCAGGCCCGGGAATACCTGAAAGCCCGCAACATCCCTGCAAACTTTTTCAGTGAAATTGGCGCTCCAATGGAAGTGATTCTTGAAATGAAAAGGAAACAGGAATGTGATTTCCTTATCGTGGGAGGTTACGGCTACCAACCTGTTCTAGAAGTCCTCTTTGGCAGCACCCTGGATGCCCTCCTGCGGCGAACAGATGTCCCGGTGCTGATCTGCCGCTGATAAAGAACCTGGAAGTAAGCCCCCCGGATTTTTTTCTCCAGATTTCTTCAGGAAAGAAGGTAGTTATAAAAAAAACTTCCCTGGTAGTGGGGAAGTTACCTGTCCGGAGTGGGAGGGAATTCACTCGCCGGTCGGAAGAGAGCCCGGTCTTCCCCTCTCATTTTCCAAATACTGCCCCGCTCTGCTGCCTGGTTGTCCGCTTCCGTAATCCGGATTAACCGGGTTAAACCAAAGGACTCCAACAGTCTTTGAGTCTTAAGGCACCCCTCTCACAGACTGACATCAGAATTTCTTTGCCCCCTTTAAATTTTATTGGGTACCGCGGTGAGATTCCCAGGGTCCGAACCCCTGCTACCAGCTCCCTCTTCAAAATCGATAATTTCCCGCAGCAGAGCCAGGGATTGCTGGGCTTCCTGCTCATCTAGAAGGCTGATCGCGAAACCGACATGAATCACCGCGTACTGCCCGATTTTAACTTCCGGGACGTATTCCATGCAGGCTTCCCGGATGACTCCCCCGAAATCAACCTTGGCCATCTTAACTCCCCCAGCATCATAGAGTTCGATTACTTTTCCTGGTACGCCAAGACACATAGAACCTCCCCAAGCACACGCTAGTGGTCTGCAATCAACCGGCTGGAAAAAATACCTGAGCAAAATCCTCAGGCTGCACCCCGGGTGATTCAATCTTATGCAAGGCATAAAATGCGCGTATTTTATCCGCGACAGCTTGCTGCTGCGCGGAAGTGTCCTGCAACGCCTGTTCAAGGCGGCTCAGATCAGCGGCCGGGTAGAAGAAAAAATCACCAGATAAATGAACATCCTGGAGAAAACCATCCTTTTCAACAGCCGTAACCTGGATCAAACCGCCCGGGGCTTTATAGGAATTTTGAATTACATAGACGCCATCGCGGATTTTAAGGGGTAAATTTGGGCGACGGCGGTCATTTTCCAATAACCATTCCGGTGTATTCATCTCGCTGAATAAATAGTCTGCTTTCTGGATCAATTCAGCATCCGGCTCGGTTTTCAAGGACCCCTTCCCCAGCAGGGCTTCGTAACGACGGATGAGATCTTCGGCCAGCTGCCTGGTGCTTGGAACGCTACCGACGGTTTTTTTCATCGTGGTTAAATTGGCGGTCAGTGTTTTATACACCTTATCTCTAAATTTCTCATCCGGAACCCGCAAACAGCGACTCATCATTTCATAATCGAAATCCAGAATAAAATTCCCCACCAGAATATACATACCATTAATTTCAGCTGCCCCATTGCCGGAAATTTTCTGGTTATTTACCAGGATATCATTGACTGGCTTATATTCTGCCGGCACACCAAAAGCCAGGTAGGTCTCAACCACGGGGGACAGGAATTTTCGGTAGAACAGCTCCTTGCTGGCTGGCAGCTGGGGATGATCAGCCCGCAGAACCAATTGATAGAACAGCTGATCGCCGTCCAGATAAACCGCACCGCCGCCAACTTCCCTCCGAAATACCGGGATACCCTGCTGTTCAGCATAGGCTAGATCGATGACCTGCTGGGCAGCCTGGTGACAGCCGATACAGATATAAGGGGTTGAGGGACGTAGAATCAAGAGCGCTTCCCTGCCCAAATACGCCGCAGCATGGTATAAGGCCTGGCTGTGTGCCCAACTTACTTTGTCAAGAAAAAAGAAATCCATTTAATGCTCCATTAACCTGATAGATTCAACAAACCCCAGGAAGCTAATTGGCTTTCCGCTCTGGTTAGTAACTCCGGGATCAGGGCAGCAATTTCCCCACTGAGACCAAGGCCAATGCCGATATCAACTGGTTGGGCGCCAATCAAATGCAGCTGGGGAGGTAATTTTCCCCTGAATTTCGCCAAACCGAGCACCTCCTGGAAAGTTATCTGGTGATCAGACATTTTAATTCCAGAATACATGGGAATTTGCTCAGCGGTCATTTCGATCACTGTGCCGGGCTGCTGTCCCGCATTGACCGCATCCAGGATAAGCAGGTGGCTGGATCCCTCTACCCAGGGCAGCAAGTTGAGCCCCAGGACGCCGCCGTCCACAAATTCCAGCTGGGGCACAGCACCTAACTTGGCTTCAAGCGCATTCAGGACATGGACACCCAGACCTTCATCTTTGTTCAGCGTGTTTCCTAATCCAAGGACGATTTTCCGATTTAGATTGATCTCCATAAGCATTTCCTGGGGAAAAATTTCGTAAGAATCAAGAACGGCGGCGGCTTTGTAAGCCGCCGCCGGGTAACCTAGATCGATGTCGTACAAACACTTAAACCGGTACCTACTTCTCCCAGTTCTTCCCCATCGGCATCAATCATGTGAATTGCACAAGCCATGCAAGGGTCAAAGGAATGGATCGTCCGAAGAATCTCCAGCGGCCATTCTGGTTTTACCAGAGGCGTTCCAACCAAAGAAGCCTCATAGGCTCCGGGTTGTCCCTGAGGATCGCGGGGCGATGCATTCCAGGTTGTCGGTACAACCATCTGGTAGTTCTCAATCTTTTTATCTTTGATCACAACCCAGTGGCCCAGAGCACCTCGCGGCGCCTCCATAAATCCGAATCCGCGGACTGACTTCGGCCAGGTTTGCGGATCCCATTTTTCATCATTAAAGGTCTTGGTATTTCCGGCTTTAATCTCGGCAACCAAATCATCGTACATGCCCTGCATAGCATCTGCGAAAACTTTAGTCTCAATGGCGCGGGCTGCTGTCCGGCCCAGCGTTGAGAAAACCGCTTCCAGCGGTGCGCCAAGGGCTTTGAGTACAGCGTTGGTTAAGTCCTGGGTCTGCTTGTGCCCGCTGGCATACATCACCAATACACGGGCCAGGGGACCCACTTCCATCGGCTTATTGTTCCAACGGGGTGATTTTAACCAGGAATATTGCTTTTCTACATCAAGAAAATCATAGGGGGGATAGGGACCAGTGAATTTAAAGGAAGTTTCCCCTTCAAAAGGATGCAGTCCCTGGTCATTTCCCTGGCTGTATTCATACCAGGAATGACTGATGAACTCCTTCATTAAGTCGATATCATTGGGATCCGGTACAATCAGGTTATTTAAATCACGTCCAACGATCACGGCTCGCGGAACCAGGAATTTTGAGGTATCGCTGTTGTCTGTTGCAGGGAATTCGCCCCAGGTCAGGAAATTACCCAGCCCTTCACCCAAGGAAGCATAATCCAGGTAATACGGTGCAATCGCCAGCACATCCGGAATATATACCTGATCGACAAACTCAACGATTTTCTGGATGGAGTCTTTAATGATTGAAAGGCGGTCAATATTTAATGCCGTATCACTGTTAAGATCTATCGGCATCGGCACACCGCCGACTACAAAATTGGGATGGGGGTTTTTTCCACCAAAAATAGTATGGATTTTTGTCACGTGGGACTGCCAGTCCAGCGCTTCAAGATAGTGCGCCACAGCCAGGAGGTTAACCTCGGGGGGCAATTTATAAGCAGGATGGCCCCAGTAGGCATTAGCGAACAGGGACAGCTGGCCGCTATCCACGATCGCCTGTACTTTGCTTTGCACATCAGCAAAATAACCCGGGGAAGAATTCTTCCAGGGAGAAATGCTTTGCTGGATCGCACTGGTTTGCTTGGGATCTGCTTGCAGAGCAGAAACGACGTCGACCCAATCCAGGGCATGCAAATGGTAAAAATGCATCACGTGATCATGCACGTATTGCTGGGCAATCATCAGGTTTCTAATTAGATTTGCCGCAGCAGGGATTTGAATACCCAGGGCATTTTCCACCGAGCGTATGGAGGCAAAAGAATGGACGGTAGTGCACACACCGCAAGCCCGCTGGGCAAAAGCCCAGGCTTCACGAGGATCTCGTCCCTTCAGGATAATTTCAATCCCCCGCACCATGGTACCGGATGAGTATGCCTTAGAAACGGTATTACTGGCGTCCAGCTCTGCTTCGATCCGAAGGTGGCCTTCTATGCGGGTTATTGGATCAATTACTATTCTATTTGTCATAGTTAACTCCTACTGCTCGCGCAGCCAATCCAAGGCTTGCGCTTCGGTCTGAAAATGACGAACTTCATTGGTATAGTAGCTTTCTGGTATTTCAAGCGTTGCCGGATCGATATCAGCTCCAAAGATCGCGGTTGTAGGCATCATGGGTCGGAACATTTTCATGTTGTGGGCGCATTCCTCGCCAGTTGTCCCGGTCAGATCCACCAGCAATTTGCCGTGATAATCATGAAAGAAATTTGCCATCGAGCGAACGTCCTCATGAGAAAATGAACCGGTGTGACGGCAGCGCATGATCCCTTTTTCGACAGGTGTAATTGTAAAGGATGTCATTTTTATAAACCTCCTATTGCTCTAAAGCGTCGGCAACTATTTGAGACAAGCCGGCAACTTTTAGATCCAGGTTAAAATGCCCCACACAATCGGTAAACTGCAAACGGCAGTTAGAGCAGGCCATCACGACCGTATCCGCACCAATCTCTTTGATCTGGTCAATCTTCAGCTCAAAGACAGCATAGCGCAATGGATCCGCATCCTTGATGGCAATCACACCTCCCCCACCGCCGCAGCACAGGCCTTCCTCGCGGTTAGGCGTCAGTTCTTTGAAAGCGTCTGGAGCCAGGATCTTCATAATTGTGCGAGGTTCTTTGATGTACCCTCCCAGCCGTTGAATCTTACAGGCATCATGGAAGGTAATCGTACCCTGGTTGTTGGCATTCTTTTTAAGCTTGATACGCCCCGACTCAACATATTTGCCAAGCAATCCAACAATATGGGTGATCTCAATGTCGGGGGGTACATCCATCAGGTTGTAGGAGGTCCACCTTAAGGCTTCATAAGCATGACCGCACTCCGTTACCACAATCCGTTTGACACCCAATTTAACTGCCCCATCCAGCACCCGCGATAAGAACAATTTGGTAAGGGCATGGTCGCCTTCATAATAGCCGAAGTTGACCACTTCTCGTGCGGTTGAACTTATGGTCCAGTTTTCCTTGGCCTGGTTGAGGATTTTTGCTATTGCAGCGAGATTTTGGGGGAATTTCATGATTTCAATGGAGGAAAATACCACCAGGGTCTCAGCTCCTGCTTTGTCAAGGGGAATATCAACCTCCCATTCATCTTTGACAAAATCCAACCGCTCTGCAAAAACCTCGTCCGTGACCCCAAGCGGGCTGCCTTCCGTGACCTGTTTCTGAACGGCGTCATATAGGTCTTTGGGCACGACACCAGCAGCCACCATCCCAGTCCTTACATCAGCAATCAAATGCCCGATTTCAATCCCCATTGGACACACCAGGGAACATCGATCGCAGCCTGTGCAGGCATGGTAAACAATAGTGCTCCAATCCAACAGATCCTGTTCCTTAATAGGTTTTTCAAGACCCAGGAGAACCCTGAGGCGACCAGTTACTGTAAAACGCTGCTGATAGGCTTTACGCATCAGTTCAAATTTCCATACTGGTGCGTATTCCGGAACTCCGGTTGCCAGGTAAAAATGACAAGCTTCAGCACACATTCCACAGCGTGTACACGCCTCAAGTTCCGCGGCAACTGCGCCGCCGGTTTCTCTGATAAAAGAATCAATTGCATTTTCTGTTTTCATATCTGGCCTCCAGCTATGGATTGACTGCTCGTTTTCCATACTCAATTCCATGAATTGCTCGAGAGAAGAAATAGAATATGAAGTGGGATATACGGCTGAAGGGGATCCAGATCAGGAGAGCGTCAACCGCCAGCATATGCAAAGCAAATGCCTTTTCATATGGGTTGATCAGATGATGAGTCATCAAGTATCCGCTCACCATCGGCAGGAAGACCAACAACCAGTTGAACCATTCGGCAGGGCCTGAAATCAACCTTAAAACGGGGTTTATAAACCGGTTGATCAACAGCACCACCATAGCCGCAATTGTGACTGCGGCAAACCAATCTGTGATTGGAAGCGGCAGGGTATACCAGCCAAAACCCAACAGGCTCTTCCAAACCAGCATATGTGGGGTTCCAAAGATCAGAATAATTAATAATCCTAGGTGAAAGAATCCGCCAGCCAGATATACCACCGGGTTCTTCGAAAAAGTTCGTTTAACCCAGGGAATAAAAGGCCAGATGATGGCACCTTTTAGAAACGACTTCACCAGACCTACTAGCTTGCTGCCATCTGCAGGATCTTTATCTTTTTTCCAGCCAAAGAGGATAACCCGGATAAGCCGGTAAACCAACCCTCCAATAAAGACCAACCAGGCAACCTGAAAGAAAGGTCCCCGTGCGAATGCGAGAATTTTATACCAATCCATGGTGATCTCCTATTTCTCTTCTTTTGCCAGTTTCTTGTCCGCGTTCTTTTTCTGAATATGGCTGGCCGAGGCAATGGCTGCTCCAGCAACTGCTCCAGCGGCTGCGGCTGTTCCAACGGCTGTGGCCATGGGGCGGTCAAGCGGAGCTGATTGCCCTTGATAGAATCCTCCTCCATCCCAGAAATTGGGTTCTGAACAGCCCAAACAAGGATGTCCTGACTGGACAGGGAAGGATAAACCGGCATCCCATTTAATCACAGCGCATGAGTTGTAGGTTGTAGGCCCTTTACAGCCCAGCTTGTACAGACAATAACCGTTCCTGGCTCCCTCATCATCGAAGGACCCCGCGAACTTCCCAGCCTCGTAAAACGGTCTCCGCAGACAGCGTTCATGAATGGTGTTACCGTAGAAAGTGAGCGGTCGATTGTGCTGATCCAGGGCAGGCAAGCTTCCAAAAACGACAAACTGGGCAACTGTCCCGGTAAACACTTCGGGGATTGCCGGGCACCCCGGAATATTAACGACCGGTTTATCGGTGATAATTTCCCAAACGCCTTTTGCGCTGGTCGGATTGGGTTTCGCTTTAGGTAAACCTCCAAAGGCCGCACAGTTGCCGGTAGCGATGATGGCAGCAGCTCCCGCAGCGGCTTCTTGTAAGATATCAACAGCGGCGCGTCCTCCAACTGTGCAGTAAGCGCCGTTGTCTCCGGTAGGGATACTGCCTTCGACAACCAGCACATACTGACCTTTGTATTTTTCCATGACGGCTTGTTTGTTCTCTTCAGTTTGGAAACCGGCAGCTGCGGACAGAGTCTCTTGATATTCTATCGATAAGGTATTCATTACCAGGTCGATCAGTGTGGGCGATTGAGACCGGGTGAGTGCCTCGCTGCAGCCTGCACAATCCTGGAATTCCAACCAGATAACGGGAATGCGCGGCTTGGTTTGTAAAGCATGGGCAACTCGCTGAACCAGCGTTGCACCCTTCTTATTGAGATCGGCAGAAAGATTGCTGGCAGCCAGGGGGGGCATATTTCCCAGACCCATAGCGCCTGCTAGCAAGCCGCACAGCTTCATGAAGTCTCGCCGTGAAACTCCCTCTTTTCTCATATGTTCATAGATTGTTTCCTCAGACATGGATTATTCTCCTCTCCGAGCCGCGATTAATCGCAAGAAACACCATCGGCTTCTAGTTTTGCTTGATAGGCTGCCAGTCCTGCAGACCCAGTGACCAGATCTGATTTTTCAGCATCCCAATTGGTGGCTTTTATCTCACAGACCCAACCTTCTCCATAGGGGTCTGTCACGACAAGATTAGGATCGGTTGACAATTTATCATTGCCCCTCAGCAGCACGCCTGTTACTGGCGCAGGTACTGGTCCTACAAACTTGCTGGACTCAACGATAGCTGCGCTTTTCCCCCTGGCAATTTCTTGGCCAATTTTCCTGGCGCTAACCGTGACAGCCGTGAAAGAACCACCGGCTAATTTCGTAGCTACTGTAGTCATCCCCACCCTGACCGTTCCATCGCCCATGGGTTTTGCCCAGACATGCTTATCAATCAGATAAAATAAATCCTCCGGGAGCTCACATCCTCTAATTTTTGTCATACATTCCTCCTTTAGAATGTCAGAACTGTTTTACAGTCCTCTGTAACTGACCACATAAACGCCCCACCAACCAATTTAATTCCATCTAATATATCAGCGGGTTTCAAATCATGCAGTTCCATGGAAGCCGTGCAAGCCGTGACTTTTACCCCGGCATCCAGGGCATCCTTGAGAAATTTACTGACCGGATCTCCCCCTTGCTTGGGGAATACTGTTTCTGCCATCCCTTTTTTCAGCAGCAGCGTACCATCAATGGTAAAGAACATGGTGACGTCATAATCCATGGCTGCCGCAAGAGTAGCAAAAAAGATTGGCGTTGCACAGCGGCGGGGAGTTTCCGGTCCGCTGGTCATAATAATCAACACTTTTTCTGTGTCCACGATTAGATCCTCCTTAATTCTTATCTGTTAAAAAGCGAGTGCGATGGCATTATTGCTGGCATATTCCATATAGGTCGCTGCTCCGCCAACTTCACACTCATCGATAAGATCTTCCCTTTTGATGTTCATCACATCCATGGTCATCTGACAGGCGATCAATTTGACATTAAACTCAATTGCCGTACTGAGCAGTTCGCTGAGCTTGGCGACTTTGGCTTTTTTCATCCAGGAGTTCATCATCATGGTAGCTACAGCAGTCATGCCAGGCAGCATACCAATGATGTTGGGTACAGGGACCGGCATAGCCGGATTCGCTATCGGGGCGACTTTGAGTTTATCCGCATTGCCTTTTTTCAGGATATTCAAGCCGTAAAAAGTGAAGAATATACCCGCTTCCATATCCATAGCTACAGCTGTAGTTGCCAGGATCAATGGGGGATAGGCAGCGTCAAGGGTGCCATGAGCCGCTATTATCGCTAACCGTGATGCTTTAAAATCAGACATTTTATCTCCTCTAAACTGGATTATTTCAGGTAGTTAACTCTTCTTAATGTAGAAAATATACTTCCCGGCATCTTCCTCATGTCCGAGAAGCTCGTGCCCTGTTTTCTTGGTATAAGCTTCTATATCCGGCACGGAACCGGGATCCGTGGAAGTCATCTTGAGGACTTTGCCAGCAGTCATTGTATCCAATTCTTTTTTTGTCTTGAGAATTGGCATCGGACAGGACAATCCGCTGCAATCTATTTCCTGATCAAATTTGTACGACATCTTTAGATCTCCTTTTTTTTATATAACCGTTTTAACTAAGCTGTCCTTTCAAGTTTGCTCATCTCTGAGATCCCTCTGAGGCGTTCCAATATTTCCGCTCTTTCAGTTGCAATTTCACTAAAAGTCCTCGCCACTGCACTCATCCAGCCAGCAATCTGGGATTGCTTCCGCTCATCTAGAAGGGAAATTTTCGAAGCGGCCTCCGAAATATCATGGAAATCTATCCCATGATCCTCCGCCAGGCGGTGTATTCGTTCGGTTTCCTCCCGGGAATCCGGGGTTCTAAGATAGAATTGACCGGAGACAATCAAGGCTGCCGGTTTTTCTGCAATCTTGATGCATCCGCGCGCATACTGGAGTCCAGCATGGCAGGACACGAATTCAGGCTCACCTTCAGGAGCTTGGGCTAAACGCTTCCAGGATTGAATACAAGCCCTCTTTCCGGACAGGGTGTTCAAAATTAACGAGCAAAATTGAGCGCAGTGACTGATATTTGTAATCGGCTCACCGTGTCGATCGGTGGTGATGGCACCCACATCAGCAATTTCCGCAAAAACATCCTGGATCGATTGGATGCAATGGATGGGCAAGATTTCATCAGGAGTTGGAGTGGATTTTTTATCAGCTCTGACGATTGAGAGCAGCTCATCGATTTCATCCCGTCTGAAGCGCCAATGGCTGCCAACTTTAATGCCTGTCAGCCTGCCGTCATTCAGCATACGGTAGACCGTGGTACGGTCGATCTGAAGCAAATTTTTCACCTGTTTGGTCGTCAGCAATTCTGTCATTTGACCCTTTTTGTCCGACAAATCGCACTAAGATACAATAACTTGCAATAACATGCTATAACTTATTATGGGATTATTTTCGGATAACTCAACAATAATATGACATTTGTCACCCTGTTTTTTGATAAATGTCACCCTGGCATCCCGGGGAATTGCCTTGGGGCGTGCTTAAAATTAAGGATCTGGGGGAATTTAATGGGGCCAGATCCCAGCTAAGCCCCTGCTCCACCCAACAGCCTGCAGCGCGAGGAATTTTATAACCTTATACCTTTATTGGTTCTTAATCTATAATCATTAAATACCCATAGGTTGCAGGTGAGCCAAACAGCTAGACTGTCCTCTAACATATAGTCATTCCTTTTTAATGGGTAATTGCAGAAAGAATGTACGCTATCCAAAACACACTTCGAATCATTGCAACTATCTCAGGAATGGTGGTCATTCTGGCTGCTCTGGCAAGTGTTCTACTCCAATCTAAACGCGAGAAAAGTCACAGCATAGGTACCGGTCCTAGCGTTCGGCGATGGCCTGCCGTCATCATGGTAACTATTATCCTTCTGATAATAGGATACATCTTCTGGAAGCCATTGCCTGTTCACATGCTTATAAACACTGAGTACCTGCTCACTTGGATTGGGTTCGTAATTTATATCCCGGCAGTTCTCCTCTATCTCTCAGGCCTCCTTACATTGGGCAAGTATTTTGGTGTTTCATCAACTCAAGGTGCGGATTTATATTCAGGTCACCAACTCGTAAAGAAAGGCCCATTCCGTTACGTTCGACATCCTATGTATCTTGCCGTTATCCTCGCATCCATTGGTGCATTCCTTATATTTCGTACTTGGGCAATGTTGATTTTCTTACCCATGTCCACCGTTGTGATCCGCCGAGCTTCCCAAGAGGAAAAGCTTCTTGAGACTGCGTTTGGAGATGAATGGCGATCATATGTTAAGAACGTTCGAAAGTGGATTCCCTGCGCGTTTCGGAAGAACGACACCACCTGACCCTTCGACTGGGTTTACCCTGAGCGATGATGAAGTCAGAGGCGAAGGGCTCAGGGTTCGCTCAGGATAATAAAGCGCATCCGTTATAAGAGAAGGCCTCCTTCCCTTTTAGGTTAGGAGGCCTTTTTTAGGTACCCCGGGCGGGAGTTGAACCCACAACCTAGGCTTTAGGAGAGCCTCGCTCTGTCCTATTGAGCTACCGGGGTGTAATCCTGCTGTTGTTCGCGCGCGGAAATTATAGCATCCCCTGAACCCTCAGACAAGGATTACAAATCAACATTCAACATTAACACTGAACGTTAATCGTTGAGCATGGGGTGCAACTTTTTTCCACTCTGCCCTGTACTACAATATAGACATGGTTGCTTCCAGGGAACAGGGCTTGGTAAAAAGGACATTAAAAGGTGATCTGGGAGCCTACGGCGAGCTAGTCCAGGCCTACCAGGTTTCGGTATTCAATGTTTGCTTCCGCATTCTGGGAAACCGCCAGGAAGCTGAAGACCTCACCCAGGATGCTTTTCTGCGGGCTTATCAACATCTCTCCAGCTACGATCCTGCCCGCCCGTTTGGACCCTGGATGCGCACCCTGGCAGCCAACCTGTGTTTCAATTTCCTGAAACGCCGGGGACCCATCCGGGCAACACCGGAAGATGAATGGGACAACCTTGAGGAGACTCCTAAGAGAAACCCGGAAAAAGCCTTGGAAAGGTCCCAGGAGGGGCAACAGGTCTACCAAGCCCTCTGGAAACTCCCTCCTGCCCAACGCTTGGCTGTAGAACTGCGCCACTTCCAGGATATGTCCTACCAGGAAATGGCAGAAACCATGAACCTGCCCCTGAATACCGTTAAAAGCCATCTATACCGCGGCCGGCAAACTTTGGCTGACTTGCTCGAGGAAAAAGACCATGAAAGCTAATCCCACCCACCCTGAATGGCAGCAGCTACAGGCTTATCTCGATGGTGCTCTGGATGATCTCACCACTCGCGAAATCCTGGAACATCTGGAAATCTGCCCCGCTTGCCGGGAAGAACTGGCCAGGTTTGAGAGGTTATTCTCCAATTTGGAATCCCTCCCGGAACTCAACTTTAAAAAAGATCTCTCAGACAGCGTTTTACAGCAGCTGCGGGACAGCAAAAAATGGTCGCAGGGGTTGACCTGGACTCTGGTAATTGAAGTCCTGGCAGCAGGTGGAGCACTCGGGCTGCTGATACCAGCTTTCCAGGTGTCATACTGGATAAACCAAGTATCAATCCTCAGGTCGGATGTCCTGGCTGCAATTAATTTTTTGCTGTTTGAGCTGGCCAGCAGCTGGATGATCTGGTGGGCTCAGCTGCAGCTTAATCTCACCCAGATCCCAACAATTTTCTCAATTTCGGGACTATTTCCATCCAGATCAGCATCCCCCTGGATGTTGATCCTAACAGCAGGAGTATTGGGTCTGGCTGCCAATTATCTCCTGCTGCGCCATCCC
The DNA here is from genome assembly GCA_964621895.1 of uncultured Anaerolineales bacterium. Classification (GTDB taxonomy): domain Bacteria; phylum Chloroflexota; class Anaerolineae; order Anaerolineales; family UBA11858; genus B10-G9. Next base: position 24,351 of record CAZUMG010000005.1, on the reverse strand, counting down.
AAACCCTTTAAGAAAAACCATCTTAATAATCTTTAAGTTTCAGGAGGAACTATGGAATCCTTATCTATCATATTGATCACAATTCTCTCGCTGATAACCCTGGTTGCCAGTTTTCTGTTTGTTCGAGCTTTATTTCCACTCAAGGTTGAAAAGATACGCGCCAATTTGGAAAACCATTGGCAAAGAGCTTTCTGGCTTGGTTTGATCAATACCATCCTGATTACCATCATTGTGATCGGCCTGGGATCCCTGGGTAAAAACTTTCCCATTATTAATATCCCTGCTTTTGCAATCTACTCTTTTTTCCTGATCGGCCTGCTGTTTGGATTGACGGCATTTAACCAGATCCTGGGAGAGCGTCTTTTCCCCGATTTGGATCCATTAAAACGGGATATTCGCTCTGGTGCTGTGCTGATGCTCACCAGCCTCTTACCGGCAGTTGGTTGGTTCCTGCTGTTCCCTTATGTAGTTTGCCTGGGGATTGGCGCGGTGCAGATCACCCTTTTTCAGAAAAATAGCCTCTCTGAACCTGCCTCGAATTTGAAAAAATAAGCTCCGCTTTGGCTTGAATCCTTTAAAAAGCTGCTCCTGCAAAGAGGAACAGCTTTTTTTTATGAATTTCCCCGCAACTTTTTCAAGAGATGAGCGGTATGACTACATAAGTAATATTCAACCAGAAAATTCATATCTGGATCAAGAATAAACGGAGGGATTACCTGATGCTGTTTAAAAAACCAAAAAAAAAGGACTCCAAATGAAATCTGAAGTAACCCCAGATATAAAATACCAGGGGCTGTTCTGGATTATCCTCGCTGCTTTATCTACTTTCTTTGCAGAGGTTTTTTCCGGGTCTGACATGTTTCCTTTTTTCCATACCTGGGGACTTCTGGTCGTAGTCCCGCTGTATGGTTTACACATCGTGCTGCTGGGAGCCCTGGTATTACGCTCCCCCAAACCCCGCTTTGCCAGCCTGGTATTTGCCGGGATGATATTTGGTCTTTATGAGGCTTACCTGACCAAGGTACTCTGGGTGCCTCCCTGGGGTGCTTCCGTTATAATTGCCGGTTTTGCCCCCGTCGAGACTCTGGTGCTGGTATTCTGGTGGCATGCCTGGTTTTCCTTCATCCTTCCCCTGCTGATCGCGGAAAAATTACTCACCTCATCCACTGAAATCTCGCTCAGCATCCCTGGAAAAATCGGCAGGTTCCTGAACAGCTGGGGGGGATTAGCCTTGGTGATGGTATTTGGCGGGCTATTCCAGAGCATAAACTCCCCTTCTGTGGGTGAATCGCTGCTTTCCGGGATATCAACGATAGCCGTGCTGATTATCCTGGTGCTGATCTGGAAACGACTCACCCGGAATAGGACCTATCCAATGAAAGAACTCCTCCCCGATCCAAAGCAGTTTAGATGGCTGTTAGTCCCCACCGGGATTATGTACCTGGCACTGGGACTGCTCCTGCGTCCGGATGCTTTGCCCGGCCTGGGTGGACAGGCGGTCATCTGGACACTGTACGCAATCTGTTTCTTTTTTCTTTTCAGGAGCCGGAAAATCAGCAACATCGTTCCAAAAAGTGAAGATCCCAAATTGGAAATCTGGGGGGACAAACGCTGGCTGCTGCTGGCGGCGATTTTCCCTTTAGCCGCGGCTGCGGGAGAATATATCCTTAAACCCATCTCAAATCCACTGGCAGTGATATTTTGGTTTGGAGGCATCTTGTTTGGGGTGATCATGTTTGTAAAAGCGTTCAGACAGACACTCCCAAAACAAAAAGAAGAACGAGGCACCTAAAAAATCTGCCCTATCAAGGCGGGATCATGGTCCTCCTTAATATATTAATCTCCTTCCATTTATATCAACCCAGATTATTTTCACCCCTGAACTATTCGGTTACCAGGCTAACCACTGTCCCTTACCCGGCAGCATCATCAAAAAGCTGTTAGCCTTACTTTATATCAGAAGAATAAGCCCCAACCTCGATGCATCCAGAGACCCAGCTCTACCTCCGGGATATTAGCAGCTGCCAGATTTCTGGTAACTTCCATGTCCAAAACTCGTATATAATTACAGAAAGGATCTCAGTGTAAGGAGAAATCAGCATGTCACTGCTTGGAAATATTATCTGGTTGATTTTTGGAGGATTACTGGTGGGACTGGGCTATATGATTGGCGGAATTGCCCTCTGCCTTACTGTTGTGGGAATCCCCTTCGGCCTTCAGGCTATCAAGATCGGTATGGCTACATTCGCACCGTTCGGCAGAGAAGTGCGTGAGTTCGAAAATGCCAACAACATTGGCAATACCATTTTCAACATCATCTGGATCATCCTGTTTGGTTGGGAAATTGCCGTGGCTCATTTACTTCACGGCATCATCCTGGCAATTACAATTGTCGGAATACCTTTTGCCAAACAGCATTTTAAATTAATCCCCCTGGCATTGCTCCCTTTTGGCCGGGGGTACGAATAACCTCCC
>CAZUMG010000005.1:15525-21776 GCA_964621895.1 uncultured Anaerolineales bacterium | reverse complement strand
GGTCCCGGCTGTCGAAGATAAACCGGTGAGCGTTCACTATGGCTGATGGTCCAAGATATTCTCCGTTTGCCCAGAAGGAAGGACAGCTGGTTGTGCAGGCTGCACAGAGAATGCATTTGGTGGTGTCATCAAAACGTTCCCGTTCTTCCGGGCTTTGCAGGCGTTCTTTTTTGGGAGGAGGATCATCATTTACAAAATAGGGCATCACCGAGCGGTAGTGGTCAAAAAAAGGCTCCATATTTACAATCAGATCTTTTTCTACTGGCAACCCCAAGATCGGTTCAATGGTCACCTGGTGGGATTTGAGATCCTGGACAAGTACTTTGCAGGCCAAGCGATTGACTCCATTAATGCGGACTGCATCTGATCCACAAACGCCGTGGGCGCAGGACCGTCTAAATCCCAGGGTGCCATCCCGGGTTCCTTTTACCCGTTCCAGTAAATCGAGGATCCGATCTGATGGTTCTGCCTCGATGGTAAAGGTATCGTAATGTTTTTTCTTTTTATCTTCCGGATTATAGCGAAAGATCTTCAGGGTTACCTGCATGATATTTCCTCCTAATACGTCCGGGCTTTGGGCTGGTATTTCGTAATATGAACAGGTTTATACCCCAGGCGCACACCCCCGGTCTCCATCCAGGCCAGGGTATGTTTAAGCCAATTCTCATCATCCCGTTTTGGATAATCATCCCGGGAGTGAGCGCCCCGGCTTTCCGTACGGGCCAGAGCAGATACAGCAGTAACTTCAGCAATATCAAGTAAGTTGCTCAGTTCCCAGGCCTCAATCAGGTTATTATTGTATTTCAGCCCCTGATCATCAATGTGGACCTCTTTAAAACGCTGTTTAAGTTCTTTGACTTTATCAACTGCCGTCTGGATACCCTGCTCAACCCGGAAGACACCCACATGATCAAACATAACCTCTTTCATCTCAGCTGCAATATCAACCAAACGTTCCTTTCCCACGCTTTCCCGGATACTGTTTAACTGAGCCAAGGCATACGTTTCAGGGTCCTTGGGGAGATCAGCATAGGGTTCTTTGCCAGCATATTCAGCAGCTTTTAACCCTGAATATTTACCAAAAACAACCAGGTCCAGTAAAGCGTTGGTTCCCAATCGATTGGCACCATGAACCGAAACACAGGCAACCTCTCCAGCAGCGTACAAACCCGGCAGGACGGTATTTTTTTCATCAACAACTACCTCACCAAACTTATTGGTGGGAATACCACCCATGGCGTAATGGGCGGTCGGCTGCACGGGCATGGGATCTACCACCGGATTAACCCCGATATAAGTTTCACAGAAATCGATAATATCCGGCAGCTTTTTGAGTATATCGCTGGCGGTTACCCGGTAAGGGGTTCCATCAGGGTTTTTTCTTCCATCAAGTTCGGCATAATGGTTTACCACCTCAGGGGTGACATCCAGGTACATGTAGGGTTTCCCCTGGATACCGCGACCTGCTTTAATTTCCAGATACATCGCCCGGCTGATCACATCCCGGGAAGCCAGGTCTTTAACAGTCGGGGCGTAGGTTTCCATAAAGCGCTTACCTTCCCCATTGATCAGCACACCACCTTCGCCACGAACTCCTTCTGTGATTAAAATACCCATTCTATAAATACCGGTTGGGTGGAATTGGTAAAATTCCATATCTTCCGCGGGAATCCCTTTGCGTAAGGTCAGCGCGACTCCATCCCCGGTATAGGCATAAGCATTGGAGGTGGTTTGCCAGACTCGGCCGTGTCCCCCGGTAGCGATGATCACTGTTTTGGAATGGAAAATATGCATTTCCCCGGTAGCTAATTCCAGGGCAATCACACCAGCTGTTTTTCCATCCACAATTAAAATATCCAGCACATAAAATTCATCAAAAAATTTCACCTGGTTTTTAATACTCTGCTGGAAGAGGGTTTGCAGAATCATGTGTCCGGTTCGGTCAGCAGCGTAACATGCCCGCCGGACCGGTTTTCCGGTAACATTATTGGTATGACCTCCGAAGGGACGTTGGGCTATGGTGCCATCCGCGTTGCGGCTGAACGGTAATCCCATATGCTCCAGCTCGTAAACTGCATCAACCGCTTCTGAAGCCATGAATTCAATGGCTTCCTGGTCGCCCAGGTAGTCACTTCCCTTAACAGTATCGAAGGCATGCCATTCCGGATGGTCTTCTTCGGTATTCCCCAGGGCTGCTCCAATCCCCCCCTGGGCTGCCCCGGTATGGGAACGCGTGGGGTAAAGCTTGCTGATCACGGCAGTGCTGGCTGTCCGAGAAGCGTAAAGGGCTGCTGTCAATCCTGCTCCACCTGCGCCGACAACCACAACTTCAAATTGATGTTTTTGCATAGTTGTTCTCCTCTCAGCCCGCTCAGGAGCCAAGAATGACGTAAATACCTACCAGGGCGGAAAAAATCCACAGCAGGAAAATGAGAAATCTTAACAAGCCTTGCCAGAAACCCGGAGAGGTATAATCTTCCAGCACCACCCTGAGTCCGTTAAAACCATGGGTGGCAGCGAATACAACCACCAGGATTTCCATGATCTGCCAGAATCCGTTAGACCAGAGGTATATATCCGGGATTTCGCTATCCAGGACATGGCTAGGATTGGGGAAAAAAGCCCAGCGCATGAATGTACCCAGATCCATTTGAGATCTGGCTCCCATTAACAAACCCAGAGAAATACCAATCACAGCCAGCAAGATCAAGGATAGACCTGATACTCGGGTGAATACCCACATCAGGAATTCCAGGTTCCAGCTTGGTTTAGGCATCGTTCTTGATCGCATCACCATCTCCTCAATTAATTATCCTGCCAGGAAACGCCGGATCATAATAAATGCGGTGAGGGCATAGAGCGGCAAAACCACAAACCACTCCAGCCAGGTTGATTCCTTCTGGTAACGGATTAATCTGGGCCAAACATCAAGCACGATAATTCTTAATCCATTGACACCATGGAAAATTGCGCAAAAGACAATAAACAATTGGAAATAAATCGACTCGTACAGAATGTTGATGGAGATCCCAAGGTCACTACCCAGCTGCTGGGTCAGAAATGATGCCATCACATGAAGGGTAACGAACACTATGATTGCCAGACCTGAAATGCGGTGCAGCGCCCACGCCAGCATGGGTCCTCCCCCCTGGTATTTTGCCCCTGCCAATAAACCTACCTTGCGGCTTAATGCCATGGTTTCCTCCTTGTGACTACCACCCTGGTAACCTGATAGGTCTTGAAAACATCTCCGGGGCTTCAATCGTACCTCTATTATGGCATCTCTAGGGTTGATTTTGAAAGTGACATATCTCATGGATTGTTAGTCGCAGATATCATCAGCCTTGGGGAGGGTTCTAGTCTATAATGAGTGGGTATCGATGAGCATGATTGCATTTTTTAGAGACGACCAATGAATTGTCTTCATCAATATTGGAGTGATTTATGAGTTCAAAATACCGCTCACCTGTTTTGGACCGCCGCGGTTTTGTTAAGATCGTGAGCTCGGTTGTAGGGTCAATGATGGCAGCCATTGTTGGGCTGCCGGCAGTTCAATTTTTTATTTCCCCAGCACTCAGGAAAACAACCGAGGATGAATGGATAGCGCTGGGCGCTTTGGAGAACTATCCCCGGGATTATCCAACCCTGTTCAATTTCACACTTACAAAGATAAACGGGTGGGAAAGGAGCAGCCACAGCTACGGCGCTTTTGTCTTCCGAAAATCCGGGGGCGACCTGGTTGTTTTTTCCGATGTGTGTACCCACCTCAGCTGCCGGCTCAGCTGGGATGCGGAAAGAAAGGTATATTTCTGCCCCTGCCACGCGGCTACATTTGACCAGGATGGAAAGGTAATATCCGGTCCTCCTCCTCGGGATATGGACCGGTATGAGACCAGGCTGGAAGGGGATCAGCTGTTAATTCATCTCAGGGAAGGTTAACCATGGCAGAGCAAATTTTCAGCTGGCTGGATGAACGCTTGGGGTTAAAAGCCATCTATGACACTATTCTGGACAGGAAAGTCCCCAAGGTAAATTGGTGGTTCACCCTGGGGAGCGCCAGTTTATTCCTGGGAGCCATCCAGGGAATTACCGGCATCCTGCTGTCAGTTTATTATGTTCCTTCACCGGACCATGCCTATGACAGCATCAGTTATATTATGACCGATGTCCAATTTGGTTGGTTAATCCGTGGATTACATCATTGGGGATCTTCATTATTAATTCTGATAGCTTTTATTCATATGCTGCGGGTTTTCTTTTACGGAGCCTACAAATATCCCCGCGAGGTCACCTGGATTACCGGGGTGATGTTGTTAATTGGCGCCCTTGGTATGGGCTTTACGGGTTATCTTCTGCCCTGGAATCAACGTTCCTACTGGGCAACAACCGTGGGAACAGAAATTGCGGGTACTGTCCCCCTGGTAGGAGATTTTATCCTGAAGATTTTGCGTGGAGGTCCAGATATTAGCGCTTTAACCTTATCGAGATTCTTCTCGCTACATATCTGGATCTTCCCGGCTGTCTTGCTGGCCATCGTGTTTACTCACCTGTATCTGGTCATCCGTTTAGGTATTTCACATATTCCGAATAAAGACAGCTAATCCCCATTCCATGCTGATCGCTGAAATCCGGGGAGGAGAGATCCTGTGAACGAAGAGCAGAAAAAAACCTACCAGCGTAAATATGATCAAGCCAAACAAAATGGGGTTAAATTCTGGCCGGATATCATCTATAAAGATTTGCTGGTCTCTTTTGGCTTGTTTATCCTGCTAATTGGCCTGGCAACTTTTTTAGGGGTTGCGGCAGAAGCGAAAGCGGACCCCAGCGACTCCAGTTATATCCCTCGCCCGGAATGGTATTTCCTATTTTTGTTTGAATTTCTTAAATTTATCCCGGGGAAGTTGGAATGGTTAGGCACTTTTGTGATTCCCCTGGCAGGAATCCTGCTGTTGTTTGTTTTGCCCTTTATTGATAAAAACCCTCTCCGCAACTGGAAAAACCGCCTGACTGGTATTTCAATCATGGGGGTGGTTGTCCTGGGTATAGTTGGTTTAACCATCCGCTCTGTTCTCACCACTCCGAAGAGCGAGGAAAGTACGGCAGCCAATTCGCTCCTGGAAAATATATCCCTGGGTGGTGATTTATACGGTGTTTATTGTGTTGAATGCCATGGGCCGGATGGTGAAGGCGGGATTATTGCCGGGGTCGAAGGTCTGGAAGGGGTGGACCTGAAATCCATCAGCAGCCATGATGAAATGTATACTCGCTCAGATGATACCCTGGAAAATATCGTGGAATACGGCCAGCAAGATCTGGGCATGCCTCCCTATGGACTAGCTTATGGGGGGGAACTTAAAAAATCAGAAATTGAAGCCCTGGTCTTATACCTGCGGTATACCTGGGATGACCGGGTTGATCTGCCGGAAAATGCCGCGGCGGCTGGCGCAATCCCAGAAATCGCGGAAAATGAAATCCCCTCCTACGAAATCCATATCTCCCGGTTAACCAAGCGGTACTGTATCTCCTGTCACCGGCCAGGTAAAGAGAATAACAACTTCTTGATGGGATCCTATCAGGAAATCCTTACCAGTGGGGACAACGCTGGGAAAAATTTAATCGCTGGTGACCTGAACAGCTACCTGATCCTGACCATCAACGGGGAAAGCATCTATGATCCAGCCAGCGGTGAGAAAATTATCCAGCAAATGCCTCCTACCAAACTAATCAAGCAGGAGTATATTGATATTTTTAAAGCCTGGGTGCTCAACGGTATGCCGGAGACTGCTGCCGAGGCAGAAGTCCTCTCTGATGCCAGCCAGCAATAAATCTTGTCATAAACAAAACATTTATTTGTATTGACACCCTTAACTAGGGCAGCAAAAAAGCACCTCCCGGACTCTTAATTCGGGAGGTGCTTTTCGTATCAACAGGGATCCCCCAACTCAGGGAGCTGCGTACAAGGTATTTTCCAGGGTATTGAGTTTTGTCGCCAGCACTTCCAGATCTGTTATTGCAGAAAAACCATCATCATTCAGTTCTATCAGGATCAACTGGTGCCGCTGAATCATATTATCTACAACCTCCACCTGATCTTTATTCAGCATGGTTTTCAAAGAATCCAGGGAAGAACCGACCTTATCAAGGGCCAGCTTGGCATCAGGCATCCGGTCCTGCACAATAGCCAGGGTTGCATCTGCCACCGCCGCCCGTACGCTTAACAAGGTCAGGTGCGTGGTGATGGCAGCGTTATC
>CAZUMG010000005.1:10060-15425 GCA_964621895.1 uncultured Anaerolineales bacterium | reverse complement strand
CCCCCCAGAAAATAGAAGAGCTGGTAAATTACCAGCTCTTCAACCATTAAACACAGGAGAGTTTATTTTGCTTTAATCTTGATGGTTTTAGGAAGGGCTTCCTCAGAAACCGGTACGCGTAAAGTCAAGATACCATTCTTAAGGTTGGCGTCGGATTTCTCCATATCCAACAATTTGGGCAAACGAATGACCCGCTGGAATTTTCCACAGGGGCGTTCCTGACGCAAATACTTAACTTCATCACCTTTTGCTTTAAATTCACCTTGAATCTTAATGGTTTTTTCAACGATCTCAATATCTACATCATCTGGTTCCAAACCAGGCACGATCAGTTCAATCACATAAGCATCATCTTCTGCGATGACATCCAGAGGAATGTGAACTTCACTTTCAATGGATTCATAGTTGCGGACAGGGTGGTTGTGGAATCGGGCATAGGGTTGAATATACATGGACATGGTGTTCTCCTTAAACTATCGTTTCTAAATAGTTGTTTTATCTGCCCACAATGTTACGAGCTTAGTATTAGAAGAACACAAACGAACTATTAGAGATAAACAAATGCTTTATCTGTGATTTATTAACATACGAGCTGGTTTTTTGAAGATATTTCTCCCTGGTTTTTATCCAATCTAACTATTTTATTTTACAGATCAGGATCAGATAGGGAGCCTGGTCATCAAATGTCCCTCCATTAAAATCTCCCAGGAAAGTGATATTTCCAAATCCAGCCTGGAACAATTCCTGATAATATTCCTCAGGGGAGCATAGCTGGTGGCTTGTTGATTGGAGGGTGCGGACCACTTTTCCATCGGGGAACATTTCATCGTAAATCCAATCCCAACTCACCACATCTCCATTGATATGCAGGCGGCTGCTGACCTGGACCGGGTTCCCGGTTTCCGGATGAGGAAAAATCTTTTCCACTTCTGGCTCAAGATCTTCCCCATCCATATCTTCAACCAGCGCCTTAAGCAAGACAGGATTGGGAACACTGGCGATCAGAATACCCGTGGGTAATAGCAATCGACGGACATTTTTCAGGAGGGACTGGCGTTCATCTTCAGAAAAGATGCTGTAGGTATTGCAGGGAATCAAGACCGCCCCATATTTACTCCGGGGCTGGTATTTCAGCATATCAGCCTGAATAATCACAGCCCTACTCTGCAGATCCTGGTCAGCGGAAGTAATTGAGCTGTTTAAATATCTTAATGAGTCTTGGTCGAGGTCCAGTCCAACTACCTGGTGTCCAGCTTCCAGAAGGGGAAGAGTGACCCGTCCATGCCCGCAGCCTAATTCCAGGATCGGATCCCTGCCATCCGTCCAAGCTAACCAAAAGGAGATATCCTCTTGGTAATCAGCATGGTGAAGCCGTACCAGGTCATTTAACATAGCTTGGATTTCCTTCAGGAGATAGCTGTCCTTGACGATCACCTCCATAGAGATTATACTGCTTTGAGCAGGTCAGATAAGTGTATCGGGGTGTAGCGCAGTTGGGAGCGCGCCGCGTTTGGGACGCGGAGGTCGACGGTTCAAGTCCGTCCACCCCGACTTTTTATTTAATGGTATTCATTGGTGTTAAATCCATTGGTAATATATTGAGAAAATCCATTATTTAATGTTTTTAAAAGGTTGGTTTCTGGCATCAGAGACTGGTATAATCAAAAAAAACATTTCCTTTTTAACTACTATGAGGACAATAGACCTTTCTAAATATCAGTCTGAATCAGGATTTGCAGGTACTCTAAAAACAATGCAGGGGATTTTTTCCTATGGATGGTCCTGGCAGGCTAGCAGAAAGAGCCAGGAAGAACTGGTTGAGGTTCTTGAAACTGTTCTGGGAAATGATTGTGTCCTGCTCAGGGATGTAGAAATCCCTCGTGTGGGCAGACCTATTCCGATCGTCCTGATCGCGCCATCCAGCCTGCTGGTCATCAATCCAAAATCCCAGCAAGGTTTTTTTCGGGCAGAAGGAAAACGCTGGGAGGAACTCGGAAGCAATGATGAATATAAACTGGCTCCGGTTAACCTGATCCGTGAAACCTGGCTGTATCAGAAAACCATTGAGGGATACCTCAAACAGCATAATTTTTCTGCTCCCATGGACCGGGGGGTGATGATTTTCGTTTCACCAGAAACGGTCGTGGAATCAATCCGACCCCGGGTGCGGGTAATCCAAGCTGATGGGATTAAAAATTTTGCCAGGGAATTAGCGATCGCAAAACCGATTTTCAGTGATATGGATTTCCGAACCGCTGTGAAGTTATTAGCAGAACCACGTCTGCCCGAGAAACCCAAGAAACCAAAAGAGCCTCCGGAATTGATAGATCATCTGCCTGAAACCCTAGCCAAGGTGGATGAGAGCATTGAAAAGGTTGCCCGCAAAGCCAATTTTACCCGCAGGGAATGGTTAATTATCGGTGGTCTGATTGCACTTCTAATCGTGGTTCTGATTGTTTTGATCATATTTATAACCTTTACTCTCTAAGTTAACCGACGGATCCTGCGTGCAACAGCCATTTCTGTCCATCATCATACCTGCCTATAATGAGGAATCCCGGCTGCCAGAAACATTAACTAAGGTGGTCACCTTTCTGGAGAATCAAGTCTACTCTGCAGAAGTCTGGGTGGTTAACAATAACAGCACTGATCGGACTGAAGAAATCATCCGGAAGTTTTCCGACCAATATACTTTTATGTCGGGTTTTTTTGAAGCGGAACCAGGCAAAGGAGCAGCAGTACGGGCAGGGATGCATCAAGCCCGGGGGGAATTTCTCTTTATGTGTGATGCTGATCTTTCCATGCCGATAGATGAGGTGAATAGATTTCTACCACCTCACCTGGAAGGTGCCGATATTGCCATTGCTTCGAGGGAGAAAGCTGGAGCGATCCGCTATGATGAGCCGCATTTCCGGCATCTGGGCGGCCGTTTGATGAATTGGTTAATCCAACTTTTTGCACTGCCAGGATTAAATGATACCCAGTGCGGTTTTAAATGTTTTTCAGCTAAAGCGGCCAAAGACCTTTTTCAGTTTCAGACACTCTCCGGATGGTCCTTTGACATTGAACTCCTGTATATCGCCAGACGGAGGGGTTATCGAATTGATGAAATTCCCATCCCCTGGACCTACAATCGGGAAAGTAAAGTCCATGCCATTCGGGATGCTATTAAGATCCTTGCTGATATCAGCGTTATTCGCCGAAATGAAGCCTTAGGTTTGTATGACCCTGAGAATTGACCCCTCCCTGATTCCCAGTCATCCTACCCTTGAATTTGAACACTCCCTCTGGAAAGCAGGGCTTGTCCAGGTTGGAGGTATCGATGAAGCAGGGAGAGGCTGCCTGGCAGGACCGGTGACTGCCGCTGTTGTTATCCTTCCCCCTGCAGACCAGATTCTCAAAGACCTATCAGGGGTCAGGGATTCGAAACAATTATCGATGGATCAGCGACAGCGGGAGAAATTGCTGATAATCCACCACTGCCTGGCTTGGAGTGTTGGATTTGCCTCCAACCTTGAGATTGACCAATATGGTATCGTTCCAGCTACATGCCTGGCGATCCAGCGGGCATTGAATGATCTCACATTAGAGCCAGACCATCTCCTGGTTGATTACCTTGTTCTTCCTGACAACCCCCTCCCCCAGACCAGGCTTATCAAGGGAGATGCCCGTTCTCTTTCTATCGCAGCTGCGTCCATCCTTGCCAAGACCCACCGAGATGAAGTCATGATCAGCGCTGCAGAGAAATATCCCCAGTATGGATTTGAAACCAATTTTGGATACGGCACCGCCAGCCATAGAACAGCCATCCAACAGCACGGAACCTGTCCGCTGCACAGAAAAAGTTTTGCACCCATGAGAGGTCAATCTTAGGTTCTATCCACTCTCCGTTCAATCCCTGTTCTGAATTTCGATTCAAACCAAAGCCCCTGAATCTATCCAACCTACTCCATAATGATCCCAACTCATAGTATGATACTTTTGTTACTCTCCCATTATGTAACTTGTGTATTTATGATCAAACCCCAAACCGAATCCTATGGATATTGGATTTCCCAGATCACTCCGGAACTGCTCGGAAATATGCGTGAACTCAGTGAGCCTTCCTGGAATGAAAAAGGCTGCCTGTTCTGGAAAGAAAGGAACTATTCCCAAACATCTCTCTACATGCTGGATCATCAATCAAATCAGGTCAAAACTATCAGCGGTGATCAGCAGGTAGGAGGTGGAATTTTGTATGGAGGTGGATCTTATACGAAAAAGGGGGGAACGATTGTTTTTGTGGAAAAAGAATCCCAGCAGCTCTACCAGATTTCCAGCTCAGAAAATAAGATCAAACAACTAACCTCAACCAATATCAGAGCAGCTACTCCTACATGGTCCCCAGATAAAAAACACCTGGTTTTTGTTCATTCTGACGGTGAGATTGATACGATCCTGGCATTTGATGTGGGGAGTTCCCGACCTCCCTATCCGCTCATCGCCAGGGCAGATTTTTATAATTTTCCCTGCTGGCATCCCCTGGGAACCCATCTGGCCTGGATAAGCTGGGATCATCCCCAGATGCCCTGGGACAGCACCAGGCTGTCTCTCGGTAAGGTGCACATTTCAGCTGACAATCACCTAACTGTTGTTGAAGAAAAAACCATTGCAGGAGGGCAGGATATCTCGGTGATCCAACCAGAATTTTCCCCTGATGGACAATTCCTGGCGTATATCTCTGATCAAAGTGGTTGGTGGCAGCTTTACCTCTACGACCTGGCAGCCGATCAGACCAAGCAGCTAACCAATGAACCGGCAGAGCATGCCCAGCCACCCTGGGTTCAGGATCAGCAGTCTTACGGATTCAGCCCGGATGGTCACAGGATTTATTTTCTGCGCAACCAAGAGGGTTTTTGTACCCTCTGGTATCTGGACCTGACGTCGTATCTGGAAACCCAAGTCCAGCTAGACGAAAACTACACCTGGATGGAAGATCTGGCAATTTCGCCCCTAGATGAACAGATCGCCTTAATTGCATCCGGAGGAGATCTGCCACCCCGCTTGATCACAGTAACTTTGAATGGGCAGACTAAAATAATCAGGTCTTCAACTCCCCAAGCTGTCCCACGGAATATTTTTTCCATCCCAGAACCTATTTCCTGGTCCAGTGTAGATGGAAATAAGGTTCACGGCCTGTTTTATTCTCCTCACAATCCTGGATTTTCCGGGATTGGAAAACCGCCCCTGCTGATGATTATCCACAGCGGACCAACCCGGCAAAAAACGGCCGAATTTCAACCCCGGACGCAGTTCTTCACCAGCCGGGGATATGCGGTCCTGGAAGTGAATTACCGTGGAAGCAGCGGGTACGGAAGACCCTATC
>CAZUMG010000005.1:8051-9960 GCA_964621895.1 uncultured Anaerolineales bacterium | reverse complement strand
TTGGTCCCTACCCAGAAGCGGAGGAGATCTATCGATCCCGATCTCCCGTTTTCTTCGCTGACCAGATCCAAGACCCGGTGGCTATCTTTCAGGGAGGGAAAGATCCCATTGTTCCTCCAGAGCAGGCAGAACAAATCGTGACTGCATTAAATAATCATGGCATTCCAAATGAGTATCATTACTACCCAGAAGAAGGTCATGGGTTTAAGATTTCAGCAAATATTAATCACTTTTATCAACAAGTGGATTCGTTCCTAAAGACTTATGTTCTAAACCAGGTAAAAGAGTGAGTATCCAGAGGATATGCGTTTGCAACCTTAAAGGAGAAGGAAATGAAAATAATAGTTCTTGGAGCAGGATTAGTCGGAAGTGCCATTGTCAGGGATTTAGCTGCTGGCTCTGATTTTGAAATCCTGGCAGTGGATCGGAATGCTGTCGCGTTGGAAAGACTTTCTGGTCTTCCAGCTGTTACTACTAAACGAGCAGATCTATCGGACGGAAAAATTATCCCATCCCTAGTATCCGAGTATGACCTGGTGATCAGTGCAGTTCCAGGGTTTCTGGGTTTTAATACCCTTTCCCAGATCATCACCGCCGGTAAAAATGTGGTTGATATCTCGTTCTTCAATGAAGATCCTTTTTTACTTGATGACCTGGCCCGGGAAAAGGATGTCACCGCAATTGTTGATTGCGGGGTCGCGCCTGGTTTATGCAATCTCATCGCCGGATATGTGGCAGAAAAATTAACCAAGCCTTTATCCTACCTGTGTTATGTGGGAGGTTTACCAGAGATCCGCCTGTGGCCTTATGAATACAAAGCTGTTTTTTCTCCGGCAGATGTGCTGGAAGAATATAACCGTCCAGCCCGTTTTGTAGAAAATGGGGAGGAAGTCATTTACCCGGCTCTATCTGAAATTGAGCTGCTTGATTTTCCAGGTTTGGGCACCCTGGAGGCATTTAACACTGATGGATTGCGAACCCTCAGACAGACTCTAGCCATCCCGAACATGCGGGAAAAGACCATGCGCTATCCCGGCCACGCAAACTTGATGCGAGTCTTCCGGGAAAGCGGATTTTTCAACCCTGAACCTGTCGAGGTGGATGGAGTCCAAGTAAAACCGCTAAAGTTAACATCTCAGCTGTTATTTGATCAATGGTTGATGAAGAAGGGAGAAAAAGATATCACAGTAATGCAGGTCATCCTGGAAGGCATCCAGGGCAAGGAAAAGATCCGCTACCAATACGATCTGGTTGATCATTACGATCAGCCAACCGGGATTACCTCAATGGCCAGGACAACCGGCTATACCTGCACTATTGTTGCCCGCCAGCTGCTGAAAGGCATGATTCAACTGAAAGGCATCTGCCCTCCTGAATATTTGGGACAGGTGAACGGCCTCTTTGCGGATTTACAGCTCGAGTACCAAAAGCGCGGGATACATCTAAGTGAGACCATTACCAAGAAATAAAGAGGACAGGTTTTATCAGCTAACTTTCCAGAACCTATTGGTTTGAATCCGGCTAACCTGGTAAATGAAATCTTATGAATCAAAATAACCCGGTCCTGCCCGATTTAATTGAAATTGCTATCTCATTAGGAGCAAGCAATGCCCGTATGATCCCCTCCGGTGAGATCCAGGTTAAGGATGACCTGGCATTAAAGTGCCTTGAGCCGCGATGTGAAAATTACGGCCTTTCCTACAGTTGCCCTCCTCACGTTGGGGGTCCCGCGCAATTCAGGCAATTGATTTGTTCCCATCCCCGGGCGCTGGTACTGCGGCTGGTGGTTCCTTCTTCGATGCTGCTCTCCTGGGAACGTTGCGAGATCGGAAAATATTTACACGAACTGGTTGCCAATGTTGAATTGGAAGCTGTGCATTTGGGCTTTAAGAATTCCGCGGGCTTTGCC
>CAZUMG010000005.1:5957-7951 GCA_964621895.1 uncultured Anaerolineales bacterium | reverse complement strand
CAATGTTGAATTGGAAGCTGTGCATTTGGGCTTTAAGAATTCCGCGGGCTTTGCCGGGGGTTCCTGCAAGGAATTGTTCTGCCAGGATCATCTGGCCTGCCAGCGCCTTGAACGGCAAGGGGTCTGTCGACACCCGAGGCAAGCTCGACCCTCGATGTCAGGGTATGGAGTGGATGTGTTCCAATTAATGAAGACCTGCGGTTGGCCTACCAACCTGAAAACCAATCAGCGGGGATCTTCACTGGATTCCCTTTCCTGGGTAGCTGGATTGATCATGATTGGATAATTGGTCCTCAGTCAAGCAGGTGAATAAAAATTTGGTGGATAAAAGGAGTCAGATATGCCAAAGCTAACCATTGAAGGAGTTGGGGAAGTTGAAGTAGCAGGAGGAACCCGCCTAGTGATTGCCCTGGAAGACAATGGTGGAGAACCCCTGCACCGCTGCGGGGGATACGCCCGCTGCACCACCTGCCGGGTTGAATTCCTGGAAGGAGAGCCAGCTGCCATGACCGAAGCAGAAAGGTCCAGATTGGAAAGCCAGGGTAATCTGGGTAAATTCCGTCTATCCTGCCAGAGCAAAGTGGATCAGGATATGCAGGTCAAAGTTCTACTGCCTTTCAGTGAAAGCGGTTTAGATGATCCGGGTCCCAGACCGGAGGATTATATTACTCCTTAGTCAGAGATTGTTGGTTTACACCCGAAATGAAAAATACTCCAGATACCTCAAAAAAAGATCTTCCCCGGATGATGTCCAGCTGCGTTGGGATTCAAATTGTAGCTGAGCTGGATTTCGGAATCCCACTGCTGTAATTGATCTGGGATTTGAAACCGCTTTGGGTAGTCCCCTTGGTATCTGGTCATTATTACGCAATTTCAGGGTGTCTTGGTTCATAAAAAACTCCTGAGAAAGCCTTCATAAACAAACAACCGCCCGGGAATGATCTGGGCGGTTGTTTGTTATGCTTAATTTTTCAATTCTAATTTACTTTCCGGAAATCGCCAGTGCATCAGCAATTGCCTGCTGAAAATTTTCATAAGGCTGATTGCCGATGAACAAGGTCCCATTTATCAGGAATGAAGGCGTTCCACTAATACCATTCTGGGTTGCCATTATTTCATCACTGGCTACCTGGGATTGGTACTTACCATCCGCCATACAGGCATTAAATTGATCTCCGTCCAGTCCCAAGACGTCAGCAAAGGTAGCCATCGTCCGGGATATATCTGCGCTGCGATTGGAGAATAATCTGGCCTGATTGGCAAATATCAAATTGTGGAAATCCCATAGAGCAGCCTGGTCGCCGGCACAGTAGGCTGCTTCCGCTGCCTGAGTGGTTGCCGATGAATCCAGTAAACTGCCCACACTGTGATAAACCAGGTAAACCTGACCGGTCTTTATATAGTTCTGTTCGATAAGTTTTTTAGTCTCCAGGGCAAAATCGGCGCAGTGCGAGCAGCCAAAATCAGAAAATTCTTCAATCACCACCGGTGCACCCGGATCGCCCAAACCGTTTCCGGCAGATTGAGCAAGTTCAGTAAACTCCGGGATGACGATCTGCTTAACAGATAAATTGACTCGATCGGCGCTAATAAGGGATATAACAACGGCAGTGATCACCAAGACCAAACCTCCCCCCATCAGCATCAGCATTAAGTTCGTTTGGCTTTGTTGTTTTTTTCTCCGCTTTTTAATATCTTGGCGGTTGCCCATCAGATCCTTCCTTTCGAATCAGCATCAAACCATTAATAGACCTATTGTACTCACTCACCAGGGACCAAAACTGATTCTAATAAAACATTTATCAAGGAATATTTTTGATTAATCTGCCCCGAACCGCTTTTTTAAGATCACAGACAAAAAAAGAGCCCGCATCGCTGATGGGGGCTCTTACATATCCCTGTCATGTTTATACCGTGGGATCAGTTATTTTGCTGGGGTTTAAAATCACTTTGGTTAACTCTGCGGCGATCGAGGGTCCTAAAAGCAGCGGCAA
>CAZUMG010000005.1:0-5857 GCA_964621895.1 uncultured Anaerolineales bacterium | reverse complement strand
TGTGAGCAACCCTATTTCCTGGGCAATGGCCTTGGCAGTGTTGGGATAATCCCCGGTAATCATGGCGGTTCTAATGCCGGCTCGCTTGGCTCTTTGTAAAGCCGGGAGAACTTCTGGCCGGGCGGGGTCAATCATACCTAACAGCCCAACAAATATTAATTCCTGTTCAATGGTTTCATCCAGGTTGCCATTTTGAAAATAACGCAGATCCTTAACCACCCGGTAAGCAACTCCCAGGACCCGCAGAGCCTGGTTGGTCATCTGGTCATTAGCAGCCAAGATTCGACGCCTCTGTTCATCATCCAGGGGAACCACCTGATCATCCCGATTCTGGTAATGGGTACAGCGATCTAATACTATATCAGGAGCTCCTTTTTGAGCCACTACATACCAGGTTTGCAGCTTCTGGTCGTAAAATGGGGAGACGTCTCCAGCTTCTGGATTATTAATGGTATGAATCGTTACCATTCTTTTGCGCTCAGAATCGAAGGGGATTTCTTCTATTCTGGGGTAAGACCGGGAAAGAATATCTGGAAGAGCTCCTCCCTTGGCAGCCGCAACCAATAATGCTCCTTCCGTGGGGTCGCCAACCATCCGGAAAGTACTCTTTCCCCATTCATCGAAATCGGCTTCCAGGGTGGCATCGTTATTCAGGGCGCTAATCCACAGGGCAGTTAATACACCCGGATAATCTTCCGCCAGGTTGACGGCTTGTCCATCCCGGATAAATTCTCCTTCCAGGGCATACCCTGTGCCGGTGACATCCAAGAATTCCCCATCAACAGCAATCTTGGTTACGGTCATTTCATTCTGGGTTAAGGTTCCGGTTTTATCTGAACAAATAATTGTGGCCGATCCCAGGGTTTCCACGGAAGAAAGTTTCCGAATAAGCGCATTGCGGGCGATCATTTCCTGCATGCCTAAAGCCAGGGTAATGGTCACTACAGCTGGCAATCCCTCTGGGACGGCCGCAATCGCCAGGCTGACAGCAATGATGAACATTTCCAGGGGAGGCGTACCGGTCAGCATGCCTTCCACAAAAACCGCAGCACAAATTACCAGGGTAACCCATCCAAGAGTACGGCCAAATTTATCCAGCCGTTTTTGTAGGGGGGTGCTCTCGTCCTCTACTTCCTGGAGCATGGTGGCAATCTGGCCAATTTCAGTGGCCATACCGGTATTCACTACCACACCTACCCCTCTTCCATAGGTCACTAATGTGCCGGTATAAGCCATGGTTTTTCGATCACCAAGGGCAGAATCTTCCTCTATATCCAATAGGGAATTCTTGGTCACAGCAACGGATTCACCGGTCAGGGCAGCTTCATCAATCCGCAGATTGACAGTATCTAACAGGCGCACATCCGCCGGCACATAATTTCCCGCTTCCAGGAAGACAATATCTCCGGGCACTACTGCCCTGGCAGGAATTGCTTGGCGGTGGCTGTCCCTGAGCACATTGGCGTCTGGAGACGCCATCTTTTTTAGAGCTGCCAGGGCTTCTTCCGCCCGGCTCTCCTGGATAACACCCAGAAAGGCATTAAGCAGGACGATGGTCATAATTGCTGCTGTTTCCACCCAATCACCCAGGAACGCGGAGATCAAGGCTGCCACCAGCAGCAGGATCACCACAAAATTGGCAAACTGCTGATATATCTTGACCCATACGCTGGTCCGGGGAGCTTCTTGCAGTTCATTCGCGCCATAAGAATCCAGGCGATCTGAGGCTTGCAGGTTGGAAAGTCCCTCTACTCTGCTAACTTCGAGCATCTCCAAGACCTTGCTGGAAGGAACGGTATACCAGGGGTTGTTGTCTTGATGTTTCACTTGGCTGGTTTTTTTAGACATACTGATTTTCCCTTTCTTGACCTGGATAGAAAATCAGCTGGAGGATTTATTCTCCAGCTGATTCTTCCACTGTAGGGGCCAAACCCCCGGGTACTTCAACAAAGAAATACCATTGCGCGATCGTATCCAGGCGATCCGAAGGTTCGAATAAAGGTCCAATCCGGACACCTTTAACATCTGAGGAGACCCCGTAGGTATAAACAGGATAATACAAGGGAAGTGCTGGCAGCTGATCGTAAAAACGAACCTGGAAGTTCCTATACAATCTTGCCCGTTCACCAATGTCAAGAATAATCCGGGCTTGCTCGAGGTATTCACTAGCACGACGGTCATTCCACATGGAATAATTCTGTCCACCGGTCGTCTGGGTTTGGTTCCAGAATGGATAGGGGTCAGGGTCCGGCATGCTGGTCAGGTTCAGGTCAACCAGGGCAGCTTGATAGTCACGTTTTTCAAGCTTATCAATCAATTCCTGGTAAGGAAGAGCTTTCAGACTAACGTCAAATCCCAGAGCCGTCCAGTTTTCCTGGATGGCTTCGGCGATTAAGTTATGCAATCCGGTTTCAGGATATATCAGCTCCACAGCCAGGCGATCCCCATCCTCATTGGTGCGGACATTTCCCCCCTCCCCCGGATAGGTAAAACCCAAATCCCGGATCATTTCAACAGCCAGGTCAGGGTCAAACTCATAACGGGAAAGATTATCTAAATAAGCCCAGGTCTTGGGAAAGATGGGGCCATCCGCGATGATTGCCTGCCCCTGATTAATATGGTCAACCAGGTATTGACGGTTGATGCCATATAACAAGGCTTTCCGCATGACTGGATCCTGGAAAAACGAGATTTTAGGGCTGTCCAAATTTAATAAAACCAGAGACATTTCGGGTAATCGGCTGGTATATAGATTTAGATTTTCATCATTTAGTGCTTCCGGTAAAATATCCTCAGTTATTTCACCAATTCCCTGAATTTCTCCTGCCTGATAAGCATCCCAGACTGCCTGGGTATCAGGATAATAGAGGAATTCAACCTGGTCAAAAAAAGCCTTTTCACCATAATACTGCCGGTTATTCTGCAATACTACCCCGGTAATCTGATCATCCTTGATGATCAAGCGTTCAAATTGAAAAGGGCCGGTACCGACAGGCTGGAGATTAAAAGGGGCATCCACGATTTCCTGGGCTGAGAGATCACCAAGAATATGGACAGGTAAAATACCAAAATCGAGATAATCCAAGAACGGCGAAAAAGCCTCAGGTAGCCTGAATTGAAGGGTGACATCATCCAGGGCTTCTACCTCAATATCCTCCCAGAAAGCAGCCAGATCCACCGGAACAGGAAAATCAGGATTTTTGAGAAGATTTACTGTGAATACTACATCAGCACTGGTTACCGGTACACCATCATGCCAGATAGCATCGGTCCGGAGAGAAAAATTATAGACATCTCCATCTCTGGAGACCCCCCAGAAATTCGATAAATCCGGTTGGGGAAGCCCGGTGCTGTCAAATTGGATCAGCCCCCGGAATAACAAGCTGGAGGGATCCTGATCAGGTGGGTTGAATACTGCAAGGAGTGGGTTCAGCCGTATCAGGGAACCCACGATACCTTCAGTATAGATTCCCCCGCTGGTTGGTTCGGGAGCTTCAACCAGTACAGGTTCAGCCTGCTGTCCCCATAAAACAACCGCGATTACGATTAATGCCAGGACAATAATCAAAATCTGCCAGCGCAGTTTTTTTATCAAATTCATGAGTGTATTCCTGATTTATTGAATGCCATCTTCCCAGGATAAAAATCTAGCCGGAAAACATGGGGTCCCATATTTTCCGGCAATCCTTGGCATGGAGGTAGTATCTACATCAAGCCAGACTTCCAATTAAACTGTTACAATTACTGTGGCAATTGCCAGTCCAAAAAATACTAAACTCAGGCCGATAGTAATCCGGAATAAAGTTTTTTCAACACCGCGCCGAGCTGAAAATACGCCGCCGCTGTCACCTCCGGTCAAACCGCCCAATCCTGCACCTTTGCTTTGCAGAATAACACTGGCAACCAGGGCTATCGATGTAATAATTAATCCAATGTTCAGATATATTGACACAAAAACCTCCCAGACCAGCGAAATTATTCCTGCGATGTTACCATCCGCTAATCTTACAACCTAGTGCTGCTTTTCTCATATCAAGCAGGCCGATTATAACCGCTTTACAGGGAGAACGTCAAGAAGATACTCAGGTAAGGGCATCTCTCTTGAGGACAAACAGAGCATAAGAACAAAGACCGAATCAAGATAGAGGAACAGCCATGCCCGAAATCACCCTTAATCTTCACATGCATACCACCTTTTCTGATGGAACGGGAACCCATCAGGATATCGCGGATGCTGCCATCAAAGCGGGTTTGGATGCTGTAATCGTAACGGATCATAATATCCTCCTAAAGGATCAGGAGGGTTATTATGCCAATGATGACCAGCGCGTTCTCCTGCTGATCGGGGAGGAAATCAATGATCAAACCAGGGTGCCCGAGAAGAATCACCTGCTCGTTTTCGGAGTTGAACATGAGCTTGCCGATGGGGCTGAGGATACCCAGAAACTGATCAAAACTATAAAAAAAATGGGGGGATTGTCCTTCCTGGCTCACCCAATTGATCCCGCCGCGCCTGAGTTTGATCAGGGCGATATTTCCTGGGAAGACTGGGGGGTCTCCGGTTATACCGGGATAGAATTGTGGAACGGTTTCTCCGAATTTAAAACCCGCTTGACCAGCAAAGCCGAAGCGCTTTGGTATGCCTACCAGCCAAAACTGATTGCCCGGGGTCCTTTCCCAAAAACCCTGGAAATCTGGGATGGGCTTTTAGCCAAAGGAAACAAAGTCGTTGCTGTGGGAGGCTCAGATGCCCACGCCATGGATGCACGCCTAGGTCCGTTTCGAAGGGCCTTGTTCCCTTACCTGTTTCACTTCCAGGCTGTAAACACCCACCTGATCGTCCCCACCGCGTTGACAGGAGACCTGAGCGAAGACAAAAAACTGATTTATGAGGCAATGAGAATGGGCCATGGGTTTGTTGGGTACGATCTACCCGCTCCAACGAATGGGTTCCAGTTTACCGGATCAGGGGCTAATGAACGGGTCATCATGGGTGATGATATCGCCCTGAACAGGGGAATCACCCTGCAAATCACCCTGCCCTTGAGAGCTGAATGCATTTTAATTAAAGATGGGCATCCGGTAAAAACCTGGCAGAACCGGGAGACCTGCGCATATTCAGTCACAGAACCCGGTGTTTATCGGGTGGAAGCCTACCTGCCCTACAAAGGAAGCCGACGCGGCTGGATTTTCAGCAATCCAATCTACATATCCAGGTGAAAAAAAATTATGGAATTTAAATTACAGGCACCATTTCACCCCATGGGGGACCAGCCTCAGGCGATTGAAAAACTCGTCCAAGGAATCCAAACAGGAAAACAGCACCAGGTCTTGCTGGGGGCTACTGGAACAGGAAAAACCTACACCATTGCCAATGTGATTGAACGCACTCAAATGCCGGCCCTGATCATGTCCCATAACAAAACCCTGGCTGCCCAGCTCTATGCGGAATTCAAATCATTTTTCCCTGAAAATGCGGTGGAGTACTTTGTCAGCTACTACGATTATTACCAACCGGAAGCTTATGTCCCTCACCATGACCTCTTTATAGAAAAAGAAACAGATATCAATGAGGAAATCGAACGCCTCCGGTTGGCAGCCACAACAGCACTGATGTCCCGCAAGGATGTAATCATCGTTGCCTCAGTATCTTGTATCTATGGGCTGGGTAACCCGGAAGCCTACGGCAAGGTAGTTATAGAACTTAAAGTAGGGACGATTTACCGCAGAAATGCTTTGCTGCGGCAGCTTATCGAAGGCCAATACGCCAGAAATGATATCGATCTTCGGCCGGGTACATTCCGGGTCCGGGGAGATACCCTGGAAGTCGCCCCAGCATATGATGATCAATATGTCT
>CAZUMG010000004.1:4696-42068 GCA_964621895.1 uncultured Anaerolineales bacterium | reverse complement strand
TGCTGGATGCTGCCGACGGGTTAGCTTTATCCGGGGGGATTCCCCTCACGGTACCCCTGGTTCGGGAAGCCCGCAGGCGGGGCATCCCGCTGACCAACGATTCACAAGTATTCCTGGAACTTGTCTCCTGCCCGGTAATCGGCATTACGGGATCTGCCGGAAAGACTACCACAACGCTGCTGGTTGGAAAAATGGCAGAAGATGCCTATGGTAGGAAACGAAGCTGGGTTGGTGGAAATATTGGCAATCCATTAATTACCGTGGTGGATCAGATCCGGGCTGACCATATTGCTGTGATTGAATTATCAAGTTTTCAATTGGAAATAATGACCAGGTCACCGCAGATTGCCTGCATATTAAATGTGACCCCGAACCATTTGGACAGGCACGGCTCAATGGAAGACTATACCCTTGCCAAAGCTCACATTCTTGATTTTCAGACCAGTTCTGATGTGGCAGTGCTTAATCGGGATGATCCAGGCTCCTGGAATCTCCGGAGCCACCTGCAGGGCAAACTGGTAAGTTTTGGTTTAGAAAAGCCTGATGATCCAGCTCAAGTGGGTACCTTTCTGGAAGGGGATCAGATTAGTTTGTGGGACGGCAGCTCATCCTTGAAATTGGTATCGGTCAGCAGCATCCGATTACGCGGACAGCATAACCTGATGAATGTTCTGGCTGCCTGTGCAATTGCAGTTGCTGCAGAATTTCCAGTGAAATCAATGCGGCGAGGGGTGGAAGGATTGTCAGGGGTAACCCATCGCTTGGAAGTCATCCGCACCTGGCGGGATATCATCTGGATCAATGATTCGATTGCAACCGCCCCGGAAAGAGCGATTGCCGCCATTCATTCTATTGAAGAGCCGATACTCTTGCTGGCCGGGGGAAGAGATAAAGATCTCCCCTGGGATGATTTTGCCGGGCTGGTTCTTAATAGAATTAAATATTTGATTCTATTTGGAGAATCTGCCGACTTGATTGAATCTGCTCTGCTAGCTGCCAGTGAAAAAGGTCAGGAACTGATTCCCTATAAAAAATTTCCTGGATTAAAGAAAGCAGTTCAGGCAGCGGCGGAGATAGCAGAAGCAGGAGATGTGGTTTTATTATCTCCGGGGGGGACCAGTTTTGATGAATTTATTGATTTTGCTGATCGAGGGGAAAGGTTTAAAGAATGGGTTCAAGAACTGAACTGAAAACAAATCCTTCCGGTTTGGATTTGGCAATTGATATTCCTTTTGTAAGCATTATTACTGCCTTACTGGTATTCGGATTGCTGATGCTCTACTCTGCTTCCTGGGACGTATCCTGGCATGTGTTTAAGGATGTCAATTCCTTTTTCCTTAAGCAGCTGGTCTGGCTGGTGATAGGCTCAATTGCGGCGGTAATCCTATATTTCATGGATTATCACCGCTGGGAGCGCAATCACCTGGCTATTCTTGCTATCGTGGTTACTCTGGGATTGTTATTGCTGGTACTGGTCATCGGGGAGGGCAGTGCCCGATCGCTTCTGGGAGGAAAGTCAGTCCAACCATCTGAGTTGGCGAAAATTGTGATCGTCATCTACCTGGCAGTCTGGTTAAACGCCAAAGGCGACAAAATCAAGAAGGTTGATTTTGGATTAATCCCCTTGGCAGTTATTCTAGGTTTGGTGGGTGGTTTGATTGCCATCCAGACCGATGTAAGCGCGGCTGTTACCGTGTTTGCGTTGGGGTTAATGCTGTTTTATATGGCTGGCGGTTCCTTAATACAAATAGTAATGCTGCTGGGTATCTCATCCAGTCTGGGAGCTGTGATTGTGGCTATAAAAAAGCCGGAAGTTTATCAGCGTATATTCGACTTTTGGGTAGGTATCCGGGATATCAACACCATCGGTTCCGAACAAATTGCCAAATCATTTACCGCTTTTATTGATGGAGGCTGGTTTGGAGTTGGCCTTGGTAGGGGGGTTGCCAAACTGGTTCTTTTACCGGTTCCTCATACAGATAGTATCTTTGCTGTGGTTGGAGAGGAATTGGGGTTTTTGGGATCAGCAGTGCTGGTTATTTTATATGCTCTCCTGTTATGGCGGGGAATGATCATTGCTAAAAAAGCCCTTGATGGATTGGGATCACTTCTAGTGGCCGGTCTAGTATTTTGGATAGTATTTGAGGCGTATCTTAATATCGCCGTGATTATTGGATTACTGCCAGTGGCTGGAAATCCTCTCCCCTTTGTCAGTCAAGGAGGATCAAACCTGGTAGTTACTATGGCTGCTGTGGGAATTATTCTGGGTGTAGCCCGGGCAGCCGAACTTGAAAGAAGAAAACAAGAACGGAGGTCATTAGGTGCGGTTGTTGATTTGCGCGGGCGGGACAGGCGGGGGAGTGTACCCGGCTTTAGCCGTCCTGCAGGCACTAAACGATCTTAATCCATCCTGGGTGGCAGCAGGAGCTGTTCTCTGGGTGGGTGGAGAAGACGGTATGGAAGGAGAAATTATCTCCAGGCAGAAGATTGATTTTCAAGCCATCCCCGCCGCTGGATTGCATGGTGTGGGTTTGCGCAGCCTGCCAGGTAATCTGTCGCGGCTGATTCGGGGGTACCGGAAAGCCACCAGGATTATCCGAGATTTTTGTCCCGATGTGCTCTTTTTCACGGGCGGTTATCTGGCAGTGCCAGCAGCTTTTGCTGGCCGGTCAGTACCTAGCCTGGTTTTTATTCCGGATATTGAACCCGGCTTAGCCATCAAAACAATTGCCAGGCTGGCAGCCAGGATTGCTGTAACTGCGGATGAGAGTAAACGGTACATCCCAGCCACCAGTCCGATTTTTGTAAGTGGCTATCCGGTTAGGAAATCATTGCTCTCCTGGAACCGGGAGGACGCCCTGGAAACTTTGGGATTATCTCCGGATCTGCCTGTTTTGCTGGTTTTTGGTGGCAGTAAAGGAGCGCGATCCATTAATCAAGCAGCAGTCAAGATCTTAACGGACCTGCTTAAGGAAAGCCAGGTTGTCCATATTGCTGGGAAATTGGATTGGAAAGATATGTCAGCAAACCGGGATAGATTAACTGCGAATCAACAGAAAAAATACCGTCTTTACCCCTTCCTTCACGAAGAAATGGGAGCAGCATTAAGGGCTGCTGATCTGGTGGTTTCCCGGAGTGGGGCATCCATCCTTGGTGAGTACCCAATATTTGGTCTCCCAGCCATCCTGGTGCCTTATCCTCATGCCTGGCGATACCAAAAAACCAATGCCCAATATTTGGCAGATCGGGATGCGGCTGAGATTATTGAGGATGCAAATTTATCAGAACAATTGCTTTCCCGTGTGCAGGCATTATTTAGAGATCAAGAACGCCTGGCGAATATGAGCAAGGCAATGTCAGAATTGGCTCGACCAAAGGCGGCAGAAACGATTGCTCACCAGCTTGTGCTGCTTTCTCAGTCCGGATCAGGAGGGTTGAGAATATGATTTCAATCCTATCTGCGTTCTGGCTGTTTGTTATCTTATTTGGCTTAATTGGCGCCATGCGCGGATGGGCGAAAGAATTATTGGTAATTTTCAGCATTGTCCTGGCATTGTTCTTGATTTATGTTCTGGAGAACTTTACGGCTTTTGTGATACCTTTTGAGGATATTTTAAGCCGGGTGGAAAATTTATCACCTGGCACTGGGTTTGAATATCTTCCGGTTCCTATCCAGGAGGAATTGAAAACCCAGTTCTGGACCCGGGCAGCGATTGTAGGCATTCTGGCCTTTTTTGGATATCAGACTCCCCGCCTGGCTGCCCTGCGGGAAAAAGCCCGCCGGGAAAAAATCCAGGATGTTCTCCTGGGTGCAGTACTGGGTTTAGGCAGCGGATTTTTTATTATAGGAACGCTCTGGTGGTATATGGCAGCAGCACACTATCCATTTTCTCCCAACATTCTACCTCCCCAGCCGGGAACTCCCCTGGGTGATGCTGCTCTGAATGCGCTGAAATATTTTCCGCCGGTTTTCGCCAGCAATCAAATAGGATTGTTCTTTGCTGTTGTGATCGCCTTTATGTTTGTTTTGGTGGTGTTTATTTGATGGATCACATTCATTTTATCGGGATTGGAGGTACTGGTTTGTCTGCAATTGCCAAGGTTTTGCTGGAGCAGGGTTATCAGGTGAGCGGATCTGACCTCAATGATTCACCCCTATTTGAGGCAGTGAAACTGGCTGGCGGGAATGTATTCCTGGGTCACAGTTCGGATAACATCCTGGGTGCAGATTTGGTGATTCGCTCTTCTGCGGTTCCTGCAGAAAACCTCGAAGTTCAAGCGGCCCTGGCGGCAAACATCCCGGTTCTGAAGAGATCTGAATTCTTAGGTCGATTAATGGAAGGGAAGCAGGTGGTCGCTGTGGCTGGAAGCCATGGGAAGACCACTACAACGGCGATGATCGCCTGGATTCTTTCCGCCTTGGATAGGGACCCTTCCTATATTGTAGGAGGTGTGGTTTCGAACCTGGAGACAAACGCCCGGGCAGGAAAAGGAAAAACATTTGTGATTGAAGCGGATGAATATGACTATATGTTCCTGGGTTTGCACCCGGATTGGGCTGTGGTGACCAATGTTGAACATGACCATCCGGATATCTTCCCGACTGTGGAGTCCTTTGAGCAAGCCTTCCGCAGTTTTGTGAAAAATCTTCAGCCAGGAGGAACTTTAATCATCTGTGGTGAAGATCCTGGATCAGCCCGCCTAGCGGAGCAATTGAATATGGATCAGCATCTGAAAGTATATGGCTTTGAGGGGAAAGGGCAGGAATATATAGCTCGAAATCTGCAGATCAATTCGCGGATGGGGACAGATTTTGAGATTGTGACCAATACCCCTGGCAGGCAGGATCATCTAAAAGTCTCCCTGCTGGTTCCGGGAAATCACAATGTGCTAAACGCTTTAGCTGCATTTGCGGTTGCAGATAGCCTGGGATTAGATCGTATCGAGACGGCCCAGGTTTTAGGCAACTTTAAAGGAAGTGAACGTAGATTTGAGGTCCGGGGAGAATACCAGGGAATTCTAATCATTGATGATTATGCCCATCACCCAACGGAGATTCGAGCTACTTTGAGTGCAGCCCGATCGTCTTATCCCGGCAGGAGAATTTGGGCGGTTTGGCAGCCGCATACCTATACCCGGACACAAACATTATTTTCTGACTTTGCTGAAGCGTTTTCTGAAGCAGATAGAGTTGTTGTTTTGGATGTTTATGCTGCCAGGGAGCAGCAACCGGTGGGATTTTCTATTTCTGAGCTGGTTAAAAAGATCAATCACGGTCATATCGCTTATATCCCAGGGAAAACCCAGGCGGTTGACTATTTGAAAAACGAGTTGACTGCGGGCGATCTGCTGCTGGTTTTTTCAGCTGGTGATGCCATTGAAATTAATGATCAACTAGAAGCTTTTTTGTCTGCCCAAAGCAGTAATTAAGAGAGGAGAATAACCATGACAGCAAATGTGTACCAGGATCATAGAGAGCAAGTGGTTGATATATCTTATAACTCTCCCAGAAAATTGGAATGGATTGTCAAGGAAGACCCACAGCTTCAAGCCGAGTTAAATGGTTTGAACAAAGCGGGAAAAAAACTATCTCCAAAAGTGGTTAACAAAGTAGTAGCCCGGATCAAGGACCTCTAAGGAAGTGAGCATGGCTCAACAAGTAATCTCTCCATCTCAGGCGATTGCCTTAAAATCCTTCTTTGGCCCCAATTTATTACAGGGCGAAATGATGTCACGGTATTCAGTCATGGGTGTCGGAGGGAGGGCGGATTACCTGGTGGTAGTGAAGAACCTGGATGAGCTGGAACACTCTATCCGGTTTCTTTGGGAGAGTCAGATCCCGTTTATTTTATTTGGTGGCGGATCTAACACGTTGATAAGTGATGCTGGTATCCGGGAAGTTGTTGTAATCAATCATGCCAGGCAGGTTCAGTTCAAGGATCAAAAAGGTGAGCTGCCCCTTCTCTGGGCAGAATCAGGTGCGAGCTTTGGCAGCCTGGCCCGAAGGACTGGGACAAAAGGCTGGAGTGGACTGGAATGGGCTTCTGGTATTCCTGGCACGGTTGGTGGGGCAGTTGTTAACAATGCTGGTGCGTTTGGGTCAAATGTGGCTGAAAGTCTTTTGATGGCAGAAATCTTGCATCCAGAAAGACACACGATCCAGCGATCAGAATGGTCAGCGGCTGATTTTGGATACGATTACCGTTCAAGTGTGATCAAATCTGGAAAAAAACGGGCGGTAGTTCTTTCCGCGACCTTCCAGCTGCTCAGGGATACTCCCGCTGAAGTCAAGGGACGAATTTCTGCAATCGCAGAGAAACGTCAGGCTTCCCAACCCCAGGGAGCCAGCTTGGGAAGTATGTTTAAGAATCCCGCCGGGGATTATTCTGGTCGTTTAATCGAGGCTGCTGGATTAAAGGGTTCCCGGATCGGTGATGTAGAAATTAGCCCGGCCCATGCGAATTTTTTCCTCAACCGAGGAAATGCGACCGCTAATGATGTTGCCGCCTTAATCTCGCTGGTTCGGGAAAAAGTTGCCAAAGAATTCGCTGTTGAGCTGGAATTAGAAATTCAGTTTGTTGGTGATTGGAGCAAGGAAAGTTGATGACAAAACCAATTCGGTTAGGGGTGGTATTTGGAGGACGATCCGGGGAGCACGCAGTTTCCCTATCCTCAGCGCGGTCAGTGCTGAATACCCTCGATCCCAGAAAATACCTGGTCACTCAGATTGGGATCACCCTGTCCGGAGATTGGTTGGTTGGCAGCGATGTTCTTAATGCGCTCAGTGAGGGGATGATTGACCAATTAACCCCGGCAGTGATGCTGCCAGTGCCTGCCCGCCCGGAAGTTTACTCCCTAACCGGGAAAAGTGGTGAAGACTTGCTGCAGATTTTTGCGGAGCTGGATGTGATCTTCCCGGTTTTACATGGCTCATTTGGGGAAGACGGAACCATGCAGGGATTATTCGAACTAAACAATCTGGCTTATGTTGGAGCTGGAGTTCTTGGCTCAGCTGTTGGTATGGATAAAGGGTTGTTTAAAGATGTCATGATCGCGAATCAAATTCCGGTTGCCCCGTCGATTTTATTTCATCGATTTGAGTTAGCTGATATGGAATCCGTACTGAAGCGTGTGGCCGATTTTAATCACTACCCTCTTTTCGTGAAACCAGCCAATATGGGATCTTCGGTTGGCGTTCACAAATGCCATGACATTGAGGACGCCGCCATCGGGATTCAAGATGCAGCCCGTTATGATCGCCGGATTCTAGTTGAAAAGGGGATTAACGCCCGGGAAATAGAGCTGAGTGTCTTGGGAAATCAAAATCCCCAGGTATCCATCGCTGGTGAAATCCGGCCGGCCGCAGAATTTTATTCCTATGAAGCCAAATACCATGATGACAGTTCAGAATTAATTATTCCTGCTGAGCTTGGTGATGACCAATTGAAATTGCTCCAAGAGTATGCTTTGCGAGCTTATCAGGCGATTGATTGTGCCGGGATGGCCCGAGTTGACTTTCTTATGGAAAAAGAAACTGGTGAGATTTTCCTCAATGAACTTAATACCATTCCCGGGTTCACGCCCATCAGCATGTACCCAAAACTCTGGGAAGCTTCAGGGCTGTCATATGAGGCATTAATTGATCAACTCATTCGCCTTGCTCTTGAGAGGAAATATGAGAAAGACCAGCTAATTCGCAAGTATGAGTATAAGGTTTGAAGTAGAAAATATGAATAAAACAATTCGGACCAGAACAGAAAAAAGGACTCACCCCGGGAATACCCGGGAAGCCCGGCGGGGACCATCCCAGGTCAATGCCAGGCGGAATCCGCCTGTTCTGTCCCGCAGTGAGCTTGGAATAAATTCTGTCGCGGTGGACAACAGGCCAATACCCCGCCGTCGGGTCGATGTTGCCCTCTCCTCACCGGGAGCGGAAATACGCCTGCCAGCAATGCCCGTGGTGAGCAATAAGTGGCGGATATTGTCTGGAGGACTATCTATTAGTTTGCTGCTGGGATTAATTTTATTCACCCAGGCAGGATTTTTCCGGGTAAAGAGTATTGAGATGGAGGGTTTAGAGCGTTTTTCAGAGAGTGAAATATCCCAGGCAATTAATATCATCGGCTCAGCTATATTTTTTATCAATCCGGAACGAATCAAAGAAGATTTGAGCCTGACCTATCCAGGATTGTCTGATGTGGAAGTGCATGTCGGCTGGCCGGCTAAAGTGGTGATTGCCCTTAAGGAACGAAAACCTGTCCTGGCCTGGAATTGGGATGGCAACGTCCGCTGGGTTGATGAAAATGGAGTCGCTTTTGAACCCAGAGATCAGGGCATTGATGTTGTCCAAGTCAAATCAACTTTAATGCCGCCAACAGTCGACAATCATTTTGTCGATCCCCGCATTGTTGACTCTGTAACTACCCTGGCTGCCTATATTCCTGAAAATGTAGATATGATCTACGACCAGGATCACGGGTTTGGTTGGCGTGATAATCGGGGCTGGAATGTCTACTTTGGTATTAACGACGATGATGCAGAGCAGAAAATGAATGTATATCAATCACTGGTTAAGTACCTTGAGGGGAGGGGAATTACCCCCAAAATAATTAATGTTGAGTTTTTGGATGCACCTTATTTCAGGATGGAACAATGAGCACGCTGGATACACCAATCATCGTAGGAATTGATGTTGGCACAACAAAAGTCTGCACCCTGGTTGCCCGGGTGGAAGCGGAGAATAAATTTCGCATTCTCGGCGTAGGTATCGAACCTTCCCGGGGGATGAGAAAAGGTGTTGTTGTGGATATTGATGCTACCAGCAGAGCAATAAAACGATCTATTGACAAAGCCGAACGGACCTCAGGTTTGGAAATTACCTCAGCCCAGGTCAGTCTGGCTGGATCCCATGTATCATCAATCAACAGCCATGGCGCCAGCGGAGTCACCGGTGGGGTTATTGATCAGCATGATGTATTCCGCGCCTTGGATGCTGCTAAGGCTGTTTCCATTCCTCATAACAGGGATATTGTTCATGTGATTCAGCGGGGATTTACTGTAGATGGACAGGATGGTATCCACAAACCGATTGGTATGCACGGATACCGGCTCGAGGTGGAAGCCCATATCATCACCGCTGCATCTACCTCCCTGGATAACCTGGAACAGTGTGTTAATGCTGCTGGTGCTGAAGTGGAAGCGTTTGTGTTAAATCCCCTGGCATCAGCTGAGGCAGTCTTAACGGAAACAGAACGGGAGATGGGTGTTGTAGTTTGTGATATCGGGGGAGGTACAACTGATCTGGCGATTTATATCAACGGAGATGTATGGCATACCATGGTTATGGGTATTGGAGGAAACTTAATTACCTCTGATATTACCCACGGTCTAAGCCTGTCTTTGGATCAGGCTGAAAAGGTTAAGATCCAACATGGACATACAATGCGTTCTGCTGTTCAGGAAGATGAGTTGTTTTATATTCGCCCCTTCGGGGATGATGCCGAGGCTGAGTTTCGCAGACGGGATCTGGCCCTGATTATCGAAGCCCGGGTAGAAGAATTATTCAGTTATGTTATTCAGGAAATTAAGCGATCAGGATATGATGGGCTGCTTCCCGCTGGTATGGTGCTAACAGGAGGTACCAGCTCTCTGCCGGGCATCAGCCAGTTTGCCAGGCAAATGTTTAATTTCCCGGTCAGGGTAGCCCAGCCCGAAAATCTTCTAGGGATGACTGACCAGCTATACAATCCAGCCTATTCAACAAGCGTAGGTTTGCTGGAATGGACGGTGCTAATGAACACAATATCTTATGAGAAAGACAGCT
Organism: uncultured Anaerolineales bacterium; assembly: GCA_964621895.1. Lineage (GTDB taxonomy): Bacteria > Chloroflexota > Anaerolineae > Anaerolineales > UBA11858 > B10-G9. The sequence continues at coordinate 32,245 of CAZUMG010000004.1, read as the reverse complement.
ACCGGAAGCAAATGCATGATGATACAGTCAGCTGGAATAAAGTAATCAATTTCATGAAGCGATTGCTTCCATAAACAATGACCAGGCAAAAGTAGTTAGTTAGTACAGAGGAGAATATTATGGAACCCATCAAAGAAACAGAATCATTTGCCCGCATTAAAGTGGTTGGTGTTGGAGGAGGTGGATGCAATGCAGTTGACCGGATGATTGATGCTGGTCTTACTGGCGTTGAATTTATCGCCGTCAATACTGATGCGCAAGCTCTGCTTCGCTCCAGAGCTCCTATCCAGGTCCGGGTAGGAGATAAATTAACCCGTGGATTAGGTTCTGGGGGTGATCCCACCGTTGGGCGAGGATCAGCAGAAGAATCTGCCGATGATATTTACAGTGTCCTGAAAGGCGCAGATATGGTCTTTATCACTGCAGGTATTGGCGGTGGAACTGGCACAGGAGCGTCTCCAATTGTCGCTCAAGCTGCCCGAGAGATCGGCGCTTTGACCATCGGGGTAGTCACCCGGCCGTTTACTTTTGAAGGCACCACCCGGGTTGCAACTGCGGATCAGGGCATTTCCCTGTTGAAGGAGCAGGTGGATACCCTCATCGTCATACCCAATGACCGCCTGCTACAAATTGTTGATAAAAAAGCCAGCCTCCAGGATGCCTTTATTGTTGCTGATGATGTTTTACGTCAGGGCATCCAGGGAATTTCTGAATTGATTACCGTTCCCGGGCTGATTAACCTGGATTTTGCTGATGTCCGCACAATCATGTCAGAAGGGGGAGCAGCCCTTATGGCTGTTGGGGAAGCCGCTGGTGAAGATCGGGCTAAAAAAGCAGCCCTGCAGGCCATGTCCAGCGATTTGCTTGATATCACCATTGACGGTGCCCGGGGTATCCTCTTCAACGTTACCGGAGGAACTGATCTTTCTTTATATGAGGTAAACGAGGCGGCGGCAATAATTAAGGAAACCGCTCACCCTGAAGTTAACCTGATCTTTGGTGCGGTAATTGATCCGTCCATGCAGGAGAAATTCCGCATAACAGTGATTGCAACTGGTTTTGAGAGAACTGGTATGCCCCGGAATATTATGGAACGATCGGTCAGCCGGAACCGTCCGGATGCCAGGGTTGGTGAGGGGGAACAGGATCAGCGCGAGCTGGAATTTGTACCTCGTTCTTTCAATACTGAGAACCTGGATATTCCGACATTTTTACGGAACCGAAACCGGAACCGGTAATCGCAAGGTTGTTTTGATATGGTGGCAAATATCTTATATCCAGGTTTCTACTGGTGTGTTAATTTGTGGGTAGATCCACCCTAAACTGGCCTCCTCCTGATAGGGTTGGATGTTGTCTGGTCATGTTCTCCTGCTGGTAATCCAGCAGGAGAACGGCTTTAAGAGTGAAAAAACCAAAGATCGGATTGGTGATGGTATTCACTGTTGGGGGAGATATTTATATGCTAAAATCACATCTGATCAGCCCTATTTTCCACCAGGAAAAAACTCATGAAATGTCCCTACTGCAAAGATGACAATTCCCGGGTGCTGGACACTTCCCATGATAAGCGGGGAGGCACTCGCCGGAGACGATTATGTTTATCATGTCAGCAGCGTTTCAGTACTTATGAACGGGCAATCCTGGATACCCCCCTGGTGGTTAAACAGGATGGTACCCGGGAGGAATTCAACCGTCAAAAATTAATCCGGGGAATCCAAATTAGCTGTGATAAACGCCCGGTCTCAGCTGCGGATATTGAACGTTTGGTGGGTGATATAGAATCAGAACTGCAAGCCATGGGGGAAATTGAAGTATCCTCGCGGATTGTTGGAGATTTGGTCATAGCTGGTTTAATGGAAATGGATTTGGTTGCTTATATTCGTTATGCAATTGTCTATTTAGGGTTGGAAGATTTAAACGCAATTCGAGGGGAAATAGACGCTTTATTAGATGCTTAAGGATTTCTTCTGAGATTAGAGCTCTCAACCAGGTTGAGAGCTCTAATCTTTCATGTACTGGCTAATGGCTGACGGCCTCAGAAGCTAAGTGTAAACCCATGCAGATGTTACTCAAATGATTCCCAGGATGCATTAATACCAGGGGACATTTGGAAATATTATTAAACTCATATCTATAAAATAAACTGCTGTGTTCCAATTAAAAAGATGGTCTCTTCCTTAATTGATAAACTGGATACCCCGAGAAGTTCCACTGTCTGACCAGGAATGGATCTCGGTTCCCTTGGAAGATTTCATTGCCAATAAAGCTCTCTAGCCAGCGGACAAAGATGCAGAAATTGTGGTGTACTGCGGCAGCGGTCACCGCTCCACTATGGCGATGTAAATCTTGCATAGCTACAGCTACAGCAATGTAATCATCCTGATAGGTGGATTTGGAGGTTGGGTGGGTGCTGGCTACCCGGTCGTTGAATACGCAGCTCCCTGATTAATCACTTACTTTAGGATCTAAAACAGGCCCCAATTTAATTTGAGATCTGTTTTGTTAAAATAACCAATCCGGCCGGAAGCTGGTCACCGCTCTATGGGTAACAGGCAGTTAAAAATACCTATGGTAAGATTATAAATGCGCAGCTATTCGAGCTCACAGGAAAATTATCATGGTCGATCTGTTACAGATTGAGACTTTTTTACATGCAGCTGAGAATCTCAACTTTTCTGAAGCTGCCCGGATTCTTCATGTCACCCAACCAACTGTCAGCCACCATATTAAAAATTTAGAGCAGGACCTGGGTGTTTTGCTTTTCGAGCGGCAGGGCGCATCGATAAAACTCACTGAGGCAGGCCGTCTATTAGTCCCCTGGGCTAAGCGAGTTGTGAGAGATTCGATTGAAATGCAGGAGATGATGGACTCGCTGAAACAAGGAATCGCCGGGGATCTGTGTATTGCCTGCAGCACAACCGCCGGGAAATATGTCCTTCCTCAATTGGCCGCACGGTTTTCAATGCGGCACCCGAAGATCCGGATGACATTACTGCGCTGTGCCCCTGCAACGGTTGTCCCCAATCTGTTGGAAGGAATAGCAAACCTGGGTGTAATCAGTTCTGAAATCCCGGATAAAGAGCTGGAACTCCAGCGTTTTTTTCAGGATTCAATTTCTGTGATCGTTCCGAAAAGCCATCCCTTCATCTCTCGTTCTAAGATTCTTCCGGAAGATTTATTGGAGGAATCTATCATCATGCGCGAGGAAACCTCTGGAACCAGGAAGATTGTCCTTTCTGAATTTGCCAAATATGACATCAGTTTAGAAGATTTAAATATCTTTATGAAAATAGGCAATGCAGAGGCTATTATCAGAACGGTGGCTGCCGGGTACGGGATCTCATTTGTATCCAAGCTGGCAGCCGACTGTGCTCTGGATCGAGGAAATGTTGTAGCTGTCCCAATTGAGGGATTTAACCTGGTAAGAACAATCTACATGGTTCGTAAGAGATTAAACGTTTCCAATCGTTCCCAGGATGCCTTCTGGGGCTTTGTACATGATCCCACTAATCGGGATCTGATAGAAATAGCCGGGCGGGGAGACTCCAAATATACCATTAAGGATTTATAATTTATAGCCATTTTAAGTGAATGAAAAAGAGGCCAATCCTGGCCTCTTTTTTCGTTCATTTTTTTCGCTGGTTTAAGATGCACTCCCCAACTTTAGAAAGTAAAGGTTAAATTGGCATCTTCTACTTGCATTAAGAATGGGGGAGCCTTGGCGATTTTGATTCTGGAATCACGCAGGTCTTTTGGATCAATGCCTTTGTTTTCCAGGGCCAGTTCACATAAAATCATTTCCCCACCAAGATCCAGAATGTCATTAAACAATTTGATAGGATCAGGTAGTCCCTTAGGGGACCCCAATTTTTCCAGCTCACCCTTCAACACCCAGCGCGCGCCTGCGGGACAGAAGAAAATCACAACTTCATTGTCAACTGCTAAGCCTGAAGATGAAAAAATCAGGGTTGGCATAATGTTGGCTGCGGTATCGCCGTTACAAGCTATCGCCATTTTACTCATTGTTAAATCTCCTTTTTTTTAATCTGAATTAATCGGGATATGATATTATCCCGGGTATAGCTTATTTAAGTTTTTCTTGATTTCCTATTGTTCAGTACACCCAACTCATGGAACGCTGATCCGGTACTTATAACTGCCCTTGGAGATACCCTGGTGAAACTGAGCTGAATAATCTCTCCTGGAACTGGGTAAAACTTTCCCAGGCTAATCTGCGTTTGGGTTGAGGTCCCTTCACTCACATATGTTTCTCTCCTTTCTAATGTTGATTTAGAAATGCACTTCTTATCATTACCTTTCATACCTGATTTGGCAGACTTATTAGTGTAAAGATTACTCTCCTATCAGGCATCTTATTATCTTCAAAATAGTACCTGGTTGATTGGATCCGAAAATTATGCAACAGGTACCGCGGCTTTACCTTGGATTTTTGCTAGTTCCTCTGCTTTGACCTTAACAGCCTGGAAATATACCGCCAGGGGCCGATAATACAGGTGAGCCCATTTTCCAAAGGGTACTTCCAACACCAACATCGGGAAGGCAGCTGCAAGGTGAATTACATAGGTATAGTATGTTGCCAGGGGCAAGCCAAGGTATCGGAATGTGTGCTGTAAGATTCCGGTTAAAGCTACAATTAGCAGCAGGACCGGAAAGATCCAGTCACTTGCATGGGAAAATTGATGCAGCGGTCGATCTTGTTTAATCCGGCCGTAGAGTACCGATCCCGCACCGTATAGCAGGACTGCCGTGGCATAGTATCCCAACCATCGCTGGGGGTTGGTTATCGGGTAGATCGAATCAGTTTGGAACCAGGGCAGGAAGAGCATGATTAACACCAGCATCAAACCATAACCGCTGGCCAGAAGCAGGTGGGTAATCCAGGGTGTTTGTTTATGGAGTTTTTCCTGCTGGGTCTTTTCATCTTTTGCGCATTCTGACCAGCGTTTCTGGGTGAAAAGGTGGAGAATAAAGTACCAGGCTTCAGACAGATACACCCCCAGGGGTACTTTAACGGAAATTCCCCGGAGGATTATGCTATTGTGCATTCTTAAAATGTTTGTTCCAATAAAGAATACTAAGCCAACTGCCATGATCCAGTCTGCTGTATGCATTAGTTCAATTGGGGCAAAAGTGTTCAGCTCGACTTGGTCTGTAATGATCGGTCCATGCAGGATGATCGCCAAGATAATCACAAAAATCGCTGCCAGTATCATAGATCCGAATTCCCAGAATTTGGATGTATAGAATTTACCAGCCAATCCCGTCCAATCATACTGGGCTGTCAGCCAGCGGCGTAAAGACATCATGGTTTCCGCAGGTTCTGCTTTCTTAGGACAAGTAAGGGAACAGTCCCCGCAATAATAGCACAGCCAGGGATCAAGGCTTTCCGTTATTTGATCCCTTAAGCCAAGTTGAACCATTCGGATCATGTCTCTTGGGAAGGGATGATCGCTATCCGTGAGAGGACAAATAGCAGTACAGTTGCCGCAGTTAAAGCACTTTTCGAGATCAACAGCGCCAAATTCCTTAAGCTCAATCATTAAACTGGGATCCACTCTTGTGGCCATAGTGTTACTCCTCATTCCGCTTATAAAGGACATATTCCCCGTCCATGCCGTCTTCACTGATCTGGCCATATTTCTTTAAGGCTGTTAAGAACCACAAAATTCGATGAGTCGGTAGATCTAGCGTAGAGGCTATTACCGGGACAGTTTTGGATTCCTCGGTGATCAATTTTAGAATATCCCTTTCAACTTTCCCATTTTCCTTAAGAAGAGCCTGGGTTTGGTCAACTGTGCTTTGATGTTTTTCTCGCAACTCTTTTAATAGTTGGGTTCGTTGTTTGGCAGCATCTTTTTCAGTCATTATGCAACCTCCATTAATTCATCAAGATCAAGGGCAATTGCATCCAGCATGGCTTCATATTGGGGTATGGTCCATCCCTGGACCTCGATAGCCTCACTTGGGCAGGCGCTAACACAATTTCCGCAACCGGTGCAATTTGCTGGGCTGACCACTGCCCGTTTTACAACCTGATTGTTGATAGTCATCTCCTGCAGGGCGATCGCGTCTTCATAAGCACATACTTCTACACAACTGCCAGTACCCTGGCATTTATCCAGATCCACCTGAGCGACAAAGGGCTCCAGTTCAACTTTCCCCTGGCTGAGGAGTGCGGAAACTTTCGCCGCGGCGGCTGATGCTGCTGCACAGCTTTCTTGGACGTTCATCGGACCCTGGGCGGTGCCAGCAAGAACGATACCGGGGACCGCTGTTTCGACGGGTCGTAGTTTTGGATGGACTTCAGCTAAAAATCGGTCGTTACCCCTGGAGATCTTGAGCATTTTTACTAACTGGTCAATATCTCGGGGAATCATACCAACAGCCAAGACAACCAAGTCAACGGGGATTTCCAATTCTTTTCCATTGGAGAGGTGATCGCGCACATCAACCAGAACGGGATGAGTATCGGCTGGATCGGCTTTTTTCACATTTGGACGATCATCACCGTGGAAGCGCAGGAAACGGACCATTTGACTGAGAGCGTCCTGATAAAAGATCTCATGTCCGCGACCGTAGGTCCTGATATCCTCGTATAAATCATAAATATTTATCTCAGGGTAGTTTTCTTTGAGGGTATTAGCCATATGCAGATTTGCTGTGCAGCAAACCCTTGAACAGTAATTGTTGACCATTCCATCTTCGTGAGGAGCATCAATCCCTTCAATTTCTCTACTGCCAACACAATGCAGCAGGGCTATATCCCGAACCGAGTGCCCATTCCAGGTCAATTCGGCACCTTTTTTATGGGAGTCAAGATGGCGGATTAAAGTAGGTAGGGTGATAACTTCCGGAATTTCCCCATAACCAAATTCGCCCTGCCGCGGTTCATAGGGGTCAAAACCGGTAGCCACAACAATAGCGCCGACATGAAAGTCTTTAGTGGAGGGTTGATTCTTCAAAATGATTTCTTCCCCATTCACCATCAGGGGTTTCCCATCATAATTTTCCCAGTCGACCGCAGGCGTATTGGGATAACAATTGGAATAGGGACGGTAAATCACCTTGCGAGTTGTTAATCCATAGTCAAACTCATTCGGAACGGATTGCTGGGAAGCGGCCATAATATCTTCCGCATTTAAGTCATCCACTCCGCGTGAATTTTGCTGAATTTGAATATGAAAATCCCCAACATATCCTGAGACCCGGGTAACCTCAGCCTGGGTGATAATGGTGATATTGGGATGGGCGGTTATTTTCTGGATCAAATCCTGGAGTGTATCGCGGGCTTTTTCATCGGTCGGGAAAAGTGTGTCCAGCTGAGCAACCCTGCCACCCAGGAAAGGTGATTTTTCAATCAGGGTAACTTTTAGTCCCCGGCGGGCGATGTCATAGGCCGATTTTATACCGGCTATTCCTCCCCCAATAACCAGGGCATGCCGCTCAGCTTTTAATTGGATTGGTGAGAGGGGATCAAGCAATCTGGCTTTTCCAATCCCTGTAGCCATTAAGCGGATCGCTTTATCAGTTGCTCCCTCACAGTTATTCTTGTGAACCCAACTGTCTTGTTCCCTCAAACCAACGTGATAATACAGATAAGGATTAAGACCAGCTCTGGAAAGCGTACCCCGGAAAGTTTGTTCATGTAAAGAGGGAGCACATGCTCCGATCACTACCCGGTTGATCCCTTTTTCCCTGATATCGTCCTCAATCAAGGATTGTCCGATATCAGAACACATCGATTCGTCGGTGCGGGATACGACAACATTGGGAAATTTCTCTAATTCTTTTGCGACCTTCTCACAATTGATCACATCACTGATATTTCCGCCACAATGGCAGGTGTATACGCCAATTCTGATCTCGTTCGTCTTGTTATTAGGCATAGACAGACTCTCTTTTTTCTGGTGGGGCAGGGGATTTTTTCTTATTTTCAATATAGGCTGCCGCTTCAGAAGCTGCTGACCCTGACATAATAATGCTATCTACGATGTCCATGGGTCCCGCAGATGTTCCGGCGACAAAAATACCTGTTTGATCGGTTAAACAGGGATAGGAGTTTGTTTTGGGTGTATTGATGAAACCATCATCTGCCGGGGAGAGTTTAAAGATCTCTTCCGGATCATAACCAGGGAGTAATCCTACCGAGAGGACAACCAGATCGTGGGTTCTTTCTACAACCTGAGATCCTTCGTCAATAAGTTCCACCCTGAGGACGGGGTTTTGATTTTCATCTTGCTTTATTGAAGCGACTTTCCCATTTACAAATTGGATTCCCATGGTTTTGGCATTCTGAAAAAATTGTTCATACCCTTTGCCAAAACTGCGTATATCCATGTAATAAATAGTTATATCTGCCATGGGAAGTGAACCGGCTAAAAGCATGGCTTGTTTAATAGCATACATGCAGCAAACCCGCGAGCAGTATTCAACACCCAGGGTAGTGTCCCTGGATCCCGCGCACTGGACATAGGCTATCGAATCAGGTTCTTTCCCATCACCGGGTCTAATCACTCGACCGTATGGTCCTGTAGGCGCGAGTAAACGCTCCATGAACATGGCATTAATCACGTTATGATTTTGATCTGCCCCGTATTCCTTCTTGGCGAAGCGAGATGTAGTTTCAAATCCGGTTGCCAGGATGATAGCATCGGCTTCGATCTCAAAAGTTTCTGGTATCTGGGTGAAATCAATGCAATCAACTGGACAAACCTTTTCACATTTACCGCACAGAATGCAATTTTCTATATCCAGTACCGCATACTGGGGAACTGCAGTAGAAAATGGAACGCGAACTGCTTTGGTTGCTCCATAATCCAGGTCAAATGCATTGGGAAGGCTAATTGGGCAGGCATATTCGCACTTTCTGCACCCAGTACAGCTATCTTCATCGACGTAGCGGGGTTTTTTAAGAACTTCAGCGATAAACCCCGTCTCAGTTTTGGTGACTGCCTGGATCTCATGGTAGGTAAGCAGTTGAATATTGGCGTGGTGGGCGACAGCGGACATTTTTGGAGTTGTTATGCAGCTGCAGCAGTCCAGGGTTGGAAATACTTTACTGAGGGCGATCATTTTGCCGCCAATGCTGGCTTCCTTTTCCACCAGTGCAACCTGATAACCCTGATCCGCGAGATCAAGGGCAGTTTGCATCCCGGAAATTCCACCACCGACTACGAGAGCATCGACTTGGATTTTTCTCAAGGGTGTTTCTCCTCTGTATTAATATTCTTAATATGCATCCGTCCTATTACATTTAAGGGCGGGTCAGGCTGCCGCTGGCTCAGTACCTGAGAAGGCTGCCATTTCATCTTTTACAAATCCAATTTCATCCAGAAGAATATTCATCTGGCTGACTTCTTTCAGAAATGGTTTGGTGCATACTGTACAAATAGCAGTCAATTTTAATCGGCGGGTATCCAGACCAATTTCTTTCATAGCTGGATAGGTTTTGTTAATCAACTGGGCAGCGCGTTCGGGCCCCCCTTTGTACGGGCTGTCTGTTCCGCTGTACATGACAATGATGGCATCTATACCCCGTTTAAATGCTCCGATATAAAAACCTTCTCTGAACATACTCGGACAAATTACCGGGAGAATATAGGTATTGTTTGGGTAATCTGTGTGCAATTGCCCGACAGAGTCTGCCCCAGCATATCCCCCTGAAATGGTGGCCAGAATAAGTATTTTTGGTTTCTCGTACTCTGCACAATTTTCCATAAAGTAATCCTTATTCAAGCAAAGCAGTATCCCGCAAAAAAGACTGATTTACGGGATACGAAACTCTGATAGGCTTATTTTTTCCGGCGGATAAACAATCGATCATATCCGTCAGCCTGCAAATCTCCCAGGTACTCATGACCGACTTTGGCACACCAGCGGGGCATATCCATTTTTGTATTGGGATCACCAGCCCATAATTCCAGGACTTCATCCACCTTGACCTTGCCAATGCTTTTCTTGGCTTCCAGCAGGGGACCGGGGCAGGCCATTGCCCGGGCGTCAACAGTTTCAGCGCTTTCTAGTTGTTCTAATTCTTCCGGGGACATATCTTTCTCCTTAAGTAATGCAATATAATTGGCTTAACGGTTTTTTGAGATCACTGAACAAGCTCTGCTGTATTTTGTATCGGCAATCCGGTAGTAAATCTCTCTTCCATCCCTTCTGGACTGCAGAACTCCCTTATTTTTCATCAGGCGCAGATGCTGGGAGGTATTCTGCATGGAAGCTTCAATTTCCTTAGCGATTTCACCAACGGTCAATTCCTGCTTCCCCAGTGCCCATACGATTCGTATTCTTTGGGAGTTTCCTAATATCCCACAGAATTCTGCTTGTTCCTGCGCTTCAGAGATTTCGATTGGGTTCATTTTATTTAATCAATCAATAAACCGATTATTTAATTACGCATCAATGTAAGTATAGGACGGGTAGTCCATGAATATAAGTACAATTCATCACAAGCTCCATTGGCCTTGTCAATATAAAGCCATAGATAATGTCTATGGGTTGCTTGGATTGTCGAGTAAATATCGCCAATGTGAGCCTCTAAACACCTATCTGGTTGAGATGGTAAAACTTTCCAGTTTCACGAAGCTATCCATATTTGCAGCTGGTGTTTTTACCAACCGCTTGATAGAATAGACCTAAATCCGGCTCAGGAGAAAGACATGGATCAAACCTTTTATCAGGGAAAAATCGCCTTAATTACTGGATCGGGACGAGGGATAGGTAAAGCCATTGCGCTGCATTTTGCATCTTTGGGCACAAATGTTGTTGTGAATTATTTTCGAAACCGGGACCCTGCCGAGCAGACTGCCAGAGAAATCAGGAATCTTGGGGGCAGGGCAGAAATCATCAAAGCCAATGTGGGGGAAATGGATGATATATCAAGGCTGGTAGGGGAAACCGAGCAGATTTTTGGGGGATTAGATTTCTTAATCAGCAATGCTGGATCAGGCTACAATCGGCCAATCATGGAACAGCGGTCCAAGGGATGGGATTGGACCATGGACATAAATGCCAAAGGGTATTTATTTTTGGCACAAAAAGCTGTTCCGCTGATGGTAAAACGAGGCGGCGGCTGGATTGTCTGTATATCAAGTCCAGGATCTTTCCGGGTGCTGCCTGATTATGCGGTAGTCGGTGCTAGCAAAGCAGCCATTGAATCCCTTACCCGTTATCTTGCAGTGGAGTTGGCATCTAAGAATATCATCGTCAATGCAGTTTCTCCAGGGATCGTCGCCACAGAAGCGCTGCAGCATTTTAATGCTCTGCAGGATCAAGATTTACTGAAGGAGATCGCGGCGGAGACACCTGCTGGACGCATCGTCACCCCGGAGGATGTGGCTCAGATTGTAGCCTTTTTATGTTCCCCGGCAGCAAGCATGATCCGGGGTCAGACCATCATTGCTGATGGGGGATTTACTCTCCCTGCCCGGGGTTTACAGCGCCCGGCAGAAAGTTAAATTCCTTGAGCTTCGAGATTAAAAAAAATAAATCTCCCCAATTGTTAATCTACATTAGCAAGAGGGTCAACCGGCCAAATTGAAAAAGCTGAGGTTATTGATTTATAGAATAAACCGAAATCAAGTCCTTGTTATAAATTCGAATTATGTTATACTGCACTTTCAAGTGATAATTATCTGATTATCAACTTCCCTAAACAAAAATTGCTAAGTTTTTTACTATTTATAGTTGTTGTTTATGCATACCCTGAATCAAAAAATACCGGGAAAAAACCCTAGTGGATTGAAGGGAAATCCCGTCTGATGTGCGGTTATTAAAATAGATGCTGTCAGCAGAAAACACAGGTAACCCCCTCCTGATATGGTGGGAATGTCTATTATAATTACTTGTACAGGATTTTTCTTCTTTATAAAAAGGAGGTGCAAGGGATAAAGTTGATTAACCCGGAACACAACGTATAAACAAATCGAAATTTTCCTAAGGAGGAAAACAGTATGTCAAAGAGATATTATTTCTTTAGTGTCTTGATCGCTGTCAGCTTAATCTTAGCTGCCTGCGGTGGGGGAGCAAAAGCTCCCGAGCAATGCGCAGAGAACCCGGATGAATCTGTGTGTGCTGTCATCGACGCCGGTAAAACCGTAAAAATCGGTTTTGGTGGACCTATGGCTGGTGACTACTCAGCCTTTGGTATCGACATCTCCAATGCCGGTTTGCTGGCTGTTGAAGATGCCAATGCGGCCGGTGGTGTCGATGGATTCAATTTTGAGCTCCTGATCGAGGATACCCAGGGCAGTGGTGAAGGTGGCGCCTCTGTGGCAAACCTTTACGTTTCTGATCCTGATGTTGTAGCTATAGACGGTTTCACTTTCTCTGGTTCCACGGCTGCTGCCATCCCGATCTTCAATGACGCCAGATTACCCATGCTTTCAGCATCAGCTACCCGCGCTGACCTCGTTGGTGGTGATCAGGATGTGTTTAACCGCATCCCCTTCACAGATGATATTCAGGGTCAATTTGCTGCTGAGTATCTGTACAGCGTGCTTGGTGCACGGAAGTTAGCTGTAATGCATGACGGTGATGCCTACGGTAAGGGTGTGGCCGAAAAAGTTCAGGATGTTTTCACGAGCCTTGGTGGTGAAGTTGTTGCCGTTCAAGCAGTTTCCCCTGGCGAAACGGATTACAGCGCTGTTCTGACTGATGTTGGTGCTGCCGCTCCGGATGCCATTTATTATGGCGGATACTATCCTGAAGCTGCGGTTATTGCCAAAGATATGCCTGTTGCTGGTTTGGAAGGTGTTATCCTGTTCAGTGATGATGGAACCTTTGGTGATACCTTCATTGAGTTGGCTGGTGCAAATTCCGAAGGCGTTTATGCGGCCTCTGGTGCACCACTCTCCAACCCGCGCGTTGAAGAATTCAATACTCGCTTCGCGAGCGTCTACGGTGATCCTCCCGGGGCAGTCTCCACTTTCACCTGGCATGGATACGATGTCGTGGATGCATTAATTCAGGCGATTAAATCTGTTGCCATTCTTGGTGATGACGGTAACCTGTATATCCCGCGAGAAGCCCTGATAGCTGCTGTCAATGGACTGACTGGATACGAAGGTCTTACCGGTACACTCACCTGCAACGCCGGTGATTGTAATGCCTCCGGTCCTTCCTTCCTGGTAGTCAAAGATGGTGCTTGGGTCCTTCCCTAGCAAATAAATAATTTTCGAAATCGGATGAAAATTGCGAGGCAAGCTTCTGCTTGCCTCGCACATCCCTTAACTTTGAGAAAATAGTTAATGAAAAAGAAGGTTAACGATGAGTGAATCCATCCCCAAGTCATCAGCAACCCCCATCGATGCGTTTCGAATTGCCCAAGCCATTATTTCAGTATTATTTTTAGCTTTTTTAAGCTGGCGACTGTATACAGTAATCAGTTCAGGGGTCTATGGTCCTGATACCTGGGTTCGTTTTGCCCTGAGTGGTTTGATTATTGGCAGCGTTTATTCGGTGATCGCCATCGGGTATACTCTGGTGTACGGCATCCTCTTTATGATCAATTTTGCCCATGGCGAAATTATGATGTTGGGAGCATTTTCCGGATATTTTATCTTTGAGATTTTACGGTCTATCACCGTTGACCAGGTCACCGGGATGAGTTTTCTGGACTCCTATCAGATCCTATCTGTTGTCCTCGCCTTCCTGGTTGGGATGTTTATCGCTGCACTCAGTGGATATTTTCTAGAGCGGATTGCTTACCGGCCGCTCAGAGGTGCACCGCGGCTGATTCCATTAATCAGCGCCATCGGTGCCTCCATCTTCTTGCAAAATGCGGCCCAGGTTACGTTTGGCCCAAAACGCAGGATTTACGATAACCCTTCGGCATTAACCCGCAGTGTAGGCTGGAGATTACCGATCGGGGGGCAGGAGGTCATTCTCACCTACACAGGGGTATTAACCTTTGTATTATCCATTTTACTTCTGATTGCTCTTTATACCCTGGTGATGAGGACCCGTTATGGAAGATCGATGCGAGCCGTCGCCGAGGATAAACAAACAGCGGCATTGATGGGAATTAATGTTAACCGCATCATCAGCAATACCTTTATTATCAGTGGTGCTCTGGCAGGAGCTGCCGGGGTGATGTGGGGAATTCACAACGGGATCATTTACCACTATGTTGGTTTTATCCCCGGTATAAAAGCTTTCACTGCTGCAGTGCTGGGAGGTATTGGTAATATTCCGGGAGCTATGATTGGTGGGATTTTCCTTGGGATTGTAGAGTCCCTCGGGCCTGCAGCCTTGGGGATAGATTTTCAGCTTAAAGATGTGATTGCATTTTCGATCCTGGTTCTGGTATTGATCTTCCGGCCATCAGGTATTGTGGGTGAAGTCTTATCAGAGGAGAAGGTCTGATGAAAAATACCCTAAAACATGGCAGTCAAACTGGCTTGGTATTCGGTGTAGTAATCATATTTCTAATTCTGTTCGGTTTGACGACAACTCTTGCGGATATTTTTGGAGATTTTCTTAACCTCCCTTCAAACGCCAGAGCCGGTAATACGGGCGGCTTGATGGTGTTATTTGGTCTGCTGGGTTTATGGGCAGGATCTCAAGCATCAAAAGCGCACAGATTTGAATGGAACGCAGCTCTGGTTTCTGGTACTTCTGCAGGGTTAGTTATGGGCTTACTGGTTGGTGGTCTTACCTACCTGGTCGGATTCCTTGATGGGGCTGATGTTCAAATGCGGGATTACTTAATTCAATTGGCCAGACCGTCGGTTCAGTTTCTGCTCTATGGTAGAAGTTTTCTCGCTGGTTCCCTGATCAGTTTTGGAATTTTCCTCATCTTCGGCTTGCTGGGCGGATTACTGGCCTATTTCCTTGAGACCCGCAAAACTGGAGAAGCTATTCAGAAACAAACCTTATTGCTGAAAGGAAAGATCCAGGATGCCAAAATAGTCAAACAATTTAAGGCCAACCCCCGATCTAAAATCATTGGTTATACGGTACTGCTGGTGATCGTATTTTTAGTACCCCAGTTTTTAGGCAAGTATTGGAGTTACGCTTTGGGTACAGTCGGTATTTATGTACTGATGGGGTTGGGGCTGAACATCGTGGTTGGTTTGGCCGGCTTGTTAGACCTGGGGTATGTGGCATTTTTTGCGATTGGCGCTTATACAACCGGGCTGCTAACTTCTCCTGCACCGATCCCCCTGCAAATTGGTTTTTGGCCGGCGTTGGTTTTAAGTGTCGTCTTTGCTGCCTTTACTGGCCTTTTACTCGGCTTGCCTGTCCTTCGGATGCGAGGGGATTACCTGGCCATCGTTACCCTTGGGTTTGGTGAAATCATCCGGGTATTAATTCGCAGTGATATGATGTCTCCCTACTTGGGAGGTCCCCAAGGAGTTCGCGATATTGCTGGTCCAACTCTCTTTGGTTACCCCCTGACCAGCGATAAGATCTATTTATATCTAATCATCCTGGGAATATTGCTGACCATTGTTATTACGAATTTCCTGCAAAGTTCCAAGGTGGGTCGAGCCTGGATGGCCATGAGGGAAGATGAAACCGTTGCTCAGGCGATGGGCATAAACACCCTTTTTTATAAATTAATGGCATTTGCAACCGGTGCTGCCTTTGCAGGTTTAGGGGGAGCTCTATTTGCTGCCAGGAACCAATATACAGGGCCCGATGACCACACCTTGATGGTCTCTGTCAATGTGCTCTGCCTGTTAATTGTGGGCGGTATGGGCAGTATTCCTGGTGTAATTGTGGGCGCGTTTGTGCTCAAAGGACTTCCGGAAGTTCTCCGTCAGCTGGATTTATACCGTCTGCTGGTATTCGGCGCGCTGTTAGTGATCATGATGATAGTACGCCCGGAGGGATTGTGGCCCGCTCCAAGGAGGAGGATGGAGCTTCATGAAAGAGAATTGGAAATTCCACCCCCGAAAGAAAGTTTAATCGGAGAAGAGAGTTAGCCATGAGTATTCTTGAAACCCACAAGTTAACCAAACGGTTTGGCGGCTTATCGGCTGTTAACCAGGTGAGCATCCAAATTCCAGAAGGGTCGATCTACAGTATCATCGGACCCAACGGTGCTGGTAAAACAACCTTGTTTAATGTAATTACCGGCTTTTATCCCCCGGATGAAGGCAATATGTTATTCCAGGGAAAGTCATTATTGGGTTATTCCCCGGATCGTATTACCACCCAGGGAATATCCCGGACCTATCAAAACATCCGCCTCTTTCCAGCGATGACAGCCCTTGAAAACATCCTGGTAGGGGCTCATCCCCAGCTTAAATCCAGTTGGGTTGCCGCGATCCTCCATACTCCCAGTCAAAGAGCAGAAGAGAAACGAGCCCTGAAAGATGCCCAGGACCTGCTAAATTTCGTTGGTTTACAAGGCAAAGGGGATCTATTAGCGCGCAATCTACCATATGGTGAACAACGCCGCCTTGAAATGGCCCGGGCGCTGGCTAACAAACCGAAAATTATCTTATTGGACGAACCAACTGCCGGGATGAATCCCAATGAGTCCAGGACAATGATGCGGTTTATCCAAAATCTGCGAGATGAACTGAAAATCACTATTTTGCTGATCGAACATGACATGAAAGTTGTTATGGGTATCAGTGAGTATATTTATGTGCTTGATTTTGGACAGCTGATTGCCAAAGGTACCCCGGGAGAGATCCAAAAGAACCCTCAGGTAATTGAGTCTTATTTAGGACGGGGAGCTGCCTGAGTTATCAGAGCAGATCTCCAAAGTGAAATGTAACTATGGCTATGCTTGAAGTCAATAACATCCATACCTACTACGGCAATATCCACGCCCTGAAAGGAATCTCGTTAACCGTTGAGGAGAACGAAATCGTGACCCTGATTGGAGGAAATGGAGCTGGAAAAACCTCTACTCTCCGGTCAATCAGCGGATTAATTCAACCACGATCTGGAGAAATATTCTTTGAGGGAGAAAAAATCTCGAATACTCCGGCCCATCAGCTGGTTTATAAAGGGATTACGATGGTTCCTGAGGGGAGAGGCATTTTTGCAAGATTAACCGTTTTTGAAAATCTGGATATGGGAGCCTATTCTCAGCCTGACAGAACACGTTTTGATGATGATCTGGACCGGGTATTCCAGCTCTTCCCCCGCCTTAAGGAAAGACAAAAACAAGTGGCAGGAACCTTGTCAGGGGGCGAACAGCAAATGCTGGCTACTGCCAGGGCATTAATGGCAAGTCCAAGGCTGCTCCTGATGGATGAACCTTCCATGGGCTTGGCGCCCATCCTGGTGGAAAGCGTTTTTGAAACCATTATAGAGATAAATAAGACTGGAACAACAATTTTACTTGTTGAACAAAATGCCACGGTTGCTCTTTCGGTAGCTGATCGAGGTTACGTTTTACAAACCGGGGAAATAGTGTTAAAAGACAGTGCTGAAAATTTGCGAAAGGATGAAATGGTCCAAAAAGCTTATCTGGGTATAGAATAATAGCTTGTACTGTAGATCAAAAAGTACTGAGATGTTAAAATATATTTCAGGACTTTTTTTTTAACCAGGGGACAATCCCTGATTGTTTTTGTAGGTAGCTACTAATAAATTAAAAGACCCTGGAAATGGATGATAGCATCTATCCAGACAGTAAGCAGACAAGCAGGAATGCAGATACAACAGGAAAACTAAATAGGATATAACAATGCCAAAAGCGGAAATTATCACGATAGGAACAGAATTATTATTAGGTGAAATTGTCAATACAAATACCCAGGTAATCGCCCAGGCTTTACGGAAAATAGGGGTTGATGTATTTCGAACATCCACGATCGGAGATAATCCTGATCGTATCTCTCAAATTCTCCTGGAGAGCATAACAAGAGCAGATATCGTGATCATGACCGGAGGTCTTGGCCCTACTGTTGACGATCCGACCAGGCAGGCGATAGCTCAGGCATTTAATCTAGAGTTAATCTTTTACCCAGAGTTGTGGGATGAAATCGTTCGTCGATTTTCGAAATATGGTATTAAGCCACCCGAAAACAACAAGCAGCAAGCATTTTTACCCGACAGGGCAGATAGTCTTCCCAATCCCCGGGGAACTGCTCCAGGAATTCACCTGGAAATTGAGCAGAACAGCATCTTTGCATTACCTGGTGTGCCCCTGGAAATGGAAGGAATGCTGGTTGAGCAAGTGATCCCCAGGATCACTTCAAAATACTCTCTAACAGGGGTAATCCTGATCCGCAATCTTCGGGTTGAAAGAATAGGAGAATCCCAGATAGACGCATTGATTATGGACTTGGAACAGCTTTCCAATCCCACGGTTGGCCTGGCTGCTGGAAAAGGGTATGTCCTGATCCGGATCACTGCAAAAGCTGAAAATGAAGATGTTGCCGAAGCCCTATTGCAGGATATGGAAAAGGAATTAAAAAAACGTTTGGCTGATTGGATAGATCCAGAATAATGCCACCAACAAATCCGGCTGTGATGCCTTCTGGTTGATTAACCCCATAAAATAACAGCAGTAAATCCAGCTGCAAGGGGTATTAATAACCCCATCCCCCACCGAATTAATGTAAAACGCCATCCCATAAATGGCAGTTCAAACCCAATCGTCAGCAGTGATTGGGTAGACCAGCTGGTAATCAAAGTGATTATCGGAGCCAGGCCGGCTCCTGCTTGGAAAAGAATCGCGATTAATGGAAAAACAACGTACGGACCTCCCGGAAGAAGCATTCCCAGAAACTCTGCCAATATAATGCCCTGCCACCCTGAAGCGGGTCCAATCCAGGATTTTACTAATTCCTGGGGTGAAAGAATATTTACAAAGCCAACGATCAAGAAGGCCAAGAAAATCAACAAGGTGTTCTGTTTCGTGGTTGCCCATGCCAAGTGGAATCCCCGGTTAACTGTTTCCGGCCCTGCTTTCCAGCTAAATAGAAGCAATACTGCAGTGATACACCAGAGAATGATGGTTGCTGAGCTCATTGTTGGGCATTTTCCTCTATTTTTGTTATGGATCCTCCCAAGAACCACTCAGCAAGCAATCCCAGCAGAGGTGGAATGAGGAAGGTGATCAGATATCGCCGAATGGTTATCGTTGTGCCCAGTATCGCAAATTCCAGGGGGATTCTGGATACGGACCAGAGGTTTTTAGCGGTCACAAAGGCAATTAGAACCCCCAGTCCAGCACCTGATTTTAACAAGGCTCCGGCAATCGGATAATATGCGTACGGACCACCGGGGATAAGGCCACCCCCCAGGCAGGCCAGCAGAATACCCTTCAAACCTGCTTCTCTTCCCAACCAGCGGGTGATAAATTCCTTTTTGACTAATGCTTGGAGAAATCCTGCAGTTAGAAAGGCTGCTGCGAGCAGCGGGAGTTCTTGCAGCAGTATGGATAATCCATCTTTGATGCCAGCGAGGACTTGATCCCAACCTCCCTGAGTAAATGCCATAATTCCCAGGAAAATGATTACGATTAATAAAACAAAATGAATCCGGTATTTTTTTATGTTGATTGTCATAGCATATCCGAAGTTAATTATCTAGCGGTAAGGTTATCGTGAAGGTTGTTCCTTTGTTAAGTTCGCTGGTGAGTGAAATCTCTCCCCCATGGCCATTGATGATTTGTTTTACCATAGATAAGCCAAGACCTGTTCCTGGAATGTGTTCCCGATGACTCCTGACACGATAAAACTTTTCAAAAATCCGGGAAAATTCCTCTTCAGGAATTCCTAATCCTGTATCGGAGATTATTATTAACAGCTGACTGATTTTAGCTTCCGCCTTGAGGTTTATCGACCCATTTTGTTGATTATATTTAACTGCGTTAGTTAATAAATTGAGGAGAGCTTGTTTTAACTGTTTACGATCCCCACGAATGTTTGGTAAATCATCAGGTATGTCCAAATTAAAGAGAAGATGTTGTTTCTGTGCATCTGTCATGATGATTTCAGAGCATTCAATTAACAGATCTCGGATGTTAATCTCTTCTACAACATACTGCTTTCTGCCTGATTCCAAACGCGCCAGGTCTAAAAATGAACTGGACATCTCCGAGAGAGACTCAATTTCGGACTCCAGAATATCAATCATTTTTTTCTTTTGGTCATCACCAACCCGATTGTTTTTGAGTAAATGGGCAGCGGCACTTAAAGATGAAAGGGGAGTACGGATCTCATGCACAAATTCCCCAATTAAGTCTGATTGAAGAAATAATCGGGTATTCTCAATTGCAACAGTCGCCTGGGAACCCAATGCCATCAGCACATCCTGGTCATCCTGGTTAAACCTTCCTCCCCGTTTATTAATTACCTCAAGTACCCCAATCACATTTCCTTTCGAGAGCAGGGGAATCCCCAGCAGGGATTTACATTTAATATTGGTAATCTTTCCGATGTAATCAAAATGCCTTTGATCTTTTTGGGGATTGTCAACAATAACCGGTTTTTGATGGGTGACTACCCAACCGGCAATGCTTTCTGCTAGAGGCACAACCAGTCCGCGCTTCAGCTGCGAATCCAGGTTGGTTGCTGCCTGAAAGTATAAGGTCATCTTGCTTGGATCATATAATAAAATGGATGCTTCCTCGGAATTTGAGACTTCACAGGCTGCCCCAACTATTTTTGCAAGCAAAATATTTAAATCCAATTCGGAAGCCAGGTCACATGAGATATTAATTAACTTCTGGTAGCGACTAAGCAGGGTGGAACGATCCTTAATTCTTTTCATGAATTACCTTTTCAGTGATGATGGGGAGCAGCTCTGCCAGGTCACCCTGGATACAGACAGCAGCCTGGTTGTCCAGATGGGTATAATTGCGATTGAGTATAAGTATATCGGCTCCCGCAGCCAGCGCAGAATAAGGAAGATCACTGACCGGAGTCACTGTCAGCGATGATCCGAGGATGATTAATAAATCACAGGATAGAACTTCCTCCCGAGCCAATTTCCATTTCTCCGCTGGGAGCTGTTCCTCATAGAGAATAATATCCGGTTTCAATACATTACCGCAGTCCGGGCAACGAGGAGTTATTTCCTGCTCTAAGAATGTGGTTAAAAATTCCTGGTCGGCTCTTATTTGTTGATAACAGCCCAGACAGGTGAGAGTTAGGTAAGTCCCATGGACTTCAATAACTCGCTTTGACCCTGCTTTTTGATGGAGGGCATCAATATTTTGGGTGATGATAGCCTTTAAATAGTTATGATTTTCTAAAGCAGCCAGGGATTTGTGAGCCGGATTAGGATCAGCGAAGAACAGGCTTTTTACAAAGGGACGCAGCCAGCTGTAAAAACGCTCTGGATTGTATCTAAACGCACTCAGGGAAGCCACTTCCATGGGAGAATACCGTGACCAGAGACCGCATCCCGGGGATCTGAAATCGGGAATACCTGACGGCGTGGAAATGCCAGCGCCCGTTAATGCAACACAATACTCAGCATTTGTGATTAAATCTGATGCTTTTGAGATCAGATTATTCTGTGCTGATGTAAGGAAGACCATTCGCTTAGTCCAGGATTAATCTGGCTAGATCGCGGAACTGCTCAGCCGTCATGCTGTCTTCAGCGCGCTGGATTATGGGAATATTTGTTGCCGCTGCCTGGTATGCCAATTCCGGAACTGGTGTAAAGAGTTGGTCCACCTTACGTTCCAATTGATTTTCAGTTTGTTCATAGCTGAGCTGCACGCTGGTCCGCTGCCGGTTGATTAAAACGATGATAAAACGACCTTCACCGATTCCTTTATTGATTAGATCCTGAATCAACATCCTGGTTTGGGTGATATTCCCGGGAGAAGGTTCAAAACAGATCAGGATTTTGTCACACTCTGGAAGTATTTTTGTGGTCAGCGGGGTTAATGAAGGACCCAGGTCTAAAATTGTATAGTCAGCCAGGGTTGTTAATAATCGGGCAATATCATAAAATTGTTCAACATGGAAACTGTATTTTGAGTCTGTCGGTTGATAGGAAGATAAGAGAACTTTAATTCCGGATTTATGATCAAGTAAGGTTTCCGGAAGCAGCGTTGATAAATCCGATCCTGGTTCTTCTTCAAGCAATTTAATCATCCCGTTGGTATTTTGAACATCCAGGTCCATGCTGATGGTTCCCTGACCCGGCCTGAAATCTGACAGGATGGTTGATTTTGCCGATTGTTTATGGATCTCCATGGCCAGATTGGTGGCCAGTGTAGATATACCAATACCACCTTTTGAGGCAATAATACCGATTAAGGTACCCTTTTCTGCGGCAGCAGATTGGTTGCCAGCGGATCTTTGGGGAGCTCGTTTTAGTATAGAATTGACTTGTGCGAATAATTCCCTAGGTCTGGCTGGTTTGGTTATATAGGCATCTGCCCCAGCTTCCAAACCTTCGACCTTATCATCAACCTGGCTTCGGGCGGTGAACATAATAATCGGTATGGTCTCTGTTTCAGGTGATGATCGTAGCGATCGAGCAATATCATATCCGTTGATATCCGGAATCATGATATCAAGCAGTATTAAATCCGGATGTTCTTTATTGGCCAATTGCAGACCTTTTTTCCCAGTTGTACTGGCTAGGATTCTAAATCCTTTTCTTTCCAGCATGATACCGACCAGCTTTAAGGTATCTAGGTCATCATCAATAATTAATATCGTTTGGGCCATCTTAAACCTCGGATTTACCTGCAAAAAAAGCCTATTAATAAAATATACCATAGATTATAATTTGAAAATGGTATTCAACGCTCTAGAGCAAACCCTGCTCATTATTAATCCTCCCATTGTGGTTGGTCTGTCTGGTGGTCCGGACAGCATGACGCTCTTACATGCCATGATGGCTAATAATCTTTCTCCGATAGCAGCCCATTTTAATCATAAGCTGCGTGATGATGCAGACCAGGAAGCTGCTTTTGTTCGAGAATTCTGCCTCTCTGCAGGATTGCCCTTTCGCGAGGGAGCTGGTGATGTTCGCCAGTTCTCAAACGAGCAAGGTTTATCCCTGGAAGAAGCTGCCAGAATTTTACGATATCAATTTTTGTTTAAAGTGGCTGAGACTGAGATGGCAGGTGCAGTTGCCGTCGCTCACCATGCAGATGACCAGGTGGAAACAATCTTGATGAATCTGCTTCGAGGTTCCGGTATGAAGGGATTATCCGGGATGCAAGTGGTAAGTCTGCCCAATCCCTGGAGTGATAGGATCCCCCTGGTCAGACCCTTTTTAGATCTTGAAAGGGAGCAAATCCTGGAATATCTAACCGAACAGCAAATACCTTCCCTGGAGGATCCAACAAATAAGGAGCTGGTTTTCCAGAGGAATAAAATCCGACTTACTTTGATCCCCCAACTTGAGAAATTAACCCCAGGATTTAATCGGCGGTTGCTGCAAACGGCTCAAATTATTTCTGCAGAGGATCAAGCGCTCGAATATTTCAGTGAAATTGCCTGGAAATCCTGTCTTCACAGCCAGGGTGCGAGTTATCTTCAACTTGCCAGGGATGTGTTATTAAATTATCCACCCGCGGTCCAACGCCGCCTGATCCGGAAATCCTTGGCATGCCTCAGGCCTGAATTCCGCGAGCTTAGTTTTCTTCAGGTAGATGCTGCCCTGGATTTTTTCCGGAATCCAGCTCAAAAATCAACTAACTGGGTAGCAAAAGTAAATTTGTCCCAATCCCCAAAATGGATAGTCTTATCTACCTGGGAAACCGATATAGTTAAAGATCAGTTTCCCCAGATGCTCAATAAAAAAGAAATCGCACTACCGCTAGCGGGAGAGGTTTTTCTAGGGAATGGCTGGTACCTGGTGGTAACGCCCCGAGATTACACCTTAGATCAATATGAACTGGCCGAATTTCCCGGAGAGGATTTTCTTGTCTGGGTGGATCAGAAGGCAATCAGTAAAGATGCAGTTCTTAGAGTGCGGCAAGAGGGTGATTTGATCTATCCCCTTGGAATGAGCGGTAAATCCATGAAAGTTGCTGATATGATGATCAATGAGAAGGTTCCTGCGCTTTATAGGAACGATTGGCCTCTGGTTGCTGTGAATGATACGGTATTGTGGGTACCGGGGGGGAGATTAAGTCAGGATGCCATGATTACACCGGAGACAGAATCCCTGGTTGAATTGGCATTCATAAGAAAGCGGTCTTAAAACCCATTTAGAATCTAATTACTGAGGGGGGGCGGTAATTTCCTGGTCTGATCCATTCCGGCTTAAGCTGTGGAGCTTGCGACTGACTTCCCGCCACTGGACTTCGGAAATCCCCAATTTCTGACGAATTTTATTCTGGTCCAAACCTGATTGCCAGTCCTGTACTGCGCAAGTCCAGCGGCACATCGAAAAAGAAACCCGTTTTGAGAGCCCAGCCGCTTTTCCCAGATCTTCCAAGATATATTCCAGCATACGTGCAGACCAAGGAAATAATCGATCATCCAGGTTGTTATGAACCCGGTAATCCTGGTATGCTTCAATCCATGCCTCGCTAAGTGCTATTTTCCTTTCTTTGTACCGGTTTTGAGGGCTGGCGTACCTGATGAAAACCAGGGGTCCGTCTGGGGCATCCAATTGAATATGATTTGGACTTAGGGATAGACATTCCCCTTTCTTGATACCGGTTTCCAACAGCAAGGTGAATAATAAATATGACCGCAGATCAGGATTTTTCGCCTGGCGATAAGCATCTGCTGTTTCCAAAATTGAGGTTATTTCCTGCTGGGAGAGGATCTCGGGCAGGGGGCTCCGGACGGATTTTTGGATAACTTTATCGGCCGGATTAGCTGGAATAGCTCCCCCTTCATGTAACCAGCGGAAGAATGATTTTAGAGATGTGATTCGCCTGGCCAAAGTCTTGGGGCTGCAGGGCACATTCCGTTCATGCTCCATCCATCTGAGGAAATTGTTTAAATCCGCCAAGCTAATTTCTCCCACCTGGCGATCAGGAGGTAAATAGCCTGCCAGTAATCGTAAATCTCCTATAAAAGCAGTAATGGTATGTTTTGAACTCCCCTGGTCACTTAGAAAAATTTCCCAGGCTTGGAGTGCTGGTGAGAGGGTGGTTCGGACATTAATGTGGGCTGTGGATTCATTAATCATGGGCGAAACCCTTTCGTATAGCCAGTATAGATTAGTGTACACGAGGCATAGCAACCTGTCAATAGAAAAGTTTTCTTTCTTGATACGGTTCTCATCTCACTGAGGGGTGCAGCTATCTTAGGGTCAAGGATGCCAGGTCAGGGATTCTGGAGAGATACCGTTCCGGCCTTTGTTTCAATAGTAAAAATTAACTTTGGGCCTTGACCTTCCAGAACATACTCGTCTCCTGATTGCTGCCAATCTCCAGAGATGATTACTTTTGAAAGAGGTCCTGCAACATTCACTATGGCTGGCACCCCGGCGGGCACTGAAACCACTAACCGGCTCAATCCGGTTTCAATAAATATTGAGGCATCATGTTGGAGTAAACCTGAAAAATCCAGATCATAGTTTCCAGCACCACTCTCAAAGATCATGGTTTGGAAATTAGCATTAGCTAGTTTCTCCATGGTGATATTTGAAGCACCGGTCTTGTATCGAAGGGAATTCATTGATGCAGTATTGGGTGTAGAAAACTTCAGTTTAACCGTTGCCGCTCCATCGGTAATGTGCAAATTAGTAAGAGCTAAACCGCCAAATTCAAATTCGCCGCTGTAGCCACCTGCCTTGATATTCAGCTCGATAGGATGATTTTTTATGGCTATGTTCCATTCATTTTTAATAGTCTCATTGATGGTCGGGACTGCGTTTAATTTCAGGTTTCCCTGTTTTAAGGTCACCCCATTTTCGTCAACGATAACTTCCGGTTTAAAATCAACGACATTATACGTTGCTGTTCCTGAAAGTAGCCCAGCGCCTGGATTGGGGAGTAAGGTCATTTTCCCGGCACCAAAGGAAAGGTTGACATCAAGTGGGGGGGGGCTGTTAGGTACAGGAACCTGGATAGTATCTGTGATGGAAGGTCCGGTTTTTTGCTCGGTTTTAAAAGGTAACTCAATGTTTATTCCGCAACCAGTTAGGGTTACTGCTAGCAGTGATGAAACGAATACTGCCATGACTTTCTGTCTCATGGATATACTCCTCAGCAAAAAATGCTGAAATAGGCTGATTTATCTGATTTAACAGTGCAGGATTCATTCCAAAGGGAAGATAGGTTCCTGGTCCCCTAAAACTGGTTCTGGTCGGGTAAGGTGAACCTGAATAAAAGCTATCAGGCTGGCTGGTATTTCCCGAATATACCAATATCCGTCATCCCTGTATGGTCTCAGGTCAGCCGGCACTCCCACCACCTCAATACCGAGGGATTTGCAGGTATAGAGAGCTCGGGATAAATGAAACTGTTGAGTCACCAGGATTGCTTCTGTGAGCCGGAATATTTCCCTGGCCCGGTAGCAGGTATCATAGGTTCTGCGTCCAGCGTAATCAAGCACTATATCTTCATCTGGAACGCCCAATTCCAGGGCATAGGATTTCATTGCCCCTGGTTCATTATAATAAATGAACCGGTTATCACCGCTCATCAAGATTTTATCAATTTTCCCTGCTTGATAAAGAGCTGCTGCGGTTTTTACCCGGTCTTCCAATACAGCGGTAGGACTTCCGTCTGCGGTTAGCCCTGCCCCAAATACAATTGCTGCTCTTGCATGGGGAACTTGCTCGGGCGAATAGGTTCTCGCCTTGGCCTGATGGACCATGATTGCTCGCGGAGTTCCCAGCAGAAGGATGACTACCAACAAAATGATAAATATGACCATATTTCTTCTTTTCTTAAACACGTGGGCATTGTACCATGACTCAGATGATCATCCTGAAAGAATCTTGCTGCTGACTCTTTGCAGGATATTGGAACCATCCTGAGCATGAATAGAGACGCTAATTCATAATTCCGAACTTGGGCTATTTCTTTTTCGTATTATCTGACTGAAACTGGCAGATAGTATCCTGATAGATTTGTTGGACTGGCAGGTTATATTTTCTTGCAATTTTGAGACAGTCTTCAAATTCTGGTGATATTTTCCTGAATCCATCACTGGTTTCAGCAATTTTCACGGTGACCTTGCCAAAAGGAGTATTCACTACCTGGGTGGTTCTTGGCAAGGAATACCTATCTACCAGGGTCTGGCGGATCCCTAATGTTGTTGTTTCCTTAAATAGAATGGATCTGATCACTTCTATACAGGTAATTTCTGTCAAGACCTGGATCTGGGTGCCTGGACGATTCTTTTTCATCTGAATGGGCACCATAATCACATCTAATGCCCCTGCAGCGAACAAAGATTCAACCACATAGGGGTATATTTCAGGATTGAGGTCATCCAGGTTTGTTTCCAGAAGGGCCAATTGTTCCCGGTTTCCCGGGATAACTGCTGGGATTTCCCCAATCAGCACACGAAGAAGGTTGGGTATTGGCAGGTCGCGCCCTCCCGCACCATATCCCACGCTTTCCAAAGTCATGGAGGGAGCGGGACCAAAATTTTCCACGAGGGAAGTTAACAAGGCTGCGCCGGTTGGTGTGACCAATTCCGCATCGATGGCTTGTCCGTAAAT
>CAZUMG010000004.1:0-4596 GCA_964621895.1 uncultured Anaerolineales bacterium | reverse complement strand
TTGTTGGATCTCTTTGAGATGTCTTTCGGGGGGATTTTGGGCAACAATGACATCCACTTTGGTGGCTTTAAAACCATTTTTATTTACCGACCTTATCTTTAAATCAAATTCTGGAAGGTTTAAAGAGGTCAGCAGCTCTCGAAAGGTTTTTCCTGGGATTCCAGCGTCGATCAATGCAGCGAGGATCATATCCCCGCTAGCTCCGCCAATTAAATCAAAATACAGGGCTTTCATTATTTGATTCTCCTCAGGATCATATGGGCGTACACAGCGGCGCCAAAACCGTTATCTATATTAACAACAGCTATCCCTGGAGCGCAGGCGTTCAGCATGGCCAGCAGAGCAGAAAGACCGTGAAAATTAGCCCCGTAACCAACACTGGTGGGAACACCAATGACTGGACAGGCGACCAAACCGCCTACAACGCTGGTAAGGGCTCCTTCCATACCTGCAATGCTGATAATTACATCCGCATCTGCTAACAAGGCGTGTTGGTCCAGAAGACGGTGTACTCCTGATACTCCAATATCATATGCGCGAACAACCCGGCTGCCCAGGAATTCCAGGGTTTGAGCTGCTTCTTCGGCGACTGGTTGATCAGATGTGCCTGCAGAGATAACCATGACGAAGGGACTTTCATCTCCCGGGGCAGGACGATCTCCCCGGGATAATGACAACAACCTGGACACAGGATCATAATGGACTTCTGGTAGTTTTCCCCTGACAAAAGCAGCGGTATCCCCTGATGCTCTGGTACCCAGGACCCGATCGTGATGGGTCCAGAGCCTTTCCATAATGATTGACACCTGCTCCGGAGTTTTGTTTTGACAGAATACCACTTCTGGCAATCCCTGTCTCAAATCACGGTGGAGATCAAGGCGGGCAAAATCCAAATTTTCAAAAGGAAGCAACTGCAGGCGTTTCATAGCCCCCTCTATGGTAAGCTCCCCTGATTGAACAGCTGATAATAATTGCTCTAATTTAGATTGATCCATATTATTAATTAACCTTATTCATACTTCCCGATTTAAAACCTTGAATATCCATCGATATGTGAGAAAAACCAATTTCTTTCAGGGTTTGGGAAATATCCTGTCGGTGGTCAAGGAGTAAATTAAATTGATCTGGAGGAATTTCAATTCGGGCTACACTGCCATGATAGCGCACCCGCAGCTGGGTAAATCCAAACCCGGAGAGGTAGTCTTCAGCAGCTTCGATTTGCCCGAGCAGTCCAGGAGTGATCTCGGTGCCGTAGGGGATGCGGGATGCCAGACAGGCAGAGGAAGGTTTATCCCAGTTAGGCAGGTTTAATTCCTGGGCCAGCTTGCGAATATCAGCTTTGGTGAAACCGGCTTCCTGGAGAGGGCTGCGGACACCTTGTTCTTGGGCTGCCAGCTGACCGGGACGGATATCGCCCAGGTCATCTTGATTGCTGCCGTCCAAGATATAAGTAAGGTCATGTAAGGCAGCATATTCTGTGAGCATCTTGTAGCGGTGATCTTTACAATAATAACAGCGGCGTTCAGAATTACTGGTAAATGTTGGGAGCTCCAGTTCGCTAGAGGATAACTCAATCAAGTTGAAACTAAATTCCTTGGCTATTTTTCTTGCAAGGAGAAGCTCTTTTCTGGGTAGGGTTGGAGCGTCGACGATCGCCCCGACAACCTTATCCCCTAAGACATCCTGGGCAACTTTCAACAGCAGGGTGCTGTCAACACCTCCTGAATAAGCAACCAAGGCCGAGCTCATCATTTTTAAAATATTCCGCAAGTTGGTCAGCTTTTGCTTCATTCCACCTAGTCTACCATAAAGGGGGGAAGAGCCACTTAAAAAACAGATCCGTAATCATAATTAGATTACGGATCGTTTTTTTCAGAAAAGAAACTGGATGGCTACACCATGCGTTCTCTCACCGCTGAACTGATGTAATCCATCAAGGCAACAACCACGGCGATTGCCAGCATCTGAGCACTGGCTGCCCGGTAATCGAGCAGGTTAATATTCTGCTGGAGCAGGAAGCCGATGCCGCCGCCTCCTACAAAACCGATGATGGTGGACATGCGAACGTTGATATCCCAACGATACATGGTGAAAGAAATGTATGGGGAAACAATCTGGGGGACAACAGCGTAAACGATGGTTTGCAGGCGGTTAGCGCCGGTAGCTTGAACTGCTTCCAATGGACCTGGCAATATGCTTTCCACCTGTTCAGAATACAGTTTTGCCAGCGCCGCCAGGGTATGTAATGCCAGTGCCAGGGATCCTGCAAAGGGGCCAATCCCTACCCAGATCACAAACACAATAGCCATCACCAAAGCTTCAACGGATCTCGTTCCATTTAGAATCGTTCGGACGATGAAATAAATAGTTAATCCAGTTGGTAAAACCTTTTTAGGGCCGGTGATAACTGCCAGCATAAAACCGATAACCGCTCCAATCCCTGCAGGCCAGTAGAGGGTTTTACTCAGATCATTGATCTGGTAGAGCCAATTAATCGCTGCACCTATTAGAGCAAATAACACTGCAATAGCGATGGATGAAGTGAACAAGTTGATCGTTTTTACAAGTACCTCAGGGGATTTATCGCTGATGGTCTGTCCAATTTTTCCCAGGGTACCTCCGATAACGGCACCGGTAGCTAGGGCTGTAAATGCGGGAATAACTAAAGTAGCCCCATCCCCTACCTGGTAGAGGAAATTTCCCAGAAAACCGAGTGGTCCCAGGGGTTCAATAAGTGCCAAACCAAAGGTCCTGGTTATCATTTCCAGGAAGAAAAGGGAAGCAATACCGAGCAATCCCGCCAGAATCAAGGCAGCAACCGGGAAGATCTTCTCTGATGTAGATTTTACTTCAGTGTCTGCAGGGTTTATACTCCAGCGAAGCAGGAGCAAAACCAGCAGTATTGTAGCGATCAACCCTGTCAAGGTGTAAAGGGAATTTTCGGTCAGGGGCAATAAAAGAGTTCTGATCCAGTTCGTTACCAGGATGCCGACATAAATTCCAATCGGCCAGCCAATCAATGAGAACGCTATGCTGGTAAGCGGACTTTTATTTTCCACCATCAAATTGCGGGCTGCCAGGAAGCTGACCGGTACAGCTAAAGCTGTACCGATAACCGTTGCCAGCAAAGCCATAAACACTGTTTCTATGATCTTATCCCAGGTGGCTTTTGCCGTCCCGGTAAATTTTGGACCTCCAACTTGAACCCGGGCAGTTGCTCGTATGAGCTGGGCTTCCGCGACTGGCTGCCTGGTAGGTATTTCTACTGCCATCTCGAAATGCCCATCAACGTCCGCTTCAAAATTTCCCAGCTGTTTATTAACACCACTGCTGGTGACAAAATTCAAGGGACCTTTGGTATTCGGTGTAAAGTTATAACCCTGGATGATTACAAGCTCTTTCGGGGATGCGCAATACACACTGGCGGAAAGATAAGGTTGGGTGGTATCCTGGACCGGTTCTTCGATTACCACTCCATCCGGGCAGGGTAAATAAAAGGGGATTTCGATATCGGTATCAACGGTCTCGTGTTCAATAATATCTGGTTTTACTAACGCCCTGATCACCCTTTTTAGTTGGGTTAAACGATCTATAGAGCGGGTGGTTTCAAAATTGACATCGGTAACCTTCACACCGTAAGCAAAAATTGTAAAAACTAGGGCAACGCCAAGAGCAGTTCCTAAGGATCGCAGGAGAGATGGTTTTTTATTATTCATAATGATTCCTTAACCTACCCTCTCGGCTTCTTTACCATAGATTTCCTTAAACTTATCATCATCGATATCTTTTGGTGATCCATCAAACATCAATTTCCCTTCATTTAAGGCGATTGCCCGATCAGCATAGCGGTGGACCAGATCCAGGAAGTGCAGGCTGCACATCACCATAACACCATCTTCTCTGTTAAACTTTTCCAGATACTGCATAATACTGTGAGCCAGAACAGGGTCCAGACTGGCCACCGGTTCATCTGCTAGGATAATTTCTGGCTCCTGCATCATAGCCCGGGCGATCCCTACCCGCTGCTGCTGACCGCCACTGAGCTCATCTGCCCGTTTAAAAGCCTGGTTTGCTATGCTGACCCGATCAAGCATTTTAATGGCCATTTCGTAGTCACTTTTAGGAAAACGGTTGATCAAGCTCATAGCCGGATTGACATAACCGAGACGTCCAGCCAGGACATTGGTAATCACCCGGGAGCGGGAAACCAGGTTAAAATGCTGGAAGATCATTCCTATTTTTCGGCGGATGCGTAGCATTTCATCCTGGCTGGCAGCCGTAATATCTTCACCTTTCCAAATTATCTGGCCGTCAGTAGGTTCTATCAATCGGTTGATGCAGCGCAGTAAGGTTGATTTTCCAGAACCACTGAGTCCAATGATAGCCAGGAATTCTCCCGGTTTCACACTGAAGCTGACATCGTTGAGAGCCTGGGTGCCCCCTTCATAAATTTTAGTGAGATGTTTGATTTCTAACATAGTTTTAATTCACTTAGCCCCGGACCACTGGCCCGGGGCTATGTTTGTGATTGATAATTCGGCTTAGTTGCCGATATTCTCGAGGGTGATACCCTGAGCTTCCATCAGGATGCGGATT
>CAZUMG010000003.1:40370-43409 GCA_964621895.1 uncultured Anaerolineales bacterium | reverse complement strand
GGAAACGGAATCAGGGGGTATAACCCCTACCTGTTGATCGCAGCCATAATCTTGAGTATAGGATTGCTGGATGTCTGGCGGGTAAATTTAGCTATTTACCGGAATATTCAAGCTGATTTAAATCGCCTGGAAGCGGAGATTTCAGCAAAGAAAATAGAGAGAGACCAACATCATACCTTCATCCAAGGGGACTCAGATCGGAATGGAAGTCTCTGATTTTGTGAGCTGGCTGCTATAGGATAGTCTGATGGCAAGTTGAGAATCAAAGCATCCCTAAGCCTGCCGCGGTTGATTCTAGCCGGGTAGACCAGGCGATCCTTTTTTTCTCCTAGGTGATAGTTCCCTTGCCATTGATCTCTCGGGCAATCCAGTCTGAGAAGGCGGACAGGATTGGTACCATATTGTCAACCAATAAACCCACCAATAACCAATCCAGATCCGCCTTCGCAGGCTGCTTACCAGGAGGTTCTCCGCTAACAAGGAAGCATCCTATCCCAGGGCTGCCAGCTATAGCAGCGGCGTATGAGCAATACTGCTCACACGCCGTTACTAAGGAGGAGAAAAAGGAGGAGAGAACACCTTTAACTCTGCATTATGGATGACCTGACCAGGCGAAATCTTACTGAAGATCGCCCGGATCTGACCACAAGAATGCCCTATGATCTGTAGGCGCTGACCTGCGAAACCTTACCATCTGTTACAATCATAAAATGTTCACTATAACTACCTGGAATGTGAATGGTTTAAGGGCTGCTTTTAAGAATAAAGCTGATCTCTGGTGGGAGAAACACGACCCCGATCTGCTCTGCTTGCAGGAAATCAGGGCCACGCCAGATCAGTTGAGTGTTGCCCAACGCAATGCCCTGGACCGGAGAAATCCGGTCTGGAATCCTGCGGAACGCCCTGGCTACAGCGGCGTTGCCACTTTCTCCAAAGTACATCCCCATGATGCTGAAAAGGGACTGGGCATCACCCATTTTGATCAAGAAGGCAGGGTGATTCAAACAGTCCGGTCTGAGTTCAGATTATTTAATGTTTATTTTCCAAACGGGGGCAGGGATTTAAGCAGGGTGGGTTTCAAACTTAACTTTTACCAGGAATTACTTGAAATCTGCGACCAACTGCACACCCGGGGTGAAAACATCATTATCACCGGGGACTTCAATACCTGCCATCAGCCAATCGATCTCAGCAACCCAAAAGCCAATGAAGGAAACACCGGGTTTCTGCCTGAAGAACGGGCCTGGATTGATACCTACCTGGAGCATGGTTTCCGGGATATTTTCCGGGATCTATACCCTGACCGGGAACAGTATACCTGGTGGACCTACCGGCAGAACGCGAGAGAACGGAATATTGGTTGGCGGTTGGATTATTTTCTCATCTCGGAGTCCCTGGTGGATCTGGTTGAAGATGTGGTCATCCACGATGATGTGATGGGATCCGATCACTGCCCGGTCAGCCTGGTAATGGACCTGGGATAAGCTCATCCGCCGGTTACCCTTTGGGGTATAATTTTTTTTAGGACAGCAGTACTCGGGAGGCTGAATGGTTGATTCTCAAGGGAAGATCAGAGTGTTAATTGCGAAAGCCGGATTGGATGGCCATGACCGGGGAGCAAAGGTCATCGCCAGGGCACTTCGTGATGCCGGCATGGAAGTAATCTACACAGGTCTTCGTCAAACCCCTGAGATGATCACCGAAGCAGCCCTCCAGGAAGATGTCCAGGTGGTTGGACTGTCGATTTTATCCGGGGCGCATATGACCCTGGTGCCCAAAATTATTAAAATGCTGCAAGATCAGGGTCTTAGCGATGTCAAGCTTTTCCTGGGGGGCATCATCCCGGATGAAGACAAAATCCAGTTAACCAGTTTAGGAGTTGACGGTATTTATGGTCCCGGCACATCCACCCAATTGATCATAGAAGACATCCGCAAAGCATGTCAATAACCCAGGTGCAAGCCATATTAAACGGAGACCGGCTCGCCATCACCCGGGCCCTATCCCACATTGAAAATGATACTTCGGAGGGTGCGCAGATCCTGGAAGCGCTGTTTCCTCATACCGGGCAAGCGCATCTAATCGGGGTTACCGGTTCCCCGGGAACCGGTAAATCTACTCTGGTAAACCAGCTGGCTTTGGCTTTTCGACGTTCCAAGGATGGGAGTAATCCCCCTTCCATCGCAGTCATTGCCGTGGACCCTACCAGCCCGTTCAGCGGGGGCGCCCTATTAGGAGATCGAGTTAGAATGCAGGATCTGGCCGGCGATCCCGGAATATTTGTCAGATCCATGGCTTCACGAGGATCGTTGGGAGGGTTGGCATCAACAACCGTTGGTTTGGCTCAAGTTTTTGACGCTGCTGGGTTCAATATCGTTTTAATTGAAACAGTTGGGGCTGGGCAAGCCGAGGTAGATATCGCTCGCCTGGCGCATACCACCATTGTTGTCGAAGCCCCGGGGTTGGGTGATGAAATCCAAACCATTAAAGCCGGGATCCTGGAAATTGCAGATATTCTGGTTGTTAACAAAGCGGATAAACCCGGTGCGGAGAATGCCATCCGGGCGCTCAGAGCAATGTTTTCCCTGGCTCACCCAGATTCGGTTCCGTTTACCCATCATGGTGAAGTAATGGAAACGACTTCAATCCCGGAAGAAATCCAGGGGGAAAACTGGGTACCCCCCATACTAGCGACAATTTCCACAACCGGTGAGGGGATCGAAGAACTCAGACAACAGCTCGTCAATCATTATCACTATCTGCGCACCAGCGGTGAATGGCAGGTGAGGGAAGCAACCCGGTTAAAAAAGGAATTGGAAAACCTGCTTCAAGCTGGGCTGAAACTTCACTGGGAGTCCTCCATATCTCCCTTAGAATATGCTAGATTACTCTCCCAGGTCATTAATCGCCAGCTTGCTCCCAGGCAAGCAGTCAATGAATTATTGGAAGGAGCAGGCCTATGATCATTGGAGATCGAATCCGTCTGCGGGCTATTGAAAAACAAGATTTACCTTATTATGTGAAATGGCTGAACGACCC
>CAZUMG010000003.1:38757-40270 GCA_964621895.1 uncultured Anaerolineales bacterium | reverse complement strand
GCTGATCCTGAAACACGGCTTTGAAAGTTTGAATCTGAACCGCATCTGGCTGCGCGTTTTCGAAACCAATCAGCGGGCTATCCGGGCTTATGAAAAAGCTGGTTTTATCCAGGAAGGTAAGTTCCGCCAGGCGCAATACCTTGAAGGAAACTATGTGGATGTTATCATTATGAGTGTGTTGCGATCTGAATGGAAAGATAATCAATAAAGGGGTATCTGATATGGCTCGAATAATCACACAGCACAGCGGCATGTACGGTGATATTAAACTATTTGCCGGCACCGCAATTCCTGAGGTTGCCCAGGGCATCGCTGACTACCTTCATATTCCAGTCAGCGGTAGGGATATCATTGAATATCCCAATGAGAATCTCTGGATTCGCCTGCATACCAGCGTCCGCGGGCAGGATGTCTATCTGGTCCAAAACACATCCCGCCCGGTCCATAGCAATTTGATGGAACTATTGATCACCCTGCAAACGCTCAGGCTGGACTCAGCCGGCAGAGTCACAGCGGTAATCCCCTATCTCAGCTATACCCGGTCCGATAAAAAAGATAAACCCAGGGTCCCGATAACCGCCCGGCTGATTGCCGATATGATTGAAATTGCCGGGGCTGATCGCTACATGACCATGGATATGCATGCCGGTCAAATCCAGGGATTTTTTTCCATCCCTGGAGATGTCTTGACAGCGTATCACCTGCTTAAAAATCAATTAATAAATTACCTTCCCTCGATGAAAAACCCGGTTGTGCTGACTGTTGACCTGGGTTTTGCAAAAAAAGGCCGCAACCTGGCAGTAGAGCTTGGTGTACCTATTGCGTTCATTGAAAAGCGCAGGCGAGCGAAGGGCAATTCAGCAGAAGCCCTGACCTTGATCGGGGATACCCAGGGCAGAGATGTGATCATTGTCGACGATGAAGTGGATACCGGTGGATCCATGGCAGAAGCTGCCCAGGTGGCCAAGGAAAATGGAGCCAGGAGCATCTATTCTGTCTTTGTTCATCCGGTGTTTTCATATCCTGCAATTGAAAAACTGGCAGCTTCTCCGATAACCCACCTGATAACCACCAATACAATACCAATTCCCCCTGAGAGTATCAAAACCCTCAAGAAAAACCGGAAGGTGGAAATCCTGGATATCTCCCCATTACTGGGCGAAGTTATCCGCAGAGCCCATGAAGGCCGCAGCGTAGGCGAGATGTTCGACGAGTAAAACCCTATGCCAGAGTTACCCGAAGTTGAAACGTTCCGCAGGCATCTTCTGCAGGGAGATATGGGATCCCCCTCTATATTAGGTAAGAAAATAAAGGATGCCGAACTGCTCTGGGACCGCACCCTGGCTTTCCCTACTCCGGAAGAATTCACGACCCGGATAAAGGGACAATACATCACTGGAGTTGGCAGGCGAGGGAAAAATCTGTTAATCGTTCTCTCACGAGATACCTTGATCATTCATCTCAGAATGAGCGGGGAATTAATTGTGGAAGAAAAATCAGCTGCGCAGGGGAA
>CAZUMG010000003.1:15746-38657 GCA_964621895.1 uncultured Anaerolineales bacterium | reverse complement strand
AAGCCCAGCCCGGGTTCTAAGTTAGTCCTCCAGGTCTGGAAAGAAGAAGGGAAACCACCGGTGTATGAATTCAATGGAACCTACCTGGAAAAGGAAAAACTTCCCAGGGAACTGCTGAACGTAATTTCCATCCAGGAAGCCCCTCCCCCGAAATTAGAACCTGCTCAACCACTCCCGGTAGAAGAAAAACAACCCGCTGATGAATCTCCACTATCCGTTGAGGATGACGAACCAGAAATGAAAATATTGAGCGTCATCGAGGAAGTTAATAGCATCCTCCAGAAGAAGTTAATCGGTTCTCCACTGGCGGGAAAAGGCATCCACATGATGGAAAATCACAACAAAGAAATCAGATTCTGGGTAGGATTAAATTCCTATGATGATGTTGACGAGATACCGGATGCTGATGTTCGCCAGATAATTGACGAGTCTGTCAAAGAATGGGA
Organism: uncultured Anaerolineales bacterium; assembly: GCA_964621895.1. Taxonomy (GTDB): domain Bacteria; phylum Chloroflexota; class Anaerolineae; order Anaerolineales; family UBA11858; genus B10-G9. Next base: position 38,211 of record CAZUMG010000003.1, on the reverse strand, counting down.
AAAAAGTCGGGAATAAAACTTATCCCTAAAGTAGGTTTGATTTATTAAAATCCCGGGATATTTTCGAAATCAAGCGATTGCGAAGGTCTTCGCTAATAAAAGCACCTTGAGCCGCAGCGATAACCCGCCCCCTGAGCACCTCAATTGGAAATCCCAATACCTCATGTACGGTCTGATATTCTGTTGACAGGTTTATCTTTGATATGCTGGGGTCATCTGTATTAATGGTCACATTTAATCCCTGGCGCAGCATCTCCATGATAGGATGATCTCCAAGAGACTTAACCACACCGGAGTGATGGTTGCTGGTGACACACACCTCAAATACTGTCCCTCGTTCCCGGGCCAGAGCAACTGTATTCTGATCCTCTAAGACACGTATCCCGTGTCCAATCCGTTCTGCACCCAGCAGTTCAATAGCCTGACAGACATGATCTGCGCCGCCCCATTCCCCTGCATGAACAGTTATTCTTAAACCCTCCTGTTGAGCGAAGGAGAATAATTCCTGAAAAGGCGCAGCAGGGTACTGGGCTTCATTTCCCGCCAAATCCACACCAACAATTCCTTTATTTCTTCGTTCGAGGGCAATTTCCATGACTTTCTGAGCCTGGGCAATGCTCTCATGACGGTTAATGCTGACGATTAATCCTACCAGAATCTTATAATGGGCTGAAGCTTCCCGTACGCTGTCGATAACCCAATCTACAACCTGCGCCATGGGAAATCCCTCAGCACGGCTGAGTGCCACCGGAGTAAACCGCAGTTCAAGGTAAAGGATATTTTCAAGGGCAGCATCCTCAACTGCCTCCCAGGTGATCCTTTTTATAATTTCCGGTGATTTATAAAATAAGCGTAAGGTCCCAAATTTAGCGAGGAAATTCTCAAAAGTATAGGGGTCTTCATGTTCCACCTGAACAAGGGGACGTAAATACCCGGTATTTTTTACGTCCAAATCGTGAGCCCGAACAATTTCCATCATGGTTGGGACGCGCAAAGAACCTTCCAGGTGGCGGTGAAGCTCCACTTTGGGCAAATTCCGGTAATATTCGGTTGCCTCTTGAATCATGCTATCGGTCATATCCAATCCAGCTGGTTTTCCAAAAAGATTTTAATAATTGTACCTGATATTCAATTGTTCCCTTAATCAACCGGACCTCACAAAAGTCGAGAGGTCCGGAAATGTATGATACAGAATCGGTAAGCTGGACCCACTTTTTTCTGGTTAAGCCACGGCTGAATCGTCCTCAATTGAAGCCTGGATCCTGTTTAAATTTCGCGGTTGGAAAGTAAACATGCGATTTACCACACCAACCCGCATATTATCCATCAAGCGCTGGAACATTTCAAAACCCCTGGATTTATACTGAACCAGCGGGTCCCGTTGGGCATAAGCTTCCAATCCAATCGCAACCCGGAGGGCTTCCATCTCAGTCAAGTACTCCACCCAGAGTTCAGAGATCACCCGTAAGAATAATTCTCGATAAACATTTGTCAGGGCAGATTGCCCTAAAATATCCCTGATCTTGCCCAGAATCTCTGGATGAAGGTTATCGATCTTCTCCCCGGTAAATTCTTGATAGGTTTCCGGGCCTATACCTTGCTGGATTTTTTCCCGGAGAGTTTCATCCAAAAGGGCAAGTTGAGATTCCTTCAACCTGGCCAGTTCATTATCTCCCCAGGCACGTGAAATTTTACTCCGGGCAGTTTCAAGATGAGCTGCAATATCCACCTCTGCCTCATCTGGAGTCATCTCCAACAGCAGGGCAGCAGCATAAAAGGTATACCTTAACCGCTGGGTTCTCAACCAGATCCTTTGATGGCTCTTTTTGTCATAGGCTGCCTGGCGCCCTTCCGCCATCAAACCAAACAAGCGGACCAAATCTCCCTCAGAAAGATCATCTGTTGAGATTTCTTTTAAACCAGCTTCAATACTTTTTATCACCCGGGCATCTTCGGGGTCAGTAAAATAAGAGTGGAGACGTTCACTAAAATAGGTTTTGACTCTTTTAACCACCAGCTCGCTGATGGCGTCCCAATCCAGCTCGGCATAGGGGATGGTGTCTTCATCCAAAGGAGCGCCTAATATACGTTCCACACCCGCGATCAGGCGCTTAAATTCCAGAACCTTATATTGAGATTCTATCTGTGATCGCAGTTCATCCTGAAGTTCATCCCCAGGACCATCGGTAAGTTCCTTGATTTGGGCTGGAGTCAATTCAAATCTGGTTCTAACCAGGTCGCGCAGTTCATTAAAGAGTTCCTGGGCGTTAACGGGTTCATCACCGCGGTAGGATAATCCATCCAGGAAAGTATCTAGGGAACTAAAGCGCATCTCCAATTGATCCAGGTAGTGAAATTGACGGTCTGACAGAATTCGGTCCACGGCTTCCAGGATGTAATTTTCCTCCGCTGCCAGGGATTTTTTGGCGGTTTCTTCCAGAAGGGGAAGAGCTTGGTCTTTCTTTATTGACGGAGTTTCCCCCAGGATGTCCTTCAGAATCAATTGAATTGGATAGGAAGGGATTTGCTGATCATGAAATGATAAATTAGGCTGAATTTGGGATAACCAGGCCAGCAATCGCCAGGCGCTCCCGGTTTCTCCAGATCGATTCTCTTCCCAGAGAGTATTCTCTACCCGCAGCTTGATTTCGCTGCGCAGCATTGCCAGCAGATCATCCGTAAGATCATCTTTGCGGAAGACTCGTTCTCGCTGCTGATAAATTTTCTCACGCTGGGTATTGAGGACATCATCGTACTCCAGCAGATGCTTGCGAACATCAAAGTTTGCACCTTCCACCCGGTTCTGAGATTGTTCAACCACCCGGTCAACCAGGGGATTGGCTATCGGCATGGATTCATCAACCTGGAGGCGGGTCATTAAGGCTTCCATCTGCTGGCCGCCAAAACGGGCCATCAATTCATCTTCCATAGAAAGGTAAAACCGGGATGAACCGGGGTCGCCCTGCCGGGCTGCCCGTCCCCTGAGCTGATTGTCAATCCGGCGGGCTTCATGCCGTTCGGATCCAATCACATGTAATCCCCCTAATACCTTGACCTGCTCCTTATCCTTCATATGCTGAAGGAAGTAATTAATTTCGGTATCGTAAATACCGTAGTCTTCCGGATTTAACTGGTGAATGAGCTTTTCCTGTTCAGTCAAGCTTAACTCAAACGGATCCTGATAACCTGCCCGGGTAAGCACACGAACGACATCTGTGGTAATCTCTTCAGCCAATTCTCCACCCAGCTTTATATCCACACCGCGCCCGGCCATACTGGTGGCAATCATAACCGCCCCGAATGCCCCTGCACCTGCGATAATCTGGCTTTCTTCGGTATGTTTCCTGGCATTGAGCACATTATGCTCAACACCTCGTTTTAAGACCTGGGATAAGCGCTCTGTATGGCTGGGATCCAATTCCAGGATATCCAGTAAAAGCTGGATATTTTCAGGATCATTAACATTCAAAACCACATCCAGGTCGAGCTCTTTAACCAGATTCCTGAGATCATTTAATTTTATATCCTTAAAGGGCAGGTTCAGCGCCTGCAGTTCAGGAATTCTCCGGCCGTCCGGGTAGCGATCATGTTTTCTAAACCAGCTTTCCCTGATCATCAGTATATAAGCCAGGGTACGAATGGAGGGTCCATCCAGACGATTGGAAAGGCGTTCAGAATTTTCTACGGAGGTTGTCCCCACCAGCAGCGGCCGGCCAACGACATGGAAAGTCAGGATCTCTTCAGCTAGAGCTCTCAGCTTGGCTTCTTCACTGAAATAAATGAGATCCAAATAATCTTTTCTTTTCCAATAAAGCGGGGTCTGGTTTGAATCATTTTTATCGGCATAAAAGGTGTATTCAAACCCGGTTTCCGGTTCTTTATTCTTCAGGGTAACCAGGGAGGTATCTTCTAGGGCGGCAGCATAATCCAGGTTGGTTGGGATAGCGATTGGATCCAATTTATAGATCTGATTAAATTCTTCCGATTCGGTTACTGCAGTTCCTGTCATGCCCGATAGTTTTTCATACATCCTGAAATAATTCTGGATCGTGATGGTCGCATAGGTGACATTTTCACTTTCAACCTTAACATTTTCCTTGGCCTCTACAGCCTGATGAAGACCGTCAGACCAGCGCCGCCCGGGCATTAATCTACCCGTAAAATCGTCAATAATGATTACCTTCCCCGCTTGAACCAGGTAATCTTTATTTTTCTTAAAGATATATTCAGCTCTGAGAGCCTGCTCCAAGTAACCCAGCAGACGGGCTTGTTCTGGGGTGATATCCTCCGGCTGATCCGGGTCTCCCAGGGGTTGCCCTAATAGCTCTTCCACATGCATTTCTCCCAACGGAGTCAGGGTAATATTCCGGTCCCGTATGCTGATTTCATAATCTTCGGGTTTAAGCCTCTTTACCACAGTTGCCATCCGGCGATACCATTCAGGATCATCATGAGATGGCCCGGAAATAATCAGGGGTGTTCGGGCTTCATCAATCAGGACATTGTCGACTTCATCAATGATGGCGTAATAATGGCCGCGCTGCACCCGCTCTTCAAGCTGCATGGCCATGTTATCTCGCAGGTAATCAAAACCAAACTCATTATTGGTTCCATAAACAATATCTGCCTGATAGGTCTGCTTCCTCGATACCATATCTAATTGATGGCGGTCCTCCTGGGTTGACTTGCTCTCCAGATTTACCAGGAAAGCTTTTTTACCGAATTCAGTCCTGGCAGCCATCTGGAGAACACCAACGCTTAATCCCAGAAAGGAGTAAATTGGCGCCATCCAGCGGGCATCCCGCCGTGCCAGGTAATCATTAACTGTTACCAGATGCACTCCCCGGCTGACCGGGAGCTCACCCAGGGGTATAAACTGCCATGACGCCGGATCATCACCCCAGATGGAGCGAGCTTTACTTATCCACTGCGGAGAGAGGCTGAGGGCATTTAAGTACAAAGGCAGGGTGGCACCGAGCGTTTTACCTTCCCCGGTTCTCATTTCCGCCACAAAACAGCGGTGCAGGGCAATTCCCCCGATCATCTGGACATCAAAGTGCCGTTGTCCAATAGTCCGTTTACTAGCTTCTCGAACCGCGGCATAAGCTTCCGGTAAAATGTCATCCAGGGTTTCACCTTTTGCCAGGCGGAGTCGGAAATGATCGGTTTTTCCTCCTAAATCTTGATCACTTAACCCTTCATACTCAGTCTCGAGGGCATTAATTTCTGCCACTTCGGCTGAAAGACCTGCTAAAACTTTTTGATGGGGATCTCCCCCTACTAAGCGGACTATTTTTCCTAACATCAGTTCACCTTATGAATAGTAATAACAATGGCAGATATCTCTGTCGGAATTTTTTCGCCAGTTCAGGAGCGATTATAGCATATGGGTATAAATTTCATCTAAGAACGATAGGGGTTGAGCGTCCAGCGGGAGCAATAAATGTAATGTTATAATCGTTGTTTGTGAGCATTGAATTTCAGCCCCAGGAACCATTCTCAGCCAACCAGCAAATAGCCCGTGCAGCTGGCCTGGTTACCTCTGCATTTATCATCAGCAACCTGGTTGGACTGTTCCGACAAATCCTGGTTGCGAACGCTTTTGGCACTTCATCTGCCATGGAGGCGTTTACCGCAGCAAACAGGATCTCAGAAACGTTATTTAACCTGGTTGCCGGAGGTGCATTGGGATCTGCCTTTATACCGGCATTTACCAGCCTTTTAGCCAAGGAAAAACGCCAGGAAGCCTGGCGGTTGGCTTCTTCAATAACCAATCTGGTACTGATCATCCTGACGATATTAGCAGCGCTGGCCGCTATTTTTGCCCCCCAGGTGGTCCGCTATATCATAGCACCAGGGTTCGCGGCTGACCCAGCCAAGGAAGCCCTGACGATCTCTCTGACCAGGTTAATGCTGCCCTCCGCAGTCCTGTTTGGTTTAAGCGGGTTGGTAATGGGAATCCTAAATTCCCGCCAGATTTTCTTTATACCTGCTTTAACTCCCTCAATGTACCAGATCGGAATGATATTCGGGGTTTTGGTTCTTGCGCCTAAAATGGGCATCCAGGGTTTAGCTTGGGGAGTTCTGATTGGAGCAGCCTTGCATTTATTGCTGCAGCTGCCAGTCTTGTTTAAACAGCGTGGGACTTATACACCCACCCTGGGCCTGGGCTCGCCAAACGTCCGTGAAGTTGCCCGATTAATGGGTCCCCGGCTGTTAGGAGTTGCCGTGGTCCAATTGAATTTCTGGATCAATGTCAGATTGGCATCACAGCAGCCAGAAGGCAGCGTAGCAGCCATTCAATTTGCCTTTGCCCTGATGTTGATGCCCCAGGCAGCGATCGCTCAATCTATCGCAACTGCCGCTCTGCCAACATTTGCAACCCAGGTAGCTCAACATAAATTGGATGAAATGCGGGGATCTCTTTCAGCAACATTACGGGGAATTCTGCTGTTATCCATTCCTGCCAGCCTGGGATTAATGGTACTTCGGACACCTATCGTCGGCCTGCTTTATCAGCGAGGGGAATTCACAGCCCTGTCCACCAAGCTGGTTGCCTGGGCGCTGCTCTGGTATGCAGCCGGTTTGGTCTGGCACTCCATGGTGGAAATTCTTGCCCGGGCATTTTACGCCCTTCATGATACAAAAACCCCAGTTTTAATTGGGATCGGCGCCATGTCGCTCAACGTGATCTTCAGCTTTGGCTTTTCGACAGCCTTTAAGAGCTGGGGCTGGATGCCCCACGGTGGTTTGGCACTGGCAAATACACTGGCAACCGGGCTGGAGATGATCGGGTTAATCCTGATCATGCGGAAACGGCTGCACGGTTTAAACCGAAAACAAATCTGGACAGGTGTGCTTAAAGCCTTCCTTGCTGGAGGAATTATGGCAGGGTCAATTTGGGGATGGCTTTCCTTAATAGGGTCGCTTTCCTACTGGGTTGTTGGGTTGGGTGGGGTCTTAACTGGGTTGGTGGTTTATATTGCGGCGTTGGGGATATTTCAGACAAAAGAGCTATCCCAGCTCCTCCAGGCAGTTCAGAAACGGTTAAACTGGAATAAAACCTCTTAATTTATGTCATCCCTCAGGGGCTGACCAATACTTCCACACTGGAAAGATACAATATGCCAGAGAATTTGTCGTCCCGGGCAATCACCTGAACCCTGACCCAGGATGATTTTCCTACCTGAAAGGGTATCTCTCCCGCAAATGGACGGTAGCCAATACCGAGATTCTCCTGGGAAACAGTTATCTCTGCTGAACCTACCAGGCTGCCATCTCGATCGATAATCTCAACCAAAAGTTTATCTGCTGGAGCATAGCGAGTAAAACCCTGGATGATCAAAAGGTCTCCCTGGATCAATGTGCTGGGGATAGGCTGCTGGATAATAAGATTATCCAATAAATCAAGGATCTGCTTGATTTCCGGGTCTCCGTCTTTTAATAAAATCAGCTCTGTACTGGTTAACGCTGAAACCCTGCCATATTCATCCAGGGATCGAATTTCCAGGCGGGAAGTTTCAGCAGTGCTGGTTATTTCAAAATTGATCGCCATCAACAAATGGGAGCTCTCCTTTGAGACTTCATCCCGGGTAAATTCATGGCGAACCAACAGGCTGCCATCATCTCCATAAAGGGATACCTGATAGCGTAAATTTACATCCTTTTCGTTTGTGGGAGGTGCCAGATAGATATGCAGGTTAATCGGGGACTTCACCCGGGACAAACGGCCAGGATTAATGATCTGAATTTCTGCTTGTGGAAGAGGTTCAGGCAGCGTCAGCGGTTCAGGACTGCCCAGGATTACATCGATTGTCGGGGTAGTGGTCTCCCTGGGTTCCAGGGTTTCCGTGGGTGTTTCGGATGGGTCAGGTGTTGGAGTAATTTTTTCAGGGTCAATGGTAGCAGGTGGTGGAGGAGTCACCAAACCTTCATCCACCATAGCCTGGGCGGTCAGCTCAATCACAGTAGGCAGATGTTCTTCCGGGATAAAAGTAGGAGGGGCATTTCCCGGGAATCCCTTACAGCCAGCCATAAAAAAAGGGATCCCCAGGATAATGAGTAAGAGACAACGCTGAAACATGCGGTCGAAAAAATCCGCCGGTTCAGGATTACAGAGTTGATTCTGCTTCAAATTTTTCAATTACCGATAATAGTTCAACCAGGGCGACCGGTTTTTCCAGGAAAAGCTGAGCCCCAGCCTTTAATACTTCATCCACAAGACTCTCTTCAGGCATAGCTGAGATTACCACTACGGGAACTTTTTTCGCTTTCCTGTTGTGAATAATTTTTTCAAGCAGTTCCAAGCCTGAGACACCCGGGATATTTATATCAATAAAAATCAAATCATAGGATTTTTTCTTGATTAGATCCCATCCCTCAAGCGCACTGGAGGCAACATCAGCTTGATGATGGGCAAGCGAAACTGCCTTCACATAGGTTTCTAATGAATCAGTGTCATCATCGACAAATAAAATCTGTCCCACCGGTACTCCTTCTCCTCTTGGTCACATCCTTTGGTGCTTCCCTGCTTATCGGGAGAGCAGCTCATCCATATCTTAAAGCTGATAAATCTCACCAAACTTCTTATTAAGATATTTTAAGTAGGGTTCAGGGTTGATGGACTCTCCCACAATCTTTTTAACCAGGACCTGTGGTTTATATTTTGCCCCGTGCTGGTGTACGTTCTCCCGCAGCCAAACTAGCAAATCCGCAAAATTTCCCTGCTGAATTTGGTTGGATAATTTAGGAATATCCTGGTTTATCTTCTCCCAGAGCTGGTTTGAAACCAGGTTTCCAAGAGCATAGGTTGGGAAATACCCCAACATGCCGCCGGACCAATGGACATCCTGAAGGACACCATCTGCATCGTTGGAAGGCACAACCCCAAGGTAATCTGCCATGCGTTCGTTCCAGGCTGCCGGTAAATCAGCAACCCGCAGGGTTCCTTCCATCAGGGCTATTTCAAGCTCCAGCCTGACCATAATATGCAGGTTATAGGTGGCCTCATCAGCTTCAACCCGAATTAAGGAAGGTTCTACTTTGTTGATTCCCCTATAAAAAGTTCCCAAATCGACATTTCCCAGCTGAGTGGGAAAAGAATCCCTGAGCTGGGGATAAAAATATACCCAGAAATCGTAGGATTTGCCTAATAAATTCTCATACATCCTTGATTGAGATTCATGGATCGCAAGGGAGGCACCGGTCCCCAGGGGTGTCCTCTCCAAGTCCCTGGAAACACCCTGCTCATAAATTGCGTGTCCGGCTTCATGCAGCGTGCTGAACAAGGCTGTATTCAGAAAATTTTCATCCACACGGGTGGTGATGCGGACATCGCCAAGCCCAAAATTGGTGGTAAAGGGATGAGCCGCTTTATCCTGGCGTCCCCGGTTCCAATCATATCCATACTTGGTTATCGCCGCTTCACCAAATTCCCACTGCTTTTGACTATCGTATTTAAGGTGTAAGAATGTATCATCAACCTGTGGTTTTTCACTGATTGCCCTGATCAATTCTACTTGCTTCGGCCGCATCTCAGTAAATATTTTCTGTACTTCGGCAGTTTTCATGCCCGGTTCAAAGTCATCTAAAAGGGGATCATAAACATGATCATAAGGTGCAAAAAAATCAGCATACTGACGGCGCATCTCAACAATTTTTCCCAAATGGGGTTGGAAATGAGGGAAATCATTATTTTTACGGGCTTGCTCCCAGGCACTGTGAGCCAGGGTGGTCAGCCGGGAAAATTCCGCTACAAAATCACTGGGAACTCTGGTTTGTTTTTGATACTCGCGGTGGGTCACTTCAATCAGACAGGCATCATTTGAGTCCGGATCAAGGGATTCTCCATAGGATTTTAATCCTTCCAGCAAAGCGCCAACCTCATCAGAAATAAATCTTTCATGACCCAGACTGCTCAAGGTCCCTATTTGATTGCCGCGATCAGACACACCACCCGGCGGCATGTAGGTCTCCTGATCCCAGTTTAATAAGGCGACAGCACTGTATAAATCAGATACTTCAGCCAGGATGGCTTTTAATTGATTAAGTTTTTCTTTCATCCTTTCCTCGTCAGTTGCAGCTTATAAAAATCCTGGGATGGCAGTCTTTTCTATTAATTAATTACCAAGGAAAGATCCCTGAACACCAAAAAACCCTTTCATGTCTCATCTGAAGGGGATTTTGGATAAAACAGGGGTAATCAAGGATTCCTTCCTACGAATTTATCATACCACGAGTTCGCCTGCAATGCCTCAATCGAAAATAAATCTCCTCATCAATAATAGAAGGACCATTGAACTACCAAAAACCGCCTCCTTTCCGCATAAACCAAGCCCAGACAGGCTGCCTCTGTCCTGAAAACAGTAAAGGGGATGAACATTGGGAACCGACAGGATACCAGGTTTATCATCCCTTGGACCATCTCCCAAATGAGATCCTATACAGCAAATAATCACTGGTATTACCCAGTAAATTTCCCATCCTGATCATCCGCAGGACCATTTGAATTGCCCGGTAGCCTTTTTCCCCATACTGATCGCGGATTTGGTTTTGAAGCTCCTCTTCTGGATAGGTATCAGATTCTGCCCAGGACTTTGCGTAGCATATAGCCAGCTTTTGTTCTTCTGGGGTATCCTCCGGGGTAATCCCATCGACCAGGGACTTAATTTCATCTGCAGATAATCCAGCTTGATAAGCCTGCTGAATATGGAATGTCCGGCAGTACCGGCAGCCATTAACCTCAGTAACAGCCAGCATCAAACGCTCTCGGAAAGCCTCTGATATTATCTTGGAATGCATGGCTGCCTTGATTTCATCCCGGTGGGATAACAGATAGGTCAAATCCTGCCAGAAGGATTTCCAACTGGAATAATACCTCTTTCGGAATCCTGTCATCCTCAGGTGTCCTCCATTAGTTTTTTTCTTGGTTTGTAGATCAGAATTTTTCATACCGGCATCCCTGGACACGTCTATCCCGGGAGTTACCCGGTCTAATTTCTCCATATGATAACAGGAACTGCCCTGAAGAGGAAACGGTTCAGATCTAGTGAAGAGTATTGTAATTGGATTTTAATGTAAGTATTTCAATGGTGTTGAATTGTTTCAAGAGGATATTAGCTTCTGGATATTTTTCCTGATTCATGACAAGTTACCAAAAAAGTCATGACTTCCAGAATTGGGTTAAAGATATAATCATAGTGTAAAAAAACCCTTGATTCTTACCGGTGACTGATATTCAGGAGTAAAAACCATGTATAAAATTGTCTCAAAAGAGAATCTTGCTCCCAAGATCACCCGTCTTAGTGTAGAGGCTCCCGAGGTTGCCCGGTCCCGAAAACCCGGGCAGTTTGTAGTTATCCGCGCTGATGAAACCAGTGAACGAGTCCCCCTGACCATTGTCGATTCGGATCCAGAAAAGGGAACCATTGATTTAATCATACAGGATGCAGGATTCAGCACTCACTGTCTGACCTGCCACCAGGTAGGAGAAGGATTTCTGGATGTGCTAGGGCCGTTGGGAAAGCCAACCGAGATGGAAAAATACGGTACTGTAGTATGTGTCGGAGGTGGGGTTGGAACAGCAGTGTTGTACCCAATAGCCAAAGGTTTGAAAGAAGCTGGGAATAAAGTGATCACCATTAATGGTGCCAGGAATAAAGAATTGGTTATCTTGGAAAAAGAGCTGGCGGAAGTCAGTGATGAACTGATCATCACCACAGATGATGGCAGTTATGGAGTCCATGGTTTTGGCTCAACAGTGCTGCAGGGTTTGATTGACGAAAACAGGAAAATTGATTTTGTGGTTGCAATTGGTCCTACCTTGATGATGAAAGCCGTCGCTGAAGTCACCCGCCCTTACGGCATAAAAACCATTGTCAGTTTAAATGCCATCATGATTGATGGAACTGGTATGTGCGGTGGCTGTCGGGTCACAGTGGGCGATGAAGTTAAATTTGCCTGTGTAGACGGGCCGGAGTTTGATGCCCATTTGGTTGATTTTGAGGAACAAATCGCCAAACATCGTTATTACGCTAAAGAACAAGCCTGCCAGATGGATAAGATCATCGCAAAAGCTGAACAGGAGAGAGCTTAATGGCTGAAGAAAAACGCACCCGGCCCCCCAGGAAAAAACCCGAGCGCATCCCACGCCAGGCAATGCCAATTCGATCCCCGGAAGATCGTATTAAGGATTTCAATGAAGTCGCCCTGGGATTCACCGCTGAATTAGCCCTAGTCGAAGCCAAACGCTGCCTGCAGTGTCCCAAGCAACCCTGCGTGGAGGGCTGCCCGGTGTCCGTTGATATCACCAGCTTCATTCACCTGATCACAGAAGGAGACTTTATCGGGGCAGCCCACAAAATCAAAGAAACTAACCTCTTACCAGCGGTTTGCGGACGAGTTTGCCCCCAGGAAGAACAATGCGAGCAGGTCTGTGTGGTCGGTAAAATTGATGAGCCAGTCGCCATCGGTCGCCTGGAACGTTTTGTAGCCGATTATGAGCGAGAGCAAGGTGCAGTTGATTTACCATCCGTTGCTCCGGCAACGGGGAAAAAGGTAGCCGTGATCGGCTCGGGACCAGCCGGTATAACCGTATCCTATGAGCTTTTACAAGCCGGTCACCAAGTTACAATTTTTGAAGCCCTGCACAAGCTGGGTGGTGTGCTTGTCTATGGAATCCCGGAATTTCGTCTTCCCAAGAGTATCGTAGCGGCTGAAATTGATACCATTAAAAAACTCGGCGCAGAGATTAAATTGAATATGCTGATCGGCAAAACCAGGACAATTGACCAACTGATGAACGAGGATGGTTTTGACGCAGTATTTATCGGCACGGGGGCAGGACTGCCGATGTTCTTGAATCTGCCTGGTGAAAATCTAAATGGAATTTCCTCCGCAAACGAGTTCCTGACCCGGGTTAACTTGATGAAAGCCTACCGGGATGACTATGTCACGCCGGTCAAGGTTGGTAAAAAGGTGGCCGTAATTGGCGCCGGCAATGTCGCCATGGACGCCGCCAGATCGGCAAAAAGGGTCGGTGGAGCGGATACTGAAGTCAGCATCATTTACCGGCGGGCAAGAGATCAAATGCCAGCCAGGGCGGAAGAAATTCACCATGCAGAAGAAGAGGGGATTATCTTCAATCTGCTGACCAGCCCGGTGCGGTTCATCGGGGATGAAAACAACTATGTTAAAGCGGCAGAATGTGTGAAAATGGAGCTGGGAGAACCTGATGCTTCCGGTCGAAGGCGGCCTATTGCCATCAAAGGATCGGAACATATGGTTGAAGCCGACACCGTGATAGTTGCCCTGGGAACAATGCCCCGTAAGTTTATCGCCCAAACTACCCCCGACTTAAAAACTACCGAGTGGGGTACCTTCCTGGCTGATGAAGAAACCGGGAAAACAACCAAAAAGGGCGTATTTGCAGGCGGTGATATTGTGACCGGTTCGGCGACGGTCATTAAAGCCATGGGGGCCGGGCGGGTGGCAGCCAAAGCTATCAACGAATACCTGGCAGGACTCTAAATAGATCTACTTTTTGATAAAAAAACCCCGGAAATCCGGGGTTTTTTTCGTTGGCTCCCGGCCTATCCAAAAAGCCTCCAAAAGCCGACCACAGAGGGGAAAATAAGGGCCTCAGTGGTATAATTGGGAAGAGTGTGCTCTCTTCACAGCAGCGCACGTTTTCTTTAATATGTTCTCAATATTGGCAGGAAATAATAGAAGGATCGTTCTATGGATATTGGTGCTGTAAAATCGATCAACATTGATAAGGAAATGCGCTCATCCTATCTTGATTATGCCATGAGCGTGATCGTGGCCAGGGCTTTGCCGGATGCCAGGGACGGTCTGAAACCAGTCCACCGCCGCATCCTCTTTGCCATGCATGATATGGGCATCCGCTCTAACACTTCCTATAAAAAATCTGCCCGTATCGTTGGTGAAGTTCTCGGTAAATATCATCCTCACGGTGACAGCGCTGTCTACGATTCCATGGTGAGAATGGCGCAGACCTTTTCCATGCGCTATCCAATGGTTGACGGCCAGGGAAACTTCGGGTCCATTGATGGGGATGAGCCTGCAGCCATGCGGTACACCGAAGCCCGCTTGGATTCCATCGCAGAGGAAATGCTGGCCGATATCGAAAAAGATACCGTTAAATTTACAGACAACTTTGATGGGTCCCTCCAGGAACCCAGTGCCCTGCCTGCCAGACTTCCCAACCTGCTGTTAAATGGAGCAGCCGGTATTGCGGTAGGCATGGCAACCAATATCCCCCCCCATAATCTTAATGAATTGGCTGCTGGAATCAATCACCTGATTGATCACTATGACGAGATCGATAAGGTCACCATAGAAGATTTAATTCGATTTATCCCCGGGCCAGATTTTCCCACCGGCGGCATAATTATCGGAGATGAAGGGATCCGGCAAGCCTATGTGACCGGCAGAGGGAGGATCATATTACGCGGTCGGGCTCATATCGAGGAAATGGACCAAACCGGTCGATTCCGGATTGTAATCACCGAAATTCCATACCAACTAAAAAAGACCACTCTAATCGAACGCATCGCCAGTCTGGTCCGGGAAGATAAGATTAAAGCCATTTCGGATTTGAGAGATGAATCCGACCGGGATGGCATGAACATCGTCATTGAACTCAAAAGGTCAGCCCAACCGCGGAAAGTCCTCTTCCAGCTTTATAAATATTCAGCACTGCAGACCACGTTCGGGGCTCAGATGCTGGCACTGATTGACGACGAACCTGTCCTGCTTTCGTTAAAACAGGCTCTGACCATTTATATTGATCACCGCCTGGATATCATCCAGCGGAGGACTCGTTATGAGCTGAACAAAGCCGAAGCGCGGGCCCATATCCTGGATGGGCTGCTGATTGCCCTGGCTAATTTGGATGAAGTCATTGACACGATTCGCAAATCAGCAGATACAGACACAGCCAAAATAACCCTGATGGAGCGTTTTAAACTTACCGAGATCCAATCCCAAGCGATCTTGGACATGCAGTTGAAACGCCTGGCTGCCCTGGAGCGGCAAAAAATCGAGGACGAGCACAAAGAGCTCGTTGAAAAAATCAAAGAATTGAAGAGTTTGCTGGAAAGTCAGAAACAGCAGCTGTCTATCATTCAGAATGATCTGGCAGAACTGGTGGAAAAGTATGGTGACAAACGCCGCACAGATATCTCACCGGATGCCGACCATGATATTGATGAAGAAGATCTTGTCCAGGATCATTCTATTTTAATCAGCATCACGGAAAGGGGATATATCAAACGGGTCATGGCGCACACCTACCGTTCTCAGAAGCGGGGAGGCATTGGTGTCAAAGGTCATACCATGCGCGATGAAGATGAGGTCATGGCACTGATTCCAGCGCGCACCCTAGATACTGTTTTATTCTTCTCTGATCGCGGAAAAGTATATTCAGAAAAAGCCTACCGGATCCCGGAAGCAAGCCGAACCAGCCGGGGACTGCCAATTGTGAATGTTT
This sequence comes from uncultured Anaerolineales bacterium, assembly GCA_964621895.1. Classification (GTDB taxonomy): domain Bacteria; phylum Chloroflexota; class Anaerolineae; order Anaerolineales; family UBA11858; genus B10-G9. Next base: position 22,700 of record CAZUMG010000003.1, on the reverse strand, counting down.
TGAATATTGATCCCCAGGAAAAAATCACCGCGATTGTGCCCGTTACAGACTTTAAGGAAGCCAAGTACTGCACCATGGTGACCCAAAAAGGGCAAATCAAACGGGTTGATCTTGCTGAATTTGAGTCCGTCCGGCCTTCTGGATTGATTGCTATCACCCTAAAAGATGATGATCATCTGGGTTGGGTCCAGCTTTCCAGCGGCAAAGACGATCTAATACTGGTCACTCGCAATGGATACGCCCTACGGTTTGAAGAGAAAGAAGTCCGTCCTATGAACCGACCAGCCATGGGGGTCATTGGCATCCGCCTCCGGGATAAAGACGAGGTTGTCGGGATGGATATTGTTGAAAAAGGTGGGGATCTGCTGGTAATCACGGAAAAAGGGTTCGGCAAGCGGACTTCCCTGGACAGCTATCCCCGTCGAAGCCGGGCAACCATGGGAGTCTTAACCGTCGATAAAAAAGCTCTCCCAAATATCGGAAAGATAACCGCCGCGCGGGTTATCCAACCGGAAGGCGATCAGATTACAATCATCTCTGCAGAAGGCACAGTGATGCGCACCGGCGCGGAAACTATCTCCCAATACCATCGGGTTGCCCGGGGTGTTTCCATCATGCAAATGAGGGAAGATGACGTTGTTGTTGCAATAGCCAGGTTTGCGGCCAAGGATATCGAATCCGATGAAAATGATGAAGAAATCCTCGAGGTATACCTGGGGGAAAACGAAGATGATGACCTGATGGAAGAGGAACTGGAAAATGAAGAGGATAAGGAAGCAGAAGATAGCGGAGAAGATGAAGATGATCTGAGTGAATAGCCGGCCGGGAAGAAGAGACCGGATTGGATCAAAAAACCAGGACTCCTGGTCCTGGTTATAACAAAGAAAAAGCGGTTTTCCATTGGGAAACCGCTTTTATTTTGGGTAGTGTAAGCTTAGAAGGGTAAAGCGACTTTACCTGCCACCAGCAGACAGAAAGCGCTGAGTAATGCGGCTGTCAGAAACAAAAGGAACGCCAGCACAAAACGTTGGCCTGGGGTCATCCCTAAAAATTCTGGTTTAGCAACAGGTTCTCCCCAGACTTGTTCTTCAGAGAAATTAAAATCGTCATCAAATTGATTGCGGAAATCATCTACGGCCATAATAACTCTCCCGGAAAACCTCGATCCTTTTTCTAGTGTAGCTTATTTTCAGGATCTGTCAACCTGACGGAGCTGGATCTCACCGGTATGGTAGCGGTGCTCCTGGTTCGAGGAGGAAATCAAAATCATGGATCCATCCTTGGAGATCCCTTGAAGAACTCCCTGGTCTATGGTCTTTCCCGCGGAGACCAGGACCACCCGCTCATCCTTAAATGCCAGGAAATCTTGCCAGGCATCAATAAAGGAGTCAGAGCTTACCAGCGGGTACCACTTCAACAATTTTTGCAGGACCCGGGTAAGCAATTCCAGGCGGGAGATCTCTTTCCCTCCGGTTTCCTCAAGAGAGGTCGCAGGAAAATTTAATTGGGACTGGTCCGGAACGGAACCACGGTGTACATTGATGCCTATGCCCATAACAACATCGTGTAATAAATTCCCTGACCAATGTACTTCAACTAAAACCCCGGCCACTTTTTTCCCATTCACCAACACATCGTTTGGCCATTTGATCTCTGCGCTCAACCTATACTCCTCAACCAGGGTCTCGACCAAAGCAAGTGCGCCCAGACCGCTTAGTCTCCCCAGTGTATCAGGCTCAATTATGCCGGGATCCGGGTACAATATCCAGCTGAAGGCCAGCGCTTTCCCGGGCCGGGTGACCCACTGCCTTCCGTACCTACCCATTCCCTCTGTCTGCGAATCTGCCAAAACGATTGAAAAAGGCGGCGCCCCGGCTTTAATCAGCAGCCCTGCCTCGAGATTGGTGGACCCAAGCTCCTGATATAGATACAGGCCACCCAGGGGCAGTTCTTGTAAAGGTTTTTTCCAAGAGAATATCTCCATTGCTTAATTGTACTTGAGGAATTGGTTCAACCAGAAAGTCTCCGCAAATGAAAGTGATCTTCTCCGGGCAGCCCAGCTCTCCAAACCAGGTATCAAAAAAGGACGAGTGAAACTCGTCCTTTATATCTTTCATTTATGGATCATCTACGATTTTTTGTTTTTGATTGGCATGCCGCCATTTTTGGGTTCAGGTACAGGGAAAATCTCCTCAAACTCTTTCGCGTCGACGGTTTCATGCTCAAGCAGTTTTTCAGCAAGCACATCGAGGACATCCCGGTGTTTGAGCAGGATATCTTTTGCCCGCTGATAAGCATCGCTGACCAGTTCTTTTACCTCAATATCGATTTTTTCAGCCACAGATTCAGAGTAATCTCGCTGCTCAGTGAATTCTTTACCCAGGAAGACCATTTCATCTTTCTGCCCATAAACCATGGGTCCAAGAACCGAACTCATCCCCAGACGGGTGACCATCTCCCGGGCTAACTTGGTAACCCGTTCCAGGTCGTTGGAGGCTCCGGAGGTGATATCACTGAAGACTATTTCCTCTGCAGCCCTACCTCCCAATAAACTCACCATGTCCGCCAAGATTTTTTTCTTAGAAACCAGGTTGCGGTCGTTTTCAGGCAGGATCAAGGTATATCCTCCAGCCTGCCCTCGGGCGATAATTGAGATCTTATGCACCGTATCGGCTTCTGGCAAGGATCGGGCGGTAATGGCGTGTCCGGCTTCATGATAAGCAATGATTTGTTTTTCTACATCGCTTATCAAGCGGCTCTTTCTCTCTGGACCAGCAATGACGCGCTCAATGGATTCCTGGAAATCTGTTTGCTGAATCACTTTCTGTTCCCGCCTGGCAGCCAGGATGGCTGCCTCATTGATCATGTTCTCCAGGTCTGCTCCCACAAATCCCGGGGTAGCCTTGGCCAGAATCTTCAAATCAACATCAGGAGCGAGGGGTTTTCCGCGGGCATGTACTTCCAGGATTGCTTCTCGACCGAGCATATCGGGACGATCTAGAATAACCCGTCGGTCAAAACGTCCTGGACGTAAAAGGGCTGGATCAAGCACATCAGGCCGGTTGGTAGCTGCAATAATGATCACGTTGGTATCTGTATCAAAACCATCCATCTCAACCAGGATCTGATTCAAAGTCTGTTCTCGTTCGTCGTGGCTGCCGCCCAAACCGGCACCGCGGTGGCGCCCAACAGCATCAATTTCATCCACAAAGACAATACAAGGAGAATCGCTTTTAGCTTTGTCAAACAGGTCCCGCACCCGGCTGGCACCAACGCCAACGAACATTTCTACAAATTCAGAACCGGAAATAGAATAAAAAGGCACGCCGGCTTCCCCAGAAACAGCTTTAGCTAAAAGGGTTTTCCCGGTTCCAGGTGCGCCCATCAACAGCAATCCTTTGGGGATCCTGGCTCCCAGGGCGATAAACTTTTCTGGTTCCCGAAGGAATTCAACGACCTCAAAAAGATCTTCTTTTGCTTCCGGAATTCCGGCGACATCATCGAAGGTTACCGTGGGATTATCGCCAGTAAATTTCCTGGCCCGGGATTGTCCAAAGTTCATGGCATTGGGTCCCCCACCCCTTGCCTGGCGGAAAACAAACCAGAATAACCCGGCAATCATGATAAAGGGCAGGACGTAACCCAGAATATTAATTAGTCCAAACCAGGCGCTGGGGGGTTTAATCTCGATGATGACATTATCAGGGTTCAGATCTTCAGCGCTTACCCCTAATTCCCGCAACTGCTGGACAAAAGTAGCATCCGGTTCCTTTTGAGATGTCCCTTTCGACCCATCTGGGTAGATCAATTGCAATTCATTTTCATTAACAACTACTCTATTTAATTTCCCGTCCACAATTTGCTGGGCAACTTCACCGATAGTCAATTCTTCGGTTGTGGTGGCTTGCTGGCGGAAACTATAGAACACCAAAATAATGATGCCCACAAAGAGCAAGATGTAAATGAATGATTGTCGATTATTTGTTCCAGGATCCACAAAAACCTCCGTTGGACAAAAGCTTAGTGTGCCTTAGATGAAAATGCAGGCACACATTGCTATCCAGTATATCAAATTTGCGCCTTCCTTGAGGAAAGCAGAAACATTATACCAATCCCCCTCAGGCTTGAATACGGGTGAGGCGGCAATTAACAATATATTTATATAATTTCCAGACTATATTCAGGAAAATCAAAATACCTGCTTTTGTTACTCAGCAGGTATTTTCTTGACCGGTCATGGATTATGACCGGTGGTGATCGCAGTAAATCTGAACGGCATCCCGCACAAAAGCCGCTCCACCCTCGCGGATCCGTTCATAATTAATTGCGAAGCGGGGGTCCTGAACCCACATATCTGCTAAACCTCTTAAAAAACTCACCTCACAAGTATAAAAGTACTTGTTTAGGTAGTTATAATAGTCCCCCACGGCTGTCTGGACCTCAGGATCATCAGGCTTTGCGTCCGGATCCTCAGTAACCATACGGATGGCGATCCTGCCGCCTTCCTTTTTGATATCCTCTTTCTGCTCCCTGGTATAGGAAGCCCATTTTTTCTGGGATTCCCGATAATGGGATGTATTGCCCCAGCGCTCCCGGGCTTCTTCCTCGTATTGGGTTTCATCAAAACCCTCAAAATATTCTTGATCCTCCATTTTGTTATCTCCTTGCAAACTGAACATGGTCTTCTCTATTGTGGTAAGCAATTTGTTCAATCGCTTAACCCGATTTGTGATTGTCCGGTGGTGCTGCTGCAAAGCCTGGAAGGGATTAAAATCCGGTTGATCCAGGATCGATTGGATCTCTTTCAGGGGTACATCGAGTTCCCGAAAAAACAGCACCTGCTGCAGACGCAGGAGGCTGTTTTGATCATAAAACCGGTAGCCGTTCTCCTCGATCCTGGCGGGTAACAGGATTCCCTGTTGGTCATAAAATCGAATTGTCCGGGTGGAAACACCCGCCAGATCGGCTATTTGTTTAATTGAATACATTCTCTGCACCTCAACTTGGCCCATTGTACACCTTAACGTAACGTTAATGTCAAGAGGGAATCATCCAGCGCCAGAAAAAAACACCGGGGCTCTGGCGGTTCAAGAACAACGCAAGATTGGCAGAGCCAGCAGGGGTCAGGAATACCCCTGGACCTTCCTGATTGATTTCGTATTTGATTGCGATGAGGGCTGCCCCGGGGATTATGCCCAATCTGGACTGAAAAACTTTTCAACTGCCTGTTTTCCGGATTCGTAGAGCAGTCTATATTTTTTGCTGTTTATTTTGATATCAAAATCGGTTGCAGAAATTCCACAATCACTGATTTCTATCGAGCGGTGGTGATTCACAGAACTCGTATTGTAGCTGGAGATCTCATGGGCATGGTACATATTGCGTAAAAGCAGGGTAATAAATTCCCAGACATTCTTGGGGTTTTCCGGATCAGCTGGATGTAATACCGTATCCGGATAGAGAAATAATCCCAGAGTCTCCCAATTCACACCATCCCGGTACGCCCAGGACCTTTCCGCAAAACTTGGTTTATCAAAAATATGAGTCGGAAAATTATCATACAGCCCTCCGTCAACGTAATAATCACCCGCACCAAATTTTTTCCCGTCAAACTGCAGCGCTTCAAAGAAGATTGGGATAGACATTGACATACGGACCGCGTCAGCCACAGCGACATGCGGTGTTTGTCTTGCTGAGAATAGTTCAGCCCGCTGGCGCGAGACATTGGCGGCAACAATATACAACTCGCGGAATCCAAGCTGCTGGAATTCACTGAATGTCGTCCGCGGATTGCCACCAGTCTGATCCGCGATAATACCTTCCAACCAATGGTAAAAGTATTCACTGGAATACCAACCGTACTCCCGCAAGAACCTGAGGGAGCTCCTTTCCTCGGGTAAGTGGAGTAATTTTCGTCCTTGGGATTTGGATTCCATTTGGGGTACCTTTGTGAAATCCAAGGAATCAAATAGGTTTTTTGTTTCTGGTATGCTCAATCCAAAACTCACCAAGGTGGCTGCAATAGCCCCCGCTGACGTCCCAGCGACCCGCTGGGTATTTTCAATCAGATGGTATTCATCAAGGGCTTCCAAAGCACCCATATAGGCAATCCCCCTTACTCCTCCGCCTTTAAATACCAGGTTCCGATACAAATTCCTCTTAAATTCATTATCTAAAGCAGACCTGATTTTCTTAACAAATTTTGGTATAGCCATGGTTTTTTCCCTGGGATTATTTTCCGGGCTAGTATTCTAATAATCGAGTGGCCAGGTTGCAGACAAGCCCTGTTTTCAAGATTATTTATCCGAATAGCTAGCTGTTTTTTCTGCCATCCAAAAGAGGACTTACGTATATCCCGCTGCTTGATTAAATCCCCTCCAAGCAGTTAAATGGAGCCAGGCAGGTTTCTTCCGGAGCTGCAAATAAAGTATCACACATTATATTCTGCCTTCCATCTGTTTTGATTATACCGTCAACCTAATTACCAAGTTTGTCTATTCAAGATCGAATACAACCATTCCTGGGATGTATTTGGTAATAATTGTCCTCATACTGGCATCTATTATTTATGGAAAGGATAAGTTTACCAGCCTCTCTTGAGGAAAAAATGATCATTTCATCCCTTCAGATCGATCCCCGCACCCGTCTGGGTTATGTTCATTACAACACAGCTGACCTGAAGACCCAGCTGGATTTTTATACAGCACAGCTTGGTCTTCAGCTGCACTGGCAGAAAGGAAACCAGGTCGGGTTGGGCGCCGGGAATGAGGACCTCCTGGTCCTGAGCGAGCTAAGAGGTGCGGAACGGACACCTGGAAGCACTGGCATGTACCATTTTGCCCTGCTGATGCCAGACAGGAAGGAATTGGCTCGAGTCATCGCCCGACTCTATCAGAAAGATATTCGGAATTTTCCCACCGATCATGTCTTTACCAAAACAACCTACCTGGATGA
>CAZUMG010000003.1:14072-15646 GCA_964621895.1 uncultured Anaerolineales bacterium | reverse complement strand
ACTGACCCTTCCGGGATCAACATTCGGTTGGCAACCGATCAAGATTAGAAAAAATATAGCCGGGACTTGGTCCCGGCTATTTCAAACGGTTTTATCCTGACTATTTATCTTTCTTGTTGATTACAACTGCACGGACAACAGCAGGGACAACAGCAGGCGAAAACTTATTTTTCAGTAGGCGATATACGGTTACAAAGATTTCAACGATCGTGACAATCAAAGCCACGGAAAAACCTAATCGGAAAGACTGCATACCAACTATTTGCCAGCCGTCATCTGTGATACTGGAAATCGCCTCGAGTCCATCAATTAATCCTCCAGCAGAACGGGAGGCCAGCCAGACATTGTGTCCCTGGACCAGCAGAGCCAGGATGACAACACTGAATCCCTCCAATCCAAGTTTTATAAGCCGGGTCAGCATACTCCAGCGGCCTCTCCAGAGCAGGTAGATCTTCAGGAGGATGTTGGCTAACAGGGAGACCTGGATTAATACCAGGTAATCAATGATGACCGGGTTTGGATAGAACTTCCCTCCTGGAGTGGTGATAAACCCGATCCACTGGGGAAATAGAGTAACCAGCACAAGAAACAGGGTACCTAAGACCAAACCAAAGATCAATTCACCCCGTTTTAAAACTTGTTCAAGATTGACCTCGGGCAGGTCCCGCGGATCCCAGGGTTTATCCTCAAGGTAGGGTTTGGCATCATAATACTGCAGGATCATGAAGGTGATCAAAACCCAACCCAGGGAAGCGGGAATGCTGTTGACTAGAGAGGCCAGCATCTCAAGGGGTGCAAATGCATCCCCATCTACGAGGATGCTGACACCAAAGGCTAAAAGCTGAGCACCCAGTACCGCAGCAACCACGATCCAGGCCACCATACGGAAGACCGGGTAGAGACCTGGACCAATCAGGTATTGTCCCTGGGGATGATAAGAGGAAGCCACATCCCTGGGTTTGCCAAGTTCTTTAAGCAGTTCAGCAACCTGGGATTCATCTGCCTCAGGACCAAAACGATCCTCCAGACTATCGACGATAGATGAACGCAGTTCAGCCTGGATATCTCCCCGATTATTTCGCGGTAAAAACCGCCCTACTTCATGGATATAACGGTCTAGCAAATTCATTTTAGTCTCCTTAACCAGCCGAGCCGGTCAACAATTTCTCCATAACAACTACCAGACTCCGCCATTCAGCGGACAGGTCAAGCAGGATCTCGGATCCTGCCTGATTGATCTGGTAATAACGCCTGGGACGCGATCCTTCCACGTTCCACTCGCTTTGAAGCAAACCCTGCTCCTCCAATCTCCGTAAAAGCGGATAGAGGGTTCCTTGGTCAATGTCCAAACCTTTCTCAGCCAGGCTATTGATAAGGGCATAGCCATATTTTTCCTCCTCCAATTGGCTGAGGGCGGCCAGGACCAGGATACCCCGGCGGAGTTCCTGGGTCAGCTTAAGATACTGTTCATTTGGTTCGTTCTTTATCATCATGTTTCACATTATACAGTGTATTATACAGTATTGTCAAGAGCTTAATATTAATTTCATTTAATACCAGGAAGATACCCACTG
>CAZUMG010000003.1:0-13972 GCA_964621895.1 uncultured Anaerolineales bacterium | reverse complement strand
TTACGCCTCTTCTGCAGCAACGATAACTTGAACGTTCCGTTCACGAAGGTCAGAGACAATCTGTTCCGGCGCGGAAGGATCGGTTATTAAAACATCGATGCGATCAAGGGGCATAATGGGGACAAATCCGGCTTTGCCTAATTTGCTGTGATCAGCCAGAACGATGACCTGGTCCGCCCGTGATGCCATTGCCCGACCAGCTTCTGCAATGAGAGGATGTGCCGTTGTGATCCCACCTTCCAGCGTTAATCCATCACAGCCCAGAAATACGCGCTGGGCTGAAATTTGCTGAAGAGCAGTTAGAATTTCTGGACCAACCGTTGCTCGGTGTTCTGGAAGGAAGATGCCGCCTAGCAGCAATAAATTCGGCGTAGCCCACAGGCCAACTTCATCCAGTAATAAAGTTGAATTAGTTACAATTCGGAGAGTTCCCATCTGCCGTAAGGAACGTGAAATATGCTTGGCTACCTGGAGAACGGTTGTTCCCGAGTCGAATATAATCACATCAGAGGATTGAATAAATTTGGCCGCAGCAGCACCGATCATCCGTTTTTCTAAACCATAATGCAAACTGCGTTCCTCCAGAGCCAAGGTCTGTAAACCTTCATTGGTCGAAACCGCACCCCCATGAACCCGCATCAGGATTCCTTCTTTTTCCAGGATGGAAAGATCTCGACGGATAGATGTATCGGTTAATCCAAATTCTTCCACCAGGTCAGTTACCTTAACTTGAGTCCGATCCCGGAGATGGCGGGCAATTAAATCTCGTCTTTGGCGGGCATTTAATTGGTCTTCCATGATCTTTCCTTGCCTGGTTTTCGATTTTATCACTAGACCAGCTCATATCGAATAATGATCGATGCTGATCTTCAAAGCTGGGTTAAACGATGGTTTGCTCTATCGCATTCCGGATCAACCTGATTCTGGTAAATTTTATGCGAATAATCGAATCTCGTTTCCCTTGATGTCTCATTAAGCTAATGAATCCTTGTTAAGGTTACCCGATTCTCCCAGGGTAAATTCCCTTCACCAGGATATAAGTAAATAGTACAACACCTGAATAAACAAAACCTCTGTTTCCTTATTTTTAAGCGAACTCTTAAACATTTCCAATCAGGATATTGAATATCCCCGGATGGTACGGAAGTTCAAAGTAACCCTTCCGTACCATCCAAGTGATTGATTTTTAAGCTAGCAGATTATTGAGCGATGGTTTCCCAACCAGCTGCAATTTTTTCTGCTGCATCGGTCAGCATAGAGAAGTCCTTGGGGAAATAAACGTTCTCATAGGCTTCCGCGGGAGGGAATTTAGCTGCCAATTCTGCCGGCAGTTCAATATCCCGGATTGGGTGAGTGAAACCCTGCGCGTAAACCAGCTGGCCTTCATCAGAGAATTCCAGCTCCAACATTAACTTTGCCGCATTGGGGTGCGGGGCATCGGCGGTAACAAACTGGGTGTAAAGACCTGCTACCGTTCCATCACTCGGGATCACCAGCTGCAGCGGCATATCCAAATCAGCGGCTTTGCTCAAGCAGTCAAAATCCCAGAACAACGCGATGGCCACTTCGCCAGCCTGGATTTGGGATGTGCCGGGTGATACCGCATTCAAAATACCCATATCGATCATTTGGGCAAAGTAATCAATACCCGGCTGAACGTTGGTTTCATCCCCACCATTTCCAACTACCGCTCCTAGGACGACGGAGTTGGCAGTACCGGATTGACGTGGATCTTTCATCGAGACTTTGCCGACGTACTGTTCGTTCAGTAAATCTGCCCAGCTGGTCGGAACGGTATCAACCAGGTCTGTATTAACACAGAAACCGATTGCGCCCCAATAAGCAGCTGACCACAAACCATCGGCGTCCTTGGCGAAATCAGGAATCTCATCCCAGTAGGCATGTTTATATGCCTGAGAAAGTCCATCAGTGACTACCTGGTTGGCAAAGTTCACACCGAGGTCGGTGATATCGGCAACGCCGGCGCCTTTTTCAGCCTGCAAAGCCGCAATGATTTCACCGCTTCCCATATCCGTGTCAAGATGAGGAATGCCATACTTGCTGTCATAAAGCTCCCACATCCCACCGTAGTTTACCCAGTCATCGGGTAATCCATAGCTGACAATTTCTCCTTCAGCCTGGGCGGCTTCGGTCAGGGCTACCATGGGATCAACGGCTACTTCCTCAGCTGCGGCTTCTTCAGCCGGGGCAGCTTCCTCGACGGGAGCGGCTTCCTCAACGGGAGCTGCTTCTTCCACCGGAGCAGGTTTGGCCTGGCAGGCTGCCAATGAGATCATCAATGCAGCCATGAGCAGAAAACTAAAAACAAATCTTTTCTTCATAGTGATATCCTCCAAAGAGCTAATATCGAAAATATTGACGGCATCCCGTCAGTGGAACGACAATAAGTAGGACTTTTTTTTTATTTTCCGAGAGCATCCACCTCCTTTTATCCTGATCAAACTAGCTTTTATCATCAAGGAATTCAACTCCGGGCATATACCTGCATGCCTCGCGGGAAAATGACAGCTGGACGGGTTTGTTTAGATCGAACCTATGCCGATCTACTGTTTTAATGTCAGCGATGATTTGGAGACCATGAAAGTCCAGATTGAGGCGGGTCACCGGTCCTAACAGAGTTATTGTCTTTAAGACTGCCTGGAAGGAATTTGCGTTCTCTTTCCTATCGGTTACTTTGCTCACCTGGATTTCTTCCGGCCGGACCAGAACAGTGATTTCATCCCCTTGATTAATGCTTAGATCGGCAATAGGCGGGATAGAGAATTCCAAATCCCCAGTGGAACTGGTCACCAGACCACCCCGGGGGTCTTTTACTTTCCCGGGAAATTGATTGATGGTGCCCACAAAAGTAGCCACAAAATGAGTCTGCGGTTGGACATAAATCTCTTCTGGCGTTCCGGTTTGTTCAATTAATGACTGCCTCATCACCACCACCCGATCAGAAATTGAGAGCGCTTCTTCCTGATCGTGGGTAACATAAATAGTTGTGATCCCCAATTCAGTTTGTATACGTCGAATCTCATTGCGGAGAGAAACCCTGACAACAGCATCCAGGGCGCTTAATGGTTCATCCAGCAGCAGAACCCGGGGTTCGATTGCTAATGCCCGGGCAAGGGCCACCCGCTGCTGCTGCCCACCGCTTAACTCGCTGGCATACTTGTGTCCTTCATTAGATAAACCAACCAGTTCCAACAGCTGGTTAACCCGTTTTTTAATTTCTGCGGAAGGTTTGCGGTCTACCCGCAGGCCAAAAGCCACGTTATTCCAGGCCGTCATATTGGGAAAAAGCGCGTAGGATTGAAAGACCATTCCCATTCCCCTTTGGTTGGGGGGAATTGCAGTAATCTCTTGATCCGCTAACAGGATGCTGCCCTTGTCAGGAGTTTCAAATCCCGCCACCATTCTTAATGTGGTTGTTTTTCCACAACCCGATGGACCCAGGAGTGAAACAAATTCACCCTGCTCAACCTGAAGATTAAAATCCCGGACTGCTACGGTTCCATCGTATGATTTCTCCAAATGGATTAAATCAAGATAACTCATCGACCCTCTCCTACAGTTTTGATACTGATATCTTTTCCGGAAAGTGCATCCCCCGAACTTGAACGTCTGGCTCCCCAAGCCGCAACCCAAAGGATGATCAGGGAGCTCAACCAGGCGATTGTAAAACTGATTACAGAGTACGCAGAAGCTATTCTCCCATCCCTCCGGGTGTAATACACTAACTGCATCGGGAACGTTTTATACCTGGCTCCGACCAGAAAAGTAGCAATGGTAAATTCACCAAAAATCGTCGCAAAAACCAACAAACCTCCACTCACTATCCCAGGCATGATATTGGGTAAAATAACCTGGCGAAGCGTGCGCAGCCAGGACGATCCCAGACTCTGGGCTGCTTCGGTAAGCACCTTAATATTGACTGCCTTAAGGCTGTTAACCACCGGACGGTACATGAACGGCAGGGTAAAAATCACATAGGCAGCTACCAGCATCATAGGTGTTCGGGCGAGCATCAGGGGTGGCCGGGCATACAGCCGGATCAATCCTAATGAGAGGACCACCCCGGGAATCGCAAACGGTAATGTGCTGATAAAATCCAATACCGGCCGTGCTTTGGGAACCCGCAAATGCACCCAATAAGCGGTGGGAACAATAATCACTATCGAGGCAACCACGGTACTGAAAGAAAGAACCAGGGAATTCTTAAACACGATTAAGAACCATCTATCAACAAAAGCTGTTTTATACCACTCGAGGGTTAACCCCTCAGGTAGAATAGTTCTATCCCAACGGGTTGCGATCGAGAATAAATATGTCGCTACGATCGGCAGTAACATATAAAATAAAAATCCGCCGATAACTACACCTGGAATTGTCCTCTTTTTTTTCATTGCTGCCATTTTCTTCCCTGCCTGGATGCAACTTGATAAAGCAGAATTGAACTACCCATTAAAAGCAAGGCCAAAATCCCCATTGCATCACCAGCCCCAGGGTCACGGAAAACTTCTCCTTTCATTAGAAATCCAAGCTGCAGGGTAACCAGGGGATAGCGGAATTCTGTAAGTGTGTAAGCTGTGGCATAAGCGCCAAAAGCATTGGCAAATAAAAGCAATAATCCGGCAGCAATCGCTGGGGATAAAATAGGAATTCCAACAAAACGCCAGTATTGGAATGTATTTGCCCCCAGCCCCTGGGCTGCTTCCTTCCATTCCTTCTTTAACCCAGCAATTGCCGGGATGATCAACAGTACCATTAAGGGGAATTGAAAATAAGCGTAAGACAGGATTAGCCCTGAAAAGGAATAGATGCTGAATGCCGGATAAAGATTCCAATCAAGATATTTCTGCAGCGCCAGAGTTAACACTCCATTACTGCCCAATACGACAATAAATGCAAAAGCCAGGGGCGCTCCGGAGAAATTCGAGGTCACATCACAAAGCGCGGTCACCAGCTCCCGGGCCCGTTTACTTTTCAATTGACAGATAAAATAACCGACCACCGTACCAAATGAGACTCCCAGGATTGCGGTGATCCCGGAAAGCAAGATACTGTTTTTAAACGATTTAGCATAGATGGATGCCTGCATTTTGGCATAATGCTCGAGGGTAAATTGACCTTCAGATCCGGTAAAGCTGCCTTTAAGCATAAAGAATATCGGCAAAATCATGATGGCCAAGCATAAAAACAGGAAAGGAATTAGCGGGATCCAATCCAGCCAGATTTTCTTTTTCCTGTTTCGTTCAATCCTTGATAATTTCATCATCTTACCCCAGTTTTCACGATCCCACTACTTCAACTTCTGGAGCACCATGGGACACCCGTAATAAAAGCTCGTCTGGATTAAAACTCCAACCTTCCGAAAGAGAAGGATCGGCAACTTCTTTAAGCTGATTTCCAGCGTTATGTATGCCCGTCGGTGTAAAGGTCAGACGGAATAATTCTTCTGACCAAGAATCAAATGTTCGATATTTTATCTGCCGTGGGCTGTACTCAATTTTTTGAACAACGGATGAACTTCTCAGCAGATGGTCCTCACATGCTGGGGCTGTTCCCGTAAGAAGAGCCATCCCTTCCAGAAAATGAGGAACATAATCAAAATATCCATCTGTGAACCAACACTGGTTGTGATAGTCTGGCTTATCAATGCCCACCCGGATCAAACCCTGTTCATCAGCCAGGTAGGTGCTCCAGTTGAAAGCTCGCAAAGCGCGCTCCCTATATTCCAGATCCCCCGTGCAGCTGGAGTAAAGAGCGCAAACTGAAGCAAATCTTGCCGTGTGACTTCCCATCACATGAAAACAGAATTTTTGTTCATGGATCGGGATTGCCTTATAGAACGGGTCAGCACCTAAGGTTGTCAAAACCCATTCAAGGATTTCCCTGCAGTGGGCTTTCCAATCAGGATCCCGGTCAGGATTCTTCAGCAGGTATCTGGCTGTCTCGAGAGCGCTGTATTGATCCCGATTTTCATTTTCAGGATCCAGGCGGATGTCCTCAAAATATCCTTTCCAGTGTTGATTGCGGACAGGATATTCCATTAACCAGGCCCAGGTGATCCGCCTTGCTTCCTGGTATTTTCTGTCCGGGTCAAGATCAAGGTCGATCAAGGCATCAAACAGGCGTATGGCGGGAATCACATGGCTGGTGTACGCTTCAACCACACTACCATCCCTCACATCAACCCGGAACGGCCAAGGCGAGATATTCTCTGAGGTCTTCCCAATCTTTTCCGCCAAGACATCTGCACAGTGGCAAGCCTGGGTCAGATATACCTGGTCGCCGGTCATTTTGTAGAATGATACATATCCACAAGCCGCTTGGGCGATTTTGTCTGGTTCTGTTACCTGATGACCATCTGCCCGAGCGCCAAAATAATTACCGAAAACGGGCTCAGCAGATGCGTAGGGAACCTGGGGCCAGGCAGCATTTGCAGGTGAATGGTAGGCAATCAGTCGATCTAACATTGTCCTGACAACATCCGTAAACCATTCCTCACCGGAGTAGGCGTAATAACCTACCAGGGTATCAACAGCCATGGCAAATTTTCCGGCAGGGTTATCAGGCCATACTGCCGGTCGTAAAGGATCGGTCCAAAAGCAGGAATATGCCAGGTACCAGGGTAAGCCTGTTCTTGGATCAACAGGACAGCGGCGGATGAAATCCATGGCCAGCCAGACAACCTGATTATAGCTGGACCAGGGTAATAATCCCTCCTGTTCATCTAATTTCACCTGGTGCGCATTGATAAAAATCATAACCAACGCCTCTTAACACAAGCAAATTACTGTCTTGAAAAACCCACCCGGCCGAATCCCAATGGGTGCAAGTCTGCCAATAACAAAACGCCGTTCACCAATTATCTTGTCCGCTAAAAATAGTTAGTCAGCGGGAGAAAATTGACTTCAGTCTAAATAGAAACAACCTCAACACCCAATAATCGGCCAACTTTCTCAACCTGATCAGCCAGATGCCCATAGGCCAGTGCCATATGGTGAGGAGAGCCGGCCATCAGCCAGCGATCACAAAATTCCGTAATGGTGCCGTTTTTATAGCGGAAGAGCATTTGAGGTGCGGCTACCGGCCGGGGTTTGATCGGAAGGGATTCTCCCTCTCCAACAATCAGGCGCCAATCCCCATCGCCTAACGGAATCAAGGATAAAATGGTCACATCACCGGGTTTGTAGGCAAATTCCAAGCCCGCTCCCCGTCCATTCACGCCTTCATAATAGATACTCGGCTTAATGCGGACATCCTTTGGATCTGCTGCCATAGCTGGATTCCCGTGCCCGTCATGGGAGAGAATGATGGCATCCTCGTCAAAATCAATTACGTAATTTTCAAGGAAAGTTGCTTCTCCTGCCAATTCCTGAAGAATCATCATTGCTGCCAACGTGGTGACATCTGCTTCTGTAGCAACCGGGATCTTTTCCGCACAGAGATATCCGGTTCCATAACTGGGGATAATGCCGACACGCGGGTCTGTGAGCCAAATCTGATCGAAGATTGCCAGTCCATCAAATTTATATTCCCGGGCCACATCAAGCATCGCCAGAGCTAATCTGGCGGAATAATCAAACAGGTCATCTGGCATCTCACTTGCGTCATAGAGAGCAGCCTGGTCTTTCATAAATGCCCGAACCCGTTTTTCATCCATCGTGGAAGCTGCAACGGCAACTTTCTCAGGTTCAAGCGGCCAGCAAACCGGACCGATCATATCCCTCAAGCTCAAATAGTCCACCATTAAATCTGTCATCCCTTCAAAAGGATGCCCGATCATCCCAATACGCATCTTCTCTAAACGGCGGATAGCTCCCGCTGCTTTGGCATATTGCCCAATCTGTTCCAATCCTTCCGGATTATCAATATGGCTGGTGAGCAGTTCAAACGGACGCCCGCTGCGGATTAATGCGCTGGTCAGCTCTGGTAGGCCGGCCATTCCGGAATTTTCCATGATAACGTCAAAATCAGCGTCCTCAGGTAAACGGCGAATCTGCTGGGTATTCCAGACCAGAATGGGTGCGGTCACTCGAAGCAGCGTTCTCATCGGTATGATGCCTTTCTGATAAGCTAATTCGATAGCAATGATCAGGTCCACTTCAGAGGCATTAAATAATTGGGTTGCCCGGTCAGCATCCGGCTCATACTCAATAAAACCCGGATTAATTACCTCACCATAGGGAGCAAGGATGTGGGCAATCCTGTTTGTGGCGTCACTCATTTTCGGACGCATATGTCCAGTCTTGTTGTAATCGTCCTCAAGCAATGCGGTCACAAATAAGCCTATTTTGGGTTTGTTATTCATCCTTTTCCTCCTGTAATTCTGGGTCAAAATTATTATTCCATAACTCCAAAATGCTGGGATTCCCCCGATTCAACTAGGTGCGAAAATATGGATCAAGGACATCGTTCAAACGGCAGTACTGTTGATATGCCTGGTCATACAGCTTAATATTTGTAGAAAGCGGCGTCAGGGTATCAGCGATTGAAACCATCTGCTTAACTGCTTCTTCGATTGAGGTAAAGGTACCTACGGCAACAGCCGCCAGGATAGCATCTCCCAGTAAGGCAGTATCATCACTTGCCAGGGTCGTTACGGGCAACTGACAAACATCTGATTTTATTTGCCTCCATAAGCGGCTGGATGCTCCCCCGCCTGTCGAGCGTATTTCCTTGATATTAATGCCAGATGTGCGGATCAGGTCCAGGTTTCTCCGCAGCATAAACGCCACTGCCTCAAGCACCGCCCGGATAAAGTGGGGTTTCTGGTGATACAAGGTAAAACCCACAAATGTGCCCCTGGCCTGGGGGTTATATTCCGGGCTGAATGCTCCCACCAGATGGGGAAGCATGATCAGCCCATCGGATCCAGGGGATACTTCTTCAGCCAGCCCGGTGATCAGATCATACACATTCGTCCCATCTCTCCGGGCTTGCTCAATCTCTTCATAACAGAAAACATCCCGGAACCATTGAAGAGCCATCCCGCCTGTCTCACAAACCGGGACAAAGAGATACCGGTCGGGAACACTATGCAAATATACCGGGACCTGCCTGGTCGAATCCAGGTCTGGGCTTGTCAGAGTGACCTGAATTGCCAGAGCGCCGCCGGTTGTTTCCGATACCATTTCGGGAACTATATTTCCAGCTCCAATCGCTCCGACCGCCTGATCCATACCACCCAAAACCACCGGAATACCTGAAGGAAGCTCCAGGAGCCGGGCTGCCTGAGGGGTAAGACTGCCTGCTTTTTCTCCCGGCCGGGAGATCTCAGCCAATCTTCCCGGCTCAAGCCCTATCGAATCAAGCGCATCAGACCACCAGGAATGGGAGACAATGTCATAAAGCATGCTGGTACAAGAGATTGATCCATCAGTAACAAAATTACCGGTAAGCCGGAAAATAATAAAATCCTGGACCAGAAGGAATTTGGAAACCTTTTGATAGACAGCCGGTTGGGTACGTTTTAACCAGGCAATCTTGCAAGCAGTCCAGGCAGGATTGACTTCTGGTATTCCGGTATGCTGATAGAGGGTAGAGCCAAGTTTAACGCTCAAGTCCCGGGCTTCAACGGCAGCACGTTTATCCAGCCAGACCAAAGCTGGGAAAAGAGGTATCCCGTTCTTGTCAACCGACACCAGCGTCTCGCCTTGACTGGATACACCAATTCCAGCGATTTTTTTCACTTCCAGGCCTTTGGCTTTTATGACCTTTCCGACGGCTGCAATTACGGCATTCCAATAGATCTCAGGGTCAAGCTCAACTTGATCCACCGCAGGCGTGCTAAGGCGGTAATCCTGGTGCGACACGCCAAGACACTTCCCCTCAGCGGTAAAAACTCCCGCCTTTACAGATGTTGTACCTACATCAATTCCAAGGAATAAGACCATGGTTAGCTGATTTTATACTTAATGGCTGCCTTATCGGGAGACACGCCGGCTTTTACAACTTCGTTTAGCGCATCCAGAAGTCTTTCCGGCTCTTTAGCCTGAACAATATTCCTACCAAAGACCACCCCCCGAGCTCCATGAGCAATAGCCTCAGCCGCAACAAACAAAGCGTCTTTCTCAGTGGGCTTTTTCAAAGCGCCCAGCGCGAAGATCGGAATCGGCGTGGCGGCTGCAATCTTGCTGAATTCGTTTCCGGTATAAAATGTTTTAATCAGGTCCGCCCCGAACTCCGCCGCCATCCGACAGCCAAAAGAAACCTGCTCCTGTAAATCTTCCGGTTTGGCGTGATCTCCCCCTATCGGGTAGACTTCACAGATTATTGGGACTCCTGCTCGCAGTTTCTGCTGCACATAGCTGGCAAACAACTCGATATTATGAGCATCTTCCGCCTGATCAGGGGTCTTTAAGGTAACACTGCCCACCACTATATCAGCGCCTAACCTTAATGCCTCTTCCGCGGATAGGAGATTCACAGAATGGGAATGTTCGTAGTTCCAGGGTGCCACATAATTGGTTGCCCAATTTAAACGAACAATCATCGAGGGAGCACCCCGCTGCTTGAAGAAATCTGCGCAGTGGGAAACCATTCCAGCGCTTAATAAAACCCCATCCGCATGCTTGAGATTTTTAATCACCTCCGGCAAATCAATCAACCCATTCAGGGGGCCAAAATAAAGACCATGGTCTATCGCAACTACAACAGCATTCTCTGATCCATTAAACAAACGAGATAATCGGATTTCTTCACCTATCCCGGACATGATTACTCCTTTACAATAACCTGGTAGATACTTTTTAATCAATGGTTTATTTCTTATTTTCGGATGATAACACACGAATCTGAATAATACAAGAACATTATCCTAACATTTATCGATTAATAACCGACATTTATGATATAATCAGCCCAGAACAGGCGCTCTGCGAGGTAGAATTCCAGCGTGTCTGAATCTTTAACCTGGCAAAACCACGGAGGTAATACCTTGGTAAGATCATCCCCAACCCCAACCACCGCGAGAGCCCCTGGTCGGATTTGTTTGCTCGGCGACAATGTTGACCTGATCGAAAAGCCTGTTATCGCTGCAGCGATTAATGCTTTTCTCAGTATATCGCTTCAACCACGGGATGATGACATCGTGATTCTTAAGGGGGAGGATATCAATTTTCAGGAGACCTTTAAACTCGGAGATAAATTGGAGTTTGATTCGCCCCTCCGGTATTTAAAAGCCGTTTTTACCCGCTTTCAGGACAGAATCCCGAACGGTTTTAAAGCAATTATCAAATCTGAAATCCCAGTCAGCGCGGGTATGTCGTCCTCTACAGCTCTATGCATCGCTTTTATTCGGGCCCTCAGTCAGGCATTCCATTTTAATTTGGAGACATCTGAAATTGCCGAAATCTCCTACCTGGTGGAGCGCGAGGATCTGGGAATTGAATGCGGACGGATGGATCAATACGCAATTGCCTATGGAGGCATAACATACATTGATACCGGGCCAAATCCGGGAGTTGAAATGTTACCCACAGCTTCCCTGCCAGTAATCGTGGCGGATACCCAGGATACCCACTGCACCGAGGAAATTCAGGAATGGCTCCAAGACCGCTTGCGGGCGATGGACCCGGTATTGGTTAACTCTCTCTTACGGGTGGTTCAGCTTGTCAATAAAGGAAAACAAGCGCTTCTCGACCAGGATCTGGCGCTTCTGGGGCGGTTAATGACCAAGCAGCAAGAAGAAGAAAACATCATGGGCACCGCCACAGACCGAATCAATCTTTTCTGTGAAACTGCTCTTGAAGCAGGCGCCTGGGGCGCCAAACAAATGGGAGCAGGAGGGGGGGGATGCGTTATCGCACTTTGCCCCCCGGGAAGCAAGCCAGCTGTGCAAAATTCCCTGGAAAACCTGGGAGCTCCTGTGTGGGATTTTGAGATTTTCCAGGAGGAATAGGGAAAGGGGTTTTAAGGACCTGACAACTAATGCTGGTCTGGCTGGTTTCAACCTGATCATCTTACCCCGGTGATGACCGACCGGGGAGAGATCCAGGTTTGATCATGCTGAGTCAGGATTTTGTTAAGAATTAGATTTGTTGATAAATGAATAGAATTATTCCGGTTCTTCAGGATAAATTAAGGTAATAATTTATGTACCCGGATTTTAAAATCACTCCTCCCTTTTTCGAATTTGGCCCCAAAGCCTATCTGTATGGGGAGGAACTCCTCAGACTGGCGAAATTTGCTGATCAACGCAGTGTGTTTTACAATGTTCCTGTGATCATCACACCGCAATGTGTGGATATACCTTTAATCAAGCAGAAAACCGAGCATTTACTGATCTTTGCCCAGCATATGGATCCAATCCATCCCGGGCGAGGCATTGGTGCTGTTCTCCCTGAAGCATTGAAGGCAGCCGGAGCCGTCGGTGTTCTCCTCAACCATGCCGAAAAACCTCTCCCTATAGATGTTATCCAGGAGACAGTTCGCCGCGCGGAAGAAGTTGGCCTTGCCAGTATGGTATGTGCTGGGAACATAGAGGAAATCAAGGTGGTTGCTAGAATGAACCCTGACATTCTTCTGTCAGAGGCGCCCGAGCTGATCGGCACGGGTATTCGCAGTAACAACGATCAGGCAATTATTCAGAAGATCAATAATTTGGTCTGGGGTATCAACCCAGAAATCCGGGTCCTGCACGGGGCCGGGATAAACTGCGGCCAGGATGTTTTTAATGTGATTGCCTCTGGTGCTCAAGCTACCGGCTCTACCAGCGGGATCATCAAAGCCGCAAACCCCCAGGAAATGTTCGATGAAATGCTTCTGAACGTTCGTAAAGCCTGGGATCAGATCCATTCCAAGATTTAAGGAGATAAAGATGTCCGTTTATCAGCAGAATTTTACAATCCAATCAGCTGCAAGACCAACCTTTGATGATGTCACTGAACAGGTCCAGAAAATCCTAGCTGGTTCTGGGATAAAAGATGGGCTTTTAGTTGTGTTTTCACAGCACACTACCTGCAGCGTGCTCATTCAGGAAGCATCTGATGATCTGAATTATTGGGGAATAGATTTTCTCATGCAGGATTTAGTGAACATCCTGGAAAAAATAATTCCTACTTGCCTCACTGAGGGGCAGTATTTACATCCCGGTCCTGAGCATATCATAGCCGCCAAGGGAAGAGATGAACTACCCTCCTGGTCCCTCAATACCGATGCCCATCTCCGGTCGGTGATCCTGGGACGATCAGTGACCATCCCCGTGGCTGATTCCCAGATGATCCTGGGTGAATTCGGGCGAATATACTTTGCAGATTTTGATCAGGTCCGGGCGCGAGAGCGAACTGTCAGGGTACATATCATCGGCGAGTAATTTGCCTGAGCATCTCAGACATTAAGAACATATCCTATCCGAATTGGTTCCTACCTGCCGCAATAACCTAAGGGTGCCTCGGGGAATTTCAGGTTCCACTCTCAAATTGGAATCCTGCCATATACCGGCGGATGTTCTCTTACCCTCTTTCAGGTGTAGAATACAGGAAATCTCACCCGATTAAGCTAAGATCAAAAAATCACGCTATCCGATTAATGATCCAATAATATTTATCTGAAAATCCATTATGGACCTCTCGCCTCATCCCTTCCTGGCCCGCCCACACCGCACCCTGATTGGGCTGTCCATCCCGGTATTGCTTTCATTGATTGCCGAGCCGGTCACCGCCCTGGTAGACACAGCTTTCATTTCCTCGCTTGGTGTGGTCCCACTGGCCGCCCTGGGTGTGGGAACAACAGCATTATCCAGTATTTTCTGGATGTTTAACTTCCTGGGGGTAGGCACCCAAACGGAAATTGCCCAGGCATACGGCAAGGGAGAAACAAAAAATGCCGGGAAGACCCTCAGCCTGGCCCTGATGCTTGCCGCTGGATTTGGAACTCTCCTAATTCTGCTTCTTTATCCGACAGCAGGCTGGCTGGCCAGTATTCTGGGAGCGGCTGGTGAGGTTCAAACCAATGCGGT
>CAZUMG010000002.1:45952-50340 GCA_964621895.1 uncultured Anaerolineales bacterium | reverse complement strand
AGCTGCTGCCCTCTCGATGGGCTTTGGTCTGAATATTCCGCAGATCCGAACCTGCCTGGGGTTCTGTTAACGCCAGGGAGGTTAGTTTTCCTGTCCCTGATACTACCGGGGGAAGGAAAGTTTGTTTTTGTTCCTCCGATCCAAATGAAGACACAGCTGCACAACCAAGTTCATTATGGGCTTCAATTGTCAGGGCAGTCCCACCATCTCCCCAGGCTATTTCTTCAATAGCAATAGCTGAACTGATTGCATCCATATCAGATCCTCCATATTCTTCCGCCACGCTCATACCCAGCAAACCCACAGGACCCATTTTTTTTAGGATGCTTTCCGGTACCTGTTCTTTTTCGTTGATTTCCTTGGCATGGGGTTTTACCTCTTTGGCAACAAAGTCATGGACAGTTTTTCGCCATAATCTTTGTTCTTCCGATAATTGGAAATCCATTTTGTTCTCCTTTTTCCGGGATTGGTAGGCAGCTTAAGACTCCGTTTTTCTCCCGTCCAGATATCAGCCGGCCAGGAGAACCTCATTCTCATTCTAAACGGAAGCGGTTCTAGAATCAAATCATTTCCGCAAAATTTATGGTAATGAAAGGAATGATTCAAGACCTCTGGTAGAATCAGGATGTACCCAGACAGATGAAGGTCAGAAAGGATCTTGTTATGACTCAACCAGTTGTATTAATCACCGGCGCATCATCGGGCATTGGAGCTGCAACTGCTCTTTTATTGGGAAGTAAGGGGTATCGGGTGGTCCTTGCCGCCAGGCGACTAGAGCGATTAGAGGAACTGGCTGGAGTCATCCGTGAAAAGGGTGGGGAGGCTTTGGTATTTCAGGTAGATATGAGTCAGTTAGATCAAATCCAGCGGCTGGTGGATCAATCCCTCCAGGCTTATGGGCAAATCGATATCCTGGTAAACAGCGCCGGTTTTGGAAAATTAGTCTGGCTGGATGAACAATCCCTGGATGAAATTGCCCTCCAGATCCAGGTTAATTTGGTTGGCGCCATTCAACTCACCCGGTCCGTCCTGGCAGGGATGCTTTCCAGAGGGAGCGGGCAGATCATCCAGATCGCATCGATTGCTTCTTGGGTTGGATTGCCTACCTATAGTATTTATGCAGCTACAAAATTTGGAATGCGTGGATTTATCGAAAGCCTCGGCAGGGAAGTGCGGGGAACCGGGGTAGCTGTCTCTGGTGTGTATCCGGGAGCGGTTGATACGGAATTTGATCAACATGCTGGTGTGGATTGGAAAACTACCCGGGTTACTCCCGATTGGCTTTTAATCTCGGCGGAAGATCTCGCAAAAAGAATCTACCAGGTTATCATTCGGAAAAAAACCATATCAGTCATCCCCGGTGTTATGCTTCTGCCGGTTTGGTTAAACGCTCATTTTCCGGGGTTTGTCAGCTGGGTGCTTTCCCATTATTTTTATCGGAAAGATGGAAAAACAATTGCCTGGCGAAGGGCGGAATAGAAAAACAGCCCTGGGGCTGTTTTCTAGGTGATGCGATGATCAGGATTTCTTTTCTTCTGGGGGAGGTTCCTCATCCAGGGGATCAACATTACCGGCTTCTGATTCCAAGATAAAGATCCCATTTCGCACTTGAGTGAGCACCCTTTCCAAGGCGATTTCCAAGTTGGTAAGGGTCTCGGCAACATATTCATCTGCTTCAGCCTGGGTTTTCTTGGCTTTTATGGCAGCTTCTGCCTCCATTTGAGAGGCTTTTTTTCTGGCTTCCTGGACAACGCTGTCCCGGTCGGATAATTTCTCACTTTTTTCTTTGGCAATATTTAAGGTTCGATCAGCTTCTTCTTTCGCCTGAGCGATCACCCGGTCTTTTTGTGCCAATATTTGCTGGGATTTCTTTACTTCTTCCGGGATGGCAACGCGCATCTGATCGATCAGATCCAGCATCCGGTCTTCATCAACAATGACATTATGGGTGAATGGAATCGAACGGCTGTGATTGATCAGTTCTTCCAATCGATCCACCAGATGTAGTATGTCCATGGGGACTCCTCTAAAAGAAGTATCCTTTAGTATAACATGAAAAGAATGCTCTCAATCCCTCAGTGATGTGTAGGGAACGATATTTTGATCGCTTCCAAGTTCTTTAAACCTCTCAATCAGGGCAGTTTCAACCACCTTGGGAACCATGGAACTGACATCTCCGTTCAAAGCTGCTATTTCCCGGACAGTCGATCCGCTTAAAAATGTATGATCTTTATTTGTTATCAAGGCCACCACTTCAATGTCTGGGGACAGACTGTGGTTGGCTAATGCCATTCTGAATTCATATTCAAAATCTGAGAACACTCTTAATCCCCGCACAATCACCTGGGCATTAACCTGATGGCAGAAATCAACGGTTAACCCGCTGTAACCCATGGCTTTAATATTTGGTATCGACTCTAAAACTTGCTTTACCAGGGCGATCCTTATTTTCGGTGGAAAAAGCAATTTTTTCAAAGGCTGATCATACACGGCAACGATAACTTCATCAAACAAACGGGATGCCCGCTGGGCGATGTCGATGTGACCGTAA
This sequence comes from uncultured Anaerolineales bacterium, assembly GCA_964621895.1. Classification (GTDB taxonomy): domain Bacteria; phylum Chloroflexota; class Anaerolineae; order Anaerolineales; family UBA11858; genus B10-G9. Next base: position 47,789 of record CAZUMG010000002.1, on the reverse strand, counting down.
TGGATGGGATCAAATGTCCCAGGAAAGATCGCTCTTATCATAGAAGGCTCCTCATCTCAACTACCTGTTGAATGGTTAACTGATATCGCCTGAGGTTTTTGTTGTCCAAAATTGTTTAACAGCCTGGGCTAACAGCTGATGATCTTCCTGACTTAAATCCGGATCCTGACGGAACAATTCTGAAGCTTGATTCCGGGCTAATTCGACTAATTTCAAATCGGTGATGCTGGCTAATTTTAAAGTTGAATATCCAGATTGGCGGGTTCCTAAAAATTGTCCCGGTCCGCGCAATTCCAGATCTTTCTGGGCCAGGGCAAATCCATCATTGGTTTCAGTCATTGCTAGCAACCTCTGGTTTTCAACATCCTCTGCGGTACCTGGAACGAGCAGGCAGTAAGATTTTTGGTCGCTCCGTCCAACACGTCCGCGGAATTGGTGTAATTGCGCCAGGCCAAACCGGTGAGCGCCTTCAATCAGCATGACTGTTGCATCGGGGATATCTACTCCTACCTCTACCACAGATGTTGAGACCAGAATCTGGATCTTTTTATCCCGGAAACGGGTCATGATTTGCTCTTTTTCGTCGGGTTTCATTTGTCCATGGAGCAAACCCAGGGTATAGGCTGAAAAGATTTCTTTCTCAAGGCGGGTGAATTCTTCTACAGCCGCTTTTTCTGCAATTTTCTCGCTTTCTTCTACCAGGGGATAAATAATGAAAGCCTGATTGCCCAAATCCACCTGGCGGCGGACCAAACTATAGGCCCGTTCGATTTCTCTGGGGTAGAGCACATGGGTTTCAACGGGCATTCTCCCGGGGGGTAATTCATCGATCACCGATAATTCCAGATCTCCGTACATGGTCAAGGCCAGAGAGCGGGGAATGGGTGTCGCAGTCATTACTAATAGGTGGGGGTTATTGCCCTTGTTGCGCAATGTGCCTCTTTGTTCAACGCCAAATCTATGCTGCTCATCAACAATGGCAAGCCCCAATTTCTGGAATTCAACCGGTTCCTGGAGCAGGGCATGCGTTCCAACGATAAGCTTGATTTCTCCAGCGGCAAGTCTTTTTCGGATGTCTCGTTTTTCATTTTCCGGAGTGGCCCCGATTAATAGGCAAATTTGATCCTCATTTAGATCCTCTGAACTTTCCAAAAACAGCTTTCTCAGGCTTTGATAATGCTGTTCTGCCAATATGCTGGTCGGGGCCAGGAAAGCTGCCTGGGCACCACCATGGATGACAATTAAAGAAGCCAGGGCTGCGATAACCGTTTTACCGGATCCAACATCTCCCTGAAGCAGGCGGTTCATGGGAGTTCCGGATTGGAGGTCTTCTCGAATCTGGTTGAGCGCATTGGTTTGTGCCTTGGTTAGTTTAAACGGGAGCCGCTGCAGCCGGGGTTTGAGCCATTCCTCAGGGCTGGAAAATACTTCTCCAGGACGGCTTTCCCACTGCGTTTTTTGATCTAAAACGCCCATCTGAAGCAGGAATAGTTCATCAAATGCCAGGCGGTGCTTGGCGCTTTCAAGCGATTGTTCTGTTTCGGGAAAATGGATTTCCCGCACCGCCTCTGAAAGCAGAGGCATAGAATTATTGGAACGAATTTGCGGGGGCAGGGGATCTTCCAGGGAAGGAGCATATTGCTCGATAACCTCATGAATGATTGCCCTCAGCCACTTTTGGGTGATATCTTTTGTAAGCGGATATACGGGAACAATCCGGTTGGTGTGCAGCTGTTTTTCACTTAACGGTTCCCATTCGGGATTATTCATGACCAGTTTACCCAGATATTGCTCGATGACCCCGCTGAGGACGACCTGTTTTGCCCGTGACAGCTGA
>CAZUMG010000002.1:35881-45852 GCA_964621895.1 uncultured Anaerolineales bacterium | reverse complement strand
TTTCTTTTTTTGCTCCAATTCCCTTGATAGAGCTGATGGGTGCAGATAAATCATACTTTTCCACCGGTCGGGGTGGGGTAACTTTAATTTGTTCTGCTGGAATGTTTGGGGTTGCTTCCGGTTCTGCAGGGGAAGGAATTACTGCTTCTACATGTTCTTCGGTTTTTTTGGGGACAGAATCGTCATTTGGAGCCTGACTCTCGATAAGCGGGTTCTGTTCTCCATTTGATGTTTCTTTGTTGACTCGCTGCCAGATCCCTTTTAAGGCAACTTCACGAGATTCCTCACTTAAGTGGTGATAATCCCGCAATCGGCTGATGACCGCCTGGATGATTTGTTCCGGCAGTTGATCATCCCGGGCTTCCAGTTCCCAGGCTGAGAGAATGTTCGCCAAGCCCCCCATCACTGCCTTGTTGTCATATCCCCGTTCCGCTTCTAAGCGGAAAAATTTTCTTAATTTTTCTATTGATGATTTCATTGGATTTATTTTACCACTGCTGCAAAACCTAACCCGTTTGGGCCAACGTGAGTCCCAATGATTGTGGTAACGTTTACCAAAAGGGGTTCAGGTAGATCCCTCGGGGCATAGTGTTCAATAAAAAATTTCCCGTCCTGAGCTGCATTGGTATGAAGGACTGCCAGGTTTTCTAACTTCCCCAACCTGTGGAGAATTACACCCAGCTGCCGGATGCCCTGTCCCCGGGTCCGGGCCAATCCCTTGTTTAAAACTGCTCCGCGGTGGAGTTCGACGATTGGTTTAACCTTTAATAGCGAGCCCAACCGGGCTTTTGCCCAGGATACCCGGCCGCTGCGCTGGATATATTCAAATGTGTCCAGCAGGGCGAAAACCTGAATTCTTTCTAGGGTAGAGTTGATTTCGTCCAGAATACCTTGCAGCGAGAAGTTCTGTTGGGCTGCCCGGGCAGCCTGGATGACCTGAAATCCCAAACCCAGGCTCAGCTGCTCACTATCAATCACATGAATTGGTCGCGAAAATTCCTTTGCTGCCAATCTGGCGGCATTATAAATGCCGCTCAAAGCGCTGGCAGCATGGATGGATATGATCTCAGTGTAGCCATCATCAAATATGCCAGCATACATCTGCTGAAATCTTCCAGAGGAAGGAGCCGCAGTGGTCGGTAATTTTTTTAGGGTGGGAAGCCGGTCGTAGAAATCATTTCTGGAAAGATCAAAACCATCCAGGTAAGTGATCTCATTGAGGGTCAGATCAACCGGAATTTGATAGATCTGGAACCTTTGCAGCAAATCCAGAGGAATATCTGATGTACTGTCCGTAACAATAGCTGTTGTCACCAAGAACCTTCCCCGGGTTATATAAACGGCGGAGCTTATGCTTAAGTCCGCCGGTTATGAGTTTCAGGACAATTATCCTGGATTATTGTATCGTGATTTTTTGGTAAATACAGGTTATTCGATCGAGATGATAAATTGGTAGTGGGGCTGTCCCCCATACTGCAGTTCAACAACTTGATCCGGATATAAATCCTGGATCATTTCTACCATCTCTTCAGCTTCCCCTTTGGTAATATTCTCGCCATAGAACATGGTAATAAGTTCATATTTGGTTATTTTGACAGAATCGAGGAATGTCAGGCATCCATCCCTGAGCGTTTTATTAGAGCTGACCAGATTTCCGTTATGCAGGGAGATGATCTCGCCTTCTTTAACATCAATTCCATCGATTTCAACATCCCTGATGGCCGTGGTTATTTCTCCGGTTTCGACCTCCTGCAAAGCGGAGGTCATATCATTGGCAACGGCTTCAAGCTCCTGGCCCGGTATCAGCCGCAGCATGGCTGCTAAGCCTTGGGGAACTGTGACGCTGGGGATTACTTCGACTTTTTTGACGGAGAGGTCCGCAGCAGCTCTGGCTGCCATGACGATGTTCTTATTATTAGGGAGGATAATAACCAGATCGGTTGGCAGATCTTCAAAGGCCGCCAGGATTTCCTGAGTGCTGGGGTTCATGGTCTGTCCACCTTCAACGATAGCCGCGGCACCCAGACTGGCAAAGATCCGGGAGAAGCCAGGTCCCGGGGAAATTGAGACCACGGCAATCTCACCTGGTGCAACCTTGGTGAGCTTGAGGGGTGGATTTGTTTCTCCGTTAGAACTCGGTCCAGTCTGAATCATCAGGTTCTCAATGTGAACCTTGGTGATTGTTCCCAGGGACAGGGTATAGTCGATGGGGAGATAGCGTTTTTCAGTGGGCACATGGATGTGCATCCGGTAGATGCCGTCACCCTCACCGACTTGGATGGATGTACCAATTTCTTCTAAGCCCTGGTAAAAACTTTCTAATTCCAGGGGTTTGCTGGGTTGAAAATCGACTATCACTTCATAATCCTGGCCGGGTTCTGCACTATTCATAGCTTCCTGCTGTCCAATTACAGATAGGGGTTTGATTTGGACCACTTCGATATCCAGGGGTTCGCCTTCGAGGAAACGGACCATGCCTTCAAATATATGCAGCAATCCCTTACCTCCGGCATCGACAACACCAGCTTCTTTAAGCACATCAAGAAGCTCAGGGGTATTATCTACGGACACCTGGGCTGCAGCGGTCACAATTTTTAATATTTCATGGGGATCTTCGGTAACCTGCAGGCTATTTTCCGCAGCAATTGCCATATCTTTACATACTGTCAGGATTGTCCCTTCAACTGGACGAACAACACCTTTATAGGCTGTGTCCCGGGCTTGTTTTAACCCTTCTACCAAACATTCTCCGCTGATGGTTTCGCATTTTTCAATACCTTTGGAAAAACCCCTCCAAATCTGGGACAGGATCACCCCTGAGTTCCCCCTAGCGCCCATCAATGCCCCGTGAGCTAATTTTTCCGCCAGGGCACTGACACCTTTGGCGGATGAGTTAGACATCTCATCGTAGGCTGCCTGGAGGGTCAAAACCATGTTCGTGCCAGTATCACCATCAGGTACCGGGAAGACATTAAGAGCATTTACGGACTCTTGATTTGTTCGCAGCCAGGTTAGTCCAGCATTCATTAAACTTTTATACTGATTACTGTCAATGTGCTGGTTTTTTTTTGCTTTTTGTTCTGCACTCATGCCAAAGCACTCCTCAAGGGGTTTCTTGCCTTCACCCTCTTCAGTACTTATTCTTCTCCGTTACTGACGCGGAGTCCCTGAACGTGAATGTTAATCTCATTTACAGGAATTCCCAAGGATTTTTCAACCTGGTAGCGCACCGTGTTGGCAACACTGGCTGCGACAGATTTTATCCGGGTGCCGTATTCAATGATGATGTATATATCGATGTTGATTTCTCTATTCTTATACTCCACGTCAATGCCATGAGTTGGATCTTTAACAATGGCATTGGCAAGTTCGTTCGCGATATTTTTCGATGCCAAACCCACTACACCATAAGATTGTTGGACTGACTGAAAAGCAATTGTGGCTATCGCTTGCTTTGATATTTGGATGTTACCTAGAGGCGCATCATCTTTTTTCATAGAAATCACCATTTGCATAAAGAATATCTAATGGGAACACTTTCAGATGCCAAATGATATCATAAAAAAAGGAATGGGAGGTATCGTCTTGTGGTTTGTAGTGTTGTATGGTAAGATTGGCGGGCTTGACTGAACGTTTATTCCCGGATGCATAGTCTGGATATTCTTTCAGTTATTAGTTCATTTTGATACAATAGAAAAGATAGTATTAAGAACAATATTAAATAAGGGCACAACCTATGGCAAAATGTGAGCAATGTGGGAAAACCACTCAATTTGGGCAGAATCGACCCTGGTCGAAAAAAGCTACTAAACGCAAATTTAGACCAAATTTGCAGCAAGTCACTGTGTACGATGATGGAAAAAAAGTCCGGAAAACTTTGTGCACACGCTGCATTCGAACCCTTACGAAAGTCTGAACCAATATCATTAACACCTTTGGTTCTACTTCGTTTTGGGGAACTTCACTATAAATCCAAGATTCCCGGTGCAGATTGCGCTCCGGGAATTTCATTTATAAATCCAATAGCTGGTTTGTCAGAGAATTAATTCCCGCCCGAATCCCCCCGGGATGTTTGAAAATTGAACTGCCAGCAACAAATACCCTTGCACCCAGATCGTAAGTCTGCTTGATAGTCTCGGAATTGATCCCTCCGTCTACCTCAATTAATACTTCTGGTTTAGTCCCATCCAGGATTTTCCTGATCGAACCAATTTTCGGTAAAACTTCTGGAAGGAAGGATTGCCCAGCATATCCCGGATTGACCGTCATCACCAGCACTAAATCCACTTCCTGGAAGTATGGTTGGATCCGATCCACTCCAGTCGTTGGATTAAGGGTGATACCAGCTTTGCAGCCCAGGTTGTGAATTGTATCCAGGATTGCATCCATCTCTGGACATGTTTCGATATGCACAGTGAGATTGGTAGCACCCGCGCTGGCGAAGGCAGCCAGGAACTGCTCTGGTTTTTCGAGCATCAGGTGAACGTCCAGGGGGAGGTCGGTGGCCCTCCGGCAAGCTTCTACGATAAAAGGACCCATTGAAAGATTAGACACAAAATGACCGTCCATTACATCGATGTGAATCCAATCAGCACCCGCATCCTCGGCCTGGTGAATCTGATCACCCAATCGGGTGAAGTCTGCCGCAAGGATTGATGGAGAAAGAAGATATTTTTTTTCCATAAAAGTTGGTTACCTTGAGTAAATGATATCTGGTTATTTTCAGTTGTTGATGGTGGTAATACCGATGAACAAAGCAGCACATCTCTGACGGTATCAATTCAATTGATAATAAACCCAGAGCCAAAAAGGAATTAACCCGCCTAAGGCGATTAATGCCAGTAAACCCAACAGGATGGTCAGCCATTGTTTGGCGGGCCTTTCGTTCTCCAGATCTTTAATGGTTTTTAAAGTAGGATCTTCAATAGCCAGAGGAGCCATTTCCGGGATTTGATTGTTATCGTCAAACTCAGTGAAGCTGATCACAATTCTTCCTAACTGATCTGCTGTGCGGTATCTGGCACTGGCTTCTTTTGAGAGCACTTTAAGGATGATTTCTTCCAGTTCTGGAGAAATCTCAGGATTCAGGCTGCGCGGGGAGGGAGGTGCTTCATACCGGTGTAAAAGTGCTACTTCCTGGGGAGATGGATCTGTAAAGGGAAGCTGTCCTGTCAAAATTTCAAATAATACAACTCCCAGGCTGTAAACATCCGAAGCGGGAGAAGGGGCTCTGCCGGCAGCCTGTTCCGGGGAAAAGTATGCAGGTGAACCCCAGATTGCCTCGGTTTGTTCATCGTCCTTAATTGAAGCCAAAGCTCTGGCAATGCCAAAATCAGTGACCTTTAACCGGTTATCAGGTGTGATCAGCATGTTGTGAGGTTTTATATCGCAATGGACCAACCCGGCTCGATGGGCATAACCAATCCCTGCACAGGCTTGAACAAATAACCGTGATGCCAGTGGGATTGGCAGCGCTCCGGAGTGATTGATGATTTGTTTTAAATCAGTCCCAGGAACGTACTCCATCACGATAAAAAGGCGATCCTGATCAAACCCAAAGTCATGAACTGTCACTATGTTTGGATGGGTGAGATTGGCTGCGGCCCGGGCTTCTTCTTTAAACCTTACCTGAAAGGCTGTCGAGGAGGAAAAATCTTTTCTGAGGATTTTGACAGCTATTGTTCGTTCCAGCATGAGATCCGTCGCCTGGTAGACGATGGCCATGCCCCCCTCGCCAAGCTTTTTATCTAAACGGTAGCGGTTATTTAGAATCTCGGACATGCCAGATATTCCTTAAAAATCAAGCCGGTTTGATTGTACCACCAACTGATTGACGGTGAATTCTTGATGGAGTACACTTTGAGAGGTATACACTCAACCTAGAAATTGATATTAAGGATTATGATGCGGGGACACTTGTTATACAACCCCATGGCTGGTCGCTTTCCTTCCCAAACGCTGGTTGAAAGGGCGGCAAAGATACTGGAAACCAACGGTTGGGATATTCGGATCCTGAAAACGGAAGGCGGGGCTCATCTTACCAAGCTGGCAAAAAAAGCAGCATCCAGCGGGGTGGATGTGGTATTTGTTGCCGGTGGAGATGGATCAGTTCACCAAGCAACTGTAGGATTAATCGGAAGCGAGACAGCTCTCTCAGTCCTTCCTGCCGGAACTGCCAACGTATGGGCTCAGGAGCTGGGGCTACCCTCATTATCCTGGACAAATTGGACGGCGCTGGAAACCAGCGTCAAGAAACTGTTGAACGGATCCATTCGAACAATGGATGTGGGACTCTGTCAGGGAATCCCGTTTTTATTGTGGGCTGGAGCTGGATTTGATGCTTTTGTGGTTCATCACCTTGAACCCCGCTCCCGGTGGCAGAAACAATTCGCAGTACCTCAGTATGCCGCCAGTGTTGCCTGGTATGCCAGAACCTTTGCTGGAATGGACCTGAATATCTGGGTGGATGGAGAAAAAATAACCGGAACCTATCTGGTTGCCCTGGTGACCAATATTCACTTATATGCTGGCGGGATGGCAGAAATTTCTCCAAAAGCCAGAATTGATGATGGATCCATGGATTTGTGGCTGTTTGCAGGTGATTCTTTGATGGAGACGCTTCAACACCTCTATGATCTGGCTTCCGGTCAGCACCTTGATTCTGAAAAAGCCCGCCGTTTTCCCTGCCGAAATATCAAAATAAAATCAAAAACTGATCTGTACCTGCAGCTTGATGGTGAACCGGCACCTCCCTCAAAAAAGGTGACCATTCAAATCCATCCCAAATCCCTTCGGGTGCTGGTTCCCAGGGATTTGCCAAAGCCTTTATTCTCACAAGAGTTGTTATGAAAGATATTCTCAATCCCTGGATTATCGCTGGCGCAGTCATTGTGGCAAGTATTCTGCTGGCAGTGAGTTTTTTTGCTGCTGGCAGCTTTACTCCCGCGGATCAAAGAATTTATAATGGGCAAGCTGTAATTACAGTGATCCCGGTCCCAACCTTTACACCGACTCCACAGCCGACCTTTCCATTAATCCAACCAACCCTTGAGATTGGCCTTGGAATTCATGTTGGGGGGTATGTCCAAATTTCGGGAACCGAAGGAGAAGGTCTTAGATTGCGGCTTGATCCTTCTTTAAATGGGGAAATTGTCTACCTGGGATTGGAGGGGGAAATTTACCGGGTGAGTGCTGGTCCAGAGGAGCAAGATGGATATTTATGGTGGAAACTGGAAGCTCCCCTGAATGAATCTAGGACAGGTTGGGCTGTATCCAATTTTCTTCTCCCGGCTCAGAATCCATAAAAAAACAGAAGGGATCCCTTCTGTTTTTTGTGAGTTTTCTGTGAGATTCTCAGATACCTTAATCTTTGGTCAAATGGATCAGGTGATTGCGAAGATTATGTTTGACGGCATAAGCGGCTGCTTCTGCCCGATTGCTGACATCCAATTTTGATAGAATGCTGCTGACATAATTTCTCACGGTACCTTCACCCAGGTAGAGGGTTTTGGCTATCTCCCGGTTGGTTTTTCCTTCCGATACATGGATAAGGACATGTTTTTCCTGGTCTGTCAGATCAGTGAAAGCAGATGCTTCTTCCTCTCGGGCAGCTTTTCTAACCTCTTTGAATACCCGTTGAGTCACCGCTGGATCCAGCAAGGCTTCTCCTCTCCCTACTGCTTCAATCGCATCAATTAACTCATTGCTGCCGACTTGTTTAAGGACATAACCTGATGCGCCAGCCCGGATGGCTGAAAAAAGCATTTCGTCTTCGGCATAAGAAGTTAACATAATAATTTTGGTATCGGGATATTTGTCGATAATTTTTTCACAAGCTTCAATGCCCGATCCTCCTGGCAGCCGAATGTCCATCACCACGACATCAGGATGGTATTGGTCAGCTTTGGAAACGGCTTCATCCCCTGTGGCGGCTTCTGCAACAACCTGGAATTTGGTATGCCTATTTAATAGGGACTTCAATCCCAGGCGAACAACTTCGTGATCATCAACTAGTAAAATCCGTTGATATGACATGTGCTAAACTCCTCTAGTTTACTGGGACAGTATATACTAGACTTCCTTTGCTGGCAAGCAACCTGATTATCTTCTTAAGAGCAGAGATCTTGAGAATCCTAATCTCATCCTGAAAAATTACTGGGAGATTGGTTTTGGATAAATCGAGGAGACCCGGGAAAGGATATTGGGGGACAGCTTAGTCAACCTGTTCCTGATCTCTCCGGTAATCCACAAATCTATAGCCTACGCCGCGTTCAGTTAAAATGTATTTTGGATTGGAGGGGTCTTTCTCTAACTTTTTCCTGAGATAGTTCACATAGAGGCGGACGTAGTGGGGTTCATCCTGGTATTCAAAGCCCCACACTTTTGACAGCAGCTGTTCGTGAGTATTGACCCAGCCGGCATTTTGCACCAGATGGTAGAGCAGGCGGTATTCAGTAGGGCGGAGGTCAACCTTTTGACCCTCAACCCAAACCTCTCTCCTCGAGAAGTCAATCGTCAAGCGGTCATCAACTTTTATGATGTCCACCTGTTCATCATTTACTGACTTAGTTCTTCGCAAAACAGCCCTTATGCGGCTTACCAGTTCCCGCGGACTGAATGGTTTGGTGATGTAGTCATCTGCACCCAATTCCAGACCCTGGATGCGATCTTCTTCTTCCCCTTTTGCGGTCAGCATAATGACCGGGACCTTATTCACTTCCCTTATTTTTTTAAGGACATCAAACCCGTTGATATCCGGCATCATGATATCCAGCAGGATGAGGTCCGGTAATTGGGTCCTGACCTGTTCAATGGCTTCCGTGCCGTTATAGGCTGTGATTACCTGGAATCCATCTTGCTCAAGGTTCAACTGGATAAAACGCACCATGCGTTTTTCATCGTCGACAACTAATATTTTATATTTGGTTTCTGCGCTCATAATGTCATTCCCTGATGAAGCTGACCACCTCTTCGGCGGTTTCTCCTGGTAAGATCTCGATAAAACTGATTTCAGCCCACGGCCAATAAACTGTCACAACGTTATGATCAAGAAAAATCAAATCTTTGCCATCACGCTGGCGGGGATTGCTAAGTTTGATTATTGTATCAGCCGGCTGAGGTACATCCTCAATTTCGGCTAGCATAGGTTCCGCATTCCGGATGTGGACTATGACTGTTGTAGACATACGGTTCCGTCCTTATTTTTTTAATTCCTTAGGTAATACCACTTTCAGGTTAAATTTTCCTAGTGTAAGAACATCGCCATGATTCAGAGGGACTTCTGAATTTGCAGGGATCTCGTATCCATTAACGCTGGATCCATTAGCAGATCCCAGGTCAATAACATGAATCTTATTGGTTTGATGATTTATCCGGATGGTTGCATGGAGCCTGGAAACACCTTTATCATAGGCTTCATAGGGATTTAAATCCACGTCCGGAGTAATCACTTGTCCCTCAACAATTCGTCCGATAGTAAATTCATCCTGATCAGGTAAATTGATCACTTCCTCTCCATCAACATAATAGAGGATAAAGATTTTATTCTCCAATAGTTTTTTGGGTATGGTATTACTGAGATCAATTTCCAACGCGCGGGCCTGCGAGGGATATACCAATGTGTCGATATTATTATCCGTGACAAATACCAGCTGCGATCCACACTCACCGCAGAATAGAACCCCGTGATACTCCTGATTGCTGCAAACTTTACATCTAATCATATTTTATCGGGTAAGAGCAGCCGGATAGTCCCATACTTCAGCTCCTTTTTTCCTGTTGGGCTGAAGCTGTTGTGAGATTTAATGTAGTCAGCCTCATTCATCGCTACCTTAGCAAGCGAGTCTTCCCCTTTTGCCATTAAATGGGATGACAGGTTGATCAGACGTTGATAGGCAGTTCCTGGATTTCCACTGGCTATATCCCTCTGGGCTTTTTCCTGAAGGCGATAAAAGGTCAGGTGAGAGATCGCT
>CAZUMG010000002.1:21923-35781 GCA_964621895.1 uncultured Anaerolineales bacterium | reverse complement strand
TCTGGCAGAATTCTAAAGGCAGAAAGCAATTTCACGCTGGGAGCTGGACTTAATTCCATTGTCAGGTGTCGGGAATAAGCCTGTTTCAGGGCAGCTATGCTCTGTCTTAAAAATTCCTTGACGTTATTAATATCTTGAATGAAGATACTCTGTCCACCTGTCAGGGCACAAAGCTGATCAATAAATTCATCGTTCCATTCAATCCCAATTCCCAGGCCGCTAATACCGATATCCAATTCCGCGGCAGATTTTGCCAAATTGATACAGTTTTCCTCGTCGCCATAAGTATGTCCGTCAGTAATCAGTATTATATGGTTGACATAGTCATGGGCCGATTTTTTTCTGATTTCACCAAAGGCAGCTTCAATCCCCTGAAAGATTTCAGTTCCTCCTTCTGCAAAAAGGCTGCTAATGCTGGATTCAATCTGGATATTCTGAGGTCGGGGCTGACTTGGAAGCAGAATATTAGCCCGATCGTTAAAGCTGACCACAGATACCAGGTCTTTTTCTCCCAATTCCCGGATGATCTCTTTAGTGGCTGCTTTGAGTATGTCCAGGCGGGGTCCAGCCATGGATGTTGAATTATCGAGAACCAGTGAGATGTTCAGCGGTAAATCTGAGGTATTCTTTTCTGTCTGCGTGGACACAATCTCAATCAATGCATAAATAACCTGGGGTTCATCCAGCCGAAGCAGAGAAGCCTGGCTGTATTCGATAGTAGTGTCAATTGAAGGAGGAGCTTCTCGGGGTTCCCTGCCATCATCATAGGCTCCTTTGCTCCCCTGGTCAGATAAGACTTTATAAGCTTCCTGGATATCAAGAAATAGTTGAGTTGCCCCCTCGTTCTTATTTACATCTGGATGCGCTTTCCTGACAGCCAGGCGATAGGCCTTTTTTATCGCTTCCTCTGAAGCTCCAGTCTCTATATTTAACCTGTGATAAAAATCAGTTTTTTCGGGCATAATGCCTGTGTTTTCCTCAGGAAAACTCTACCAGAATTGTAGAAATATTGTCTGGACCGCCTGCATCATTGGCTGCATCGATCAACCTGTCACAAGTATCCTGGGGGGAGACACCAGATTTGATAATCCTGGTGAGAATCTCCTCATCGACTGCGCTCCACAATCCATCAGAACACAGTAGAAGAGATCCCGATTCTGGTCTTTTTGTTGAGATAATCTCGGGCTCAAAGGGTTCGCCCTGGCCCAATGCCCGGTATAGGACATTGCGTTGGGGGTGAACCGCGGCTTCATCCGGAGTGATTTGTCCCAGCTCCTGGAGGCGTTTTACCAGGGAGTGATCCCGGGTAAGGGCTTCCAGGTTTCCTTGGGTATCAATGGAATATAACCGGCTGTCGCCAACGTGGGCAATTGTCATTTGATCGCCAACGATTAACACTGCAGTTACTGTAGTCCCCCCACCATAGGAGCAGTTGATAATTTCCGAGTTGGCCTTTTCAATTCCAGCGTAAAATACCTCCTGGAAGGATAATTCTCCCGGGTGGGGATTCAAACTCATCAAGGGGGTGTAAATTTCAACCAGGATGTAGCCAACGATTGTCCTGATAGCGAGTTCGCTGGCAATTTCCCCATTTTTGTGACCACCCATCCCGTCTGCTACCATGTACAGGCCAAAAGGTAACTCACTCTCATTATAGGAGAACATTGTGGTCAGGGTGAAGAAGGCGTCTTCGTTGTGGGTCCTTTGTTTTCCCGGCGATAAGGCGTAACCCACATTAATCTGGGGGGAGCTGTAGCCGACCAGCTTTTTTTCAACCGGCAAGGTGATTTTTTCTAATTCCTTGGTCACAACAGTTGATCCCGCTACCGGGGTTTCCTCAGGTTTTAAAATAGTTTTAGGCTGGAAAAGGTTCTTGATTTTTATCAGAAGTCTGTTTGTCATTTTTTCTCGATTACTGGGTATGTGATGGGCTATTCCAGCATCAGGCTGGCAGAGCGTAAATTTTATGGTCCGATGCGCCGATATACAAGATGTCATTTGCGATAATCGGCGATCCGGTAATCTGCCCTTCAGCCTGGTATTTCCAGCGTAAGCGGCCGCTTCCTGCATGTAAACTGTAAACCATGCCAGCAACGTTACAGAAATAGACGGCTCCTTTGTAGAAAACCGGTGAGCTGTTAATTTGATTATCAGTATCAAACGTCCATACTTTTTTTGTTGACTTTGTGTTGATGCAGTAAAAAGTATTATCCGTTGAACCTACATAGACATGATTTTCATGGGTGGTTGGTGTGGAGATGGAACCGTTTTCCATCCGGAATCGCCAAATGACCCATCCTGATTTTGCATCAATGGCGTACAGCATGCTGTCAAGCGAAGTTATATAGATTACATTGTCAGCAAAATGCGGTGAGGCTGTCACCGCCCGTTTGGCTGCTGCTCTCCATTTTATATTGCCGCTGAAATCATAACACTGGATTTCACCATTTTCGCTTCCAACATAAACTAATTCGTTTTCAACGATGGGAGATGAGCGAACACTGGACCCCAGATTAACCCGCCAGGCTTCTCTACCAGCCATGAGGTTCAAAACATGTAAATATTCGTCATCTGATCCAATAAACAAGTGCCCCTCTGCAATAGTAGGGGAGGAATAGATGGCACCATCGGTGGATTGGACCCAGATTTTTTTCCCATTCCGGCAGGAAATCGCATGGACATATTGGTCAGTAGAACCAAAATAGATCTTATTATCATCAATAGCCGGTTTACTAACAATGCCGCCTTGAGCCGCATATTTCCAAATGAAATTCCCATTATCTGCTTCAAGAGCATAGAGATTGTGATCGTACGATCCTATGTAAATAACGCCATCCAGATAGCTGGCAGTTCCCCGGACTTCATCCTCGGTGGCAAACGTCCAGATGGGAGAGTGGCTTTGATCCTGGAAAAATTGGGTAGCCTGGGCAATTGAGATTTCTTCCTCAAGCATACCGGTTTGCTGAGCCAGGCCAATAAACGCTTTTCGCATAATACTTGCACTTTCAAACCGGTCTGGCGGGTTGTACATTAACGCCGTATTGACAATGGATTCCATTGCAACGCTCACATTCGGGTTTGCGGTGCGTATGGGCCGTTCATCAAAAGTGAATGGTGGTTCAGTGCGGGGATCCTGATTGGTTAACAGGTGATGCAAAGTTGCCCCTAAAGCATAGATATCAACTGACGGAGATGCTTCACCTCGGTATTGTTCTGGAGGAGAATAACCCTCGGTTCCAATCATGGTGCCCTTGGACCCGGTTTGAAAGGTTTTAGCGATCCCGAAGTCAACCAGGCGGATTTGATTTCTCCTGGTAATCATGATGTTGGCTGGTTTTACATCTCTGAAGATGATCGGTTCAGGCTCGTGAGTATGGAGGTAATCCAGCACATCACATAAAGCAATTGACCAACCAATCAGTTCATCTTCCTGGAAAGGAGCCCGCCGCTGCTGCAATTTTATTTCCAGGTTATCGCCTTCAATAAACTCCATCACCAGGTAGGAACGAGCACCCAGGGTGAAATAGTCGTATATCGTTGGGATAGCGGGATGGCTGATGGTGGCCAGAATATTGGCTTCCCGTTCAAAACCTTCTACAATAGTAGCTTGGATTTCAGGATCCGTTGCCTGATTGATCATTTCCTTAACGGCAACAATTTTTTCAACCTTAAAACGGAGATCTTGGGCACGGTAAACTGCTCCCATTCCTCCCCGTCCGACTGTCGAGAGGATTTTATACCTGCCCTCTAATTTTGTTCCGGGTTGAAGGTATTCAAGAGTCTTTGATCTCCTGTCCAGGTTTTGAGTAATTTTCCTTGTCTCCAGATCAATCCTCCCCAAAGCTGATTAATTCACTTAATTATATCCTCTTTACCTCTTGATCGCCTTCCTTTAATGCAAGGATTTTATCATACTATCCCTGACCTTCGCCATCCTAGAAATGACAATGAAAAAGATAGGGCAGTTCAGAGAAAACTGCAGAGAGAGCTTCAACAAAGAAAGCTCGTATTATAATGAAGCTAACAGACCTTCATGGAAATCCATAGTGTTATCTCGATTATTTATGACCAGGATCACTTATGACTGAGAATCAAGCCTACCAATCACCTTTTTCATGGCGTTATGGATCCCCCGCCATGCGGGAAATCTGGAGTGAATATTCAACCCGACTGCTGTGGAGAAAAATATGGGTGGCCCTCGCAGAAGCCCAGGTTGCCTATCAATTGGTGACAGATGATCAGCTGGTTGAACTGAAAGGCAAGGTTCTCCAGGTTGACCTGGACCGTTCATTTGAAATTGAGACCAGTATTCACCATGACCTAATGGCAGAGCTGCAGGTCTTTGCCGAACAATGCCCCCATGCTGGCGGTGTGCTTCACCTAGGGGCGACCTCCATGGACATCAAGGATAATACGTCGGTGCTGCAGCAAAAGCAAGCCCTCATTCAGATTCTCAAACAAGTCCGCGAATTGCTGGCGGTGTTGGCTGCCTTGATCCTGGATTGGCTCGATACTCCCGTGATTGGATTTACCCATCTTCAGCCAGCCGAGCCGCTGAGCCTGGGATACCGCTTAGCCCAACCTGCCCAGGACCTGTTGAACTGTTATCAGGGTTTACAGCAATTTGAAGGGGGGATTAAATCCAAAGGATTTACCGGCGCGGTAGGGAGCAGTGCATCATTTGCTTCTTTAATTGGAGAAGAGAATCTGGCAAGTTTTCAGAAATTAATGTCAACATCTTTGGAGCTGGATTTTTTTGATGTGGTTTCCCAAACATATCCGCGATTGCAGGATTTCCAGCTCCTATCACATCTAGCTGGCCTTGGGGCGGTATTATATAAGTTTGCTTTTGATTTGAGAATCCTGCAGTCTCCCGGGATGGCTGAACTGGCAGAACCGTTTGGGACATCCCAGGTTGGTTCATCTGCAATGCCATTCAAACAAAACCCCATTAAAGCTGAAAAAATCAACTCTCTGGGAAGATATCTAGCTCAACTCCCCCGCATAGCCTGGGATAATGCAGCCCACTCGTTATTAGAACGAACCCTGGATGACAGTGCCAATCGCCGGATAATCCTGCCCGAAGCATTTTTATCGCTTGATGAAATGCTGGAAACCTGCCGGGAAGTTCTTTCTGGATTGCAGGTGAACGTTGCGGCCATAAATAGAAATTTGGATGAATACCAGCCATTTGCTGCCATCGAAAGACTATTAATGCTCCTGTGCAAAGCCGGTGCTGATCGCCAAAAGATGCACAGCCATTTGAGGAATCTCTCAAACCAGGCCTGGGCTGCAGTCAAACAAGGCCAGGAAAACCCATTATTAGAACTAGTATCTGCCGATCCGGAATTGCAGATCTACCTATCAGAGAGCGACCTTCGAGAGGTCTTTGAGGATCTGGACTACCTGGGGGATACCAGGCAGCGAGCTCAAGCCCTGGCCATAAAAATACAAAAAACCATCAGCAGCTGATTATTATCCATCAGCTGCTGGGAGGTTGTTAAGGAATTATGGGGGATTTTCTTAGTTGAGGTACCCTTCAGCGGAGATCAGAGGGTAATTGGGGTTTGTTATCGAGAATCTCTTCAATTGATTCAACCACTTCAGGAGTTAATTGATCAACAACCTCGATTGCATTCAGATTTTCTTTTATCTGTTCCAATTTTGATGCACCGGTAATCACTGAGCTCACATTCGGGTTAAGCAGGCACCAGGCAATTGCCAGCTGAGCAGTTGTGCATCCCAAACTACCAGCGACACTTGCGAGTTTAATGACCTTTTGAATCTGTTCCTGAGCCTCCTCATTAGTAAATCGGTTGCGCAGCCATTCATATCCCGGCAAAGTTGCCCTGGTATTCTCCGGAATCCCATCGTTGTATTTCCCGGACAATAACCCACTTGCCAGCGGGCTGAAAGTTGTTGTTCCCAATCCGATTTCGCTATACAGCCGGTGAAATTCAACCTCAACCCGATCCCGGTTAAACATATTATATTGGGGCTGCTCCATCTGGGGGGGGATCAGATGTTCCTGTCTGGCAATGGCGTATGCCTCCATGATCTGCTGGGCGGACCATTCACTGGTACCCCAGTAAAAGGCTTTTCCCTGGTTAATGACCTGGTTAAAAGCTCGAACTGTTTCCTCGATGGGCGTATGGATATCCGGGCGGTGAGCGAAAACTAAATCAACATAAGGCAGACCCATTCTTTCGAGCGAAGCATCCAGGCCTTCAATAATATGTTTCCTGGAAAGACCCCTGTCATTGGGCCCGTCTCCACCCCAAAATATTTTGGTTGATATTACCAAATTACGCTGTTTCCAGCTGGCTTTTTTAATAACTGCTCCCATGATGCTTTCGGCAACACCATCATTATAAACTTCCGCATTATCAAAGAAATTCACTCCTGCTTCATAGGCGAAACTCATCAATTTTACGGCTTTGTCAAGATCCACCTGGCTGCCAAATGTAACCCAGGATCCAAATGATAAAGCGGAAACCTGTAATCCGGATTTTCCTAAATATCTATACTTCATTGTGTTACCTCCTGAAATCTACGAATCAAATTTTGTTAATTCCTGTTTTCACTGCAGACAGGATCTCTTTCGAAGCGGCCGCTACAATCGGATAAGATTGTTTTTGATAATCTTTTCCCACTTGAGCCGGGAAAGGCTGTCTTCCATCGAATGATTGGATTAATCCTCCTGCCTCCTGGATAATCAGCCAGCCAGCTGCAAAATCCCAGATTTTTGGAGTGCTTTCAAAAGCCAGGACCGCGGTACTGTTGGAAACCAGGCAGAGGTGGTAGGCAGCTGCGCCGAGTGAGCGGGTTTTAAAGGGAAGCTTGATTTGATAGCGTTGATGCATCCTGGAGCAGTGAACAAAGATGGGGAAGAGGGTCTCTCCGGGATGTTCAGCAATGTGCAGCTGTTTGTCATTTAAAAATGCTCCGGCACCCCGGGAGGCTGAATATAGTTCATCAATCAGGGGGAAATAAATGGCTGCGTTTTGGGGAAAGCCGTTTTCAAAATGGGCAATCGAAACTCCCCAGTAATGCAGCCCCTGGCTGAAATTTACTGTGCCATCCAGGGGATCTAATACCCAGACATGGTCTTGTCCCGGGAAGATTGTGCTGCTTTCCTCACTGAGAATGCCATCCCCAGGGAAATGCTCCTGGATTAAACTGTGAAGCAGTTGGTCTGAGTTCTGATCTGCCTTGGTTACCAGGGTTTGATCAGCTTTTAGGATCCCTTGGCGATTTCCATTGATAAAATGTTCTAAAAGCTGTTTTCCCGCTTGAACTGCCCCTTCTTTAGCGATCTCTGCGCGAGTTGACGTCATACCAATCCTATTGATTTACCTTCTGCTCGAGGGTATCTTTATTGAGATATTCGATATTAGGATTTTTCAAGAACTCCCTGACAGCATCTGCCGGGCTGATTTTGTGATCGAGCACAGCCTTTTCATAATGGCGGAACCAATGTGATAATTGAGGCCACCCTAACTCTAACTCGGCCAGGACCAAATCCGCAAGCGGTCCGCTCTCCGGGATGAAGCCGGTTTCAAAAAAATCCTTTTTGGAGCTCTCCAGATCATACTTCACCCGGCAAATTTCTCCTCTCCAGTGATTACCTGTGTAGCTGATCTGGGCATAAGCAGCCCGGGTATCCCCATCAAAAGGTAAACCGACAGATCCCACATTAATGACCGTGGTACCTTGATAATCTCGAATTAACGGCTGGTGAGTGTGGCCCACCAGGAAAAGATCCGCCTCCGGATCAACTAAATGATCAAGGTCACTCTCTGACGAGTTAGGATAGATGCCAACCCGATCTCCAGCTGTTGAGGCATGGACGGCTTTGACAACCTGTTTTCCCGCTAATATCAAATCTATCTGCTCGGGCAGCTGTTTAACAGCAATAATCTCGTCTGTTGAGAGGGATTGATAGGTCCAAAAAATAATTTTTCGCAACTCAAATTCCAGACCTGATCTTGAAAAGTTTGGATCCTCAAAGGCCAGAACATATCCTTCATGATTTCCACGGATGACTAGCCAGGAGGCAGATTGGGTTTTTTCCTGAACCAGGTGCAGACAATCCCGTGAACGGGGTCCCCGATTGATGATATCTCCTAAAACCATCACCAGATCGGGCTTCCAGCGTTCAAGATGATCGATCACGGTAACCAGCGCCTGGTAATTCCCATGGATATCTGCTAAAGCGGCAATTTTCATAGCTCAGGATTTTGCCCCAACTATTTGCACATAATCCAGGGTTTCAGTTTTTTCAGGGAAACTGCCTAATAGCCGCAGCAGGTCATCTGCGATTTGGGCCTTTTTCTCGGCATCCTCTAAACTCCAGGTACGGCTCTTTATTTCCAGGAAAGTGCCTAAGGCGGGTTCATCCAGGCGGTCAACATTGATGAAGAATTCAATATCGTGGAAACAAACTTTCCAGCGCTGCCGGTCTTTTTCAATGAAGGTCTCATCAGTTGGGGCGAAATATTCTCGATAAAACCGAAGGCTAAGGGGCGCCGGGGCGATGAATCTACTTCGGGACAGCAATACATCCTGGGGGAAGTGCCGCTCACGTTTGGGGCCGATCAAGGTCAACCGGTAGCGAATGTTTTCTACCTCACCTTTATTATCTAGGAACTCATCTTCCCGGTATCTTAACCAGCCTTCCTCTGGATCAGCAAACTCAAAATAGGTATCGTATTCATAGTAGCGGCGGTAATAGAGGATTTCCAATTCTGACTCTTTCAGCCGTTTGATGACATCCTGGGGATCATCCAGCTTAACTTTAATCTGTACTTCATAACTTTCCTGCTCCTCGGCACCTCCAATGGCGATCAGCTTGGAGTAGACGGACTGGAACTGCTCGATAAGGAATTGATCTATCTGCTTCGCCAGCTCCTGGGCCTTGGGAAGCAGTTTTTCAAGATCGATAGTTAATAACTCCCGGGACCGCATCAGCCAGGTCCCATTAACCATCACATCGGTGACATCAGTCGATTTTGTAGCGTATACCAGCTGGGCATAAATGCCGTCCGGATCATTTTTAAACTGGGGGGAATTGTGTAAAGTGTGCAAATCAACCAGGATTAAATCGGCTTTTTTCCCTTCCGTTATCGTGCCTGTTTGATCTCCCAGATGGATGGCTTTGGCTCCCATGCTGGTAGCCATGGCCATCGCAGTCCTGGCCGGTACAACTGTGGGATCCCCGCTGCTGCCTTTGGCTAGCAATGCTGCCAACCGGAGCTCTTCAAACATGTCCAGGTCGTTATTGGAGGAAGCACCATCTGTACCAATACCCACGTTTAATCCATCATCGAGCATGCGATTGATTTTGGCAATCCCGGAGGATAATTTTAAATTTGAGGTTGGATTATGGGAAACACCGACGCCATATTTTTTCAATGTATGCATTTCCCGTTCATCGATATAGACACAGTGGGCGGCGATAACTTTTGATTTGAAAACATTAAATTGTTCCACATAGGGAACAACTGGCATATCATGTTCAGTGAGGCAGTCTTCAACCTCTTGAGCTGTCTCAGCGATATGAATATGCAGCGGCACATCATATTTTTGCGCCATTGCTGAAGCAGTTTCCAGGATATCCAGAGTGGAGGTATAAGGAGCGTGGGGAGCTATTGCGGGTGTTATCAAAGGATGGCCGAGCCATTTCTTGATCATCTTTTCAGTGGCAGCCAGAGCTTCCTCATAAGAGGCGGCATCCGGAGAAGGGAATTTTAATATTGTCTGGCCGCAAACTGCCCTTAAACCAGCTTCTGCAGTAGATTCTGCCACCTGGTCCTCAAAATAATACATATCGGCAAAAGAGGTGACCCCGGATCGGATCAACTCGGCACAAGCCAGAGAAGTTCCCAAGCGCACAAAATCAGGGCTGACAAATTCCCTCTCCACAGGCATGATGTAGCCTAACAGCCAGACATCGAGTCTAAGGTCATCACCCAGCCCTCGCAGCAAATTCATGGGAACGTGGGTATGCGCATCGACTAATCCCGGCATGAGGATTTTTCCCCCACAGTCAATAACTTCCGCTGCTTCGAAGGTAATTTCCAGCTGATCCGCTTGCCCAACGGCATGGATATGGTCATCAATTATCGCTACAGCACCATTTTCAAATTGGGTGAAGGCATCATCCATGCAGAGCACATGGGCATTGGTTAATAACATATCAATTTTTGCTGCCATAGCTTCCTCGCCTCTCGGTTGGGTTTTTTAACTGGAATGCCGGGACCAAATTGAACAAAACTAATATCCCGACTATTAAGTCTGAGCTCCCTCCCCTGGTATTCGTCGTACTTTTTAAAAATCGGTGTGGAAATAATTAGAAGAGATTGTATCACTACAAACCAACTCTAAACAAGCGTTTAGACAGTCCGTTACAGGCGGGGATTATATTTAAAGGCAGGAGAAGATATTGTATTTTGCAGTTTGGCGAGCTGGGTTTCCAGGGAATTTGGAGGGGGGTAGTATGGTAAAATAGAGCATTGATGAAAATGAACAGAATCGTCTTACCAGAGCCCCCAAATGTTCTTAAATCCATCCGAAATGGATTTGATGCTATCACCAAACATTTGATTTTGTTGCTCTTTCCTATCGGGCTGGACCTGGTTTTGTGGTTCGCTCCACATCTTCAAATTAAAACTATCCTGGAAGGATTTTTAATGGAGATGACAGAAGTTTCTGCGCTTCTGCCTGCAGATTTTGGAGAAGTCATGGATGCGGGTCGGGAAGTCTGGACACTTGCCGCTGAACGGATAAACCTGTTCCTGGCATTGAGATCCCTGCCTGTAGGAATTTTCAGTTTGCTCACCTCAATTATGCCGATAAAAAATCCCCTGGGTGTACCGCTGTTCTGGGATATTCCTTCATTAAGCGCTGCTGTTCTGCTCAGCCTGGCGATCTTTCTGGTTGGTTTAGCCTTTGGTGGGTTATACTTTTCCGGGGTCAGGCAAGCAGCCCTTTTTGATGAAGTTCGATGGCAGTCCGTTCTGAGAGAATGGCCCCGGGTCAGCGCGCAATCCCTGTTGCTGAGTTTGATGTGGCTGGTTTTTTTCCTGGCTATTCTTGTGATGGGAAGCTGTGCTGCAACCGGGATTACTCTCTTCAGCGTTTCCCTGGGCCAGATGGTTATCATCCTGTTTGGAATAATTTCATTCTGGTTGGTGTTCCCCTTGTTTTTCTCCCCACACGGGATCTATTCCCAAGGCCAGAAAGCCTGGAAATCGCTGCTGGCAAGCATCCGTTTAACTAATATGACCTTTTTCAAAACCAGCTTATTCATCATGCTGGCTATGCTGGTAAACCAGGGGTTAAATATGGTCTGGCAGGTTCCTCCGGAAGATTCCTGGCTGATGATGATCAGCATCATCGGTCATGCATTTGTTACCACGGGTATGCTTGCGGCCAGTTTTGTGTATTATCAGGACATGATCCGCTGGGTAGATGAATTGCAGGCGCTTAGCGCACCTCAACCGATTATCGAAGAACGACCAACATTAGAGAAATAAGACAAACCATGTTATGATGCTGGTTTGTGTGTTTATCGTGGGAGGTTTTTGTGGCTGATAAGAATCAACATTTGTCCTATGAAGCAAAAGATATTCAGGTGCTGGAAGGATTGGAAGCAGTCCGTTTGCGACCTGGAATGTATGTTGGTGGAACTGATATCAAAGCGTTGCATCACCTGGTTTATGAGGTCGTTGACAACTCAATCGATGAAGCCCTGGCGGAATACTGCACTGAAATCGTAATTCTTATCCATAAGGATGAGAGCGTTACAGTCACCGATAATGGCAGGGGCATCCCGGTTGACATCCATCCCGAGAAAAAAGTCCCAGCACTTGAGCTGGTGATGACCATGCTGCATGCGGGTGGAAAATTTGGCGGCGGCGGTTATAAAGTATCTGGGGGTTTGCACGGGGTTGGTTTGTCAGCAGTTAATGCGCTGTCAGAATGGTTTGAGGTGCGGGTGTGGCGGGATCAAAAGGAATACTTCCAGCGTTATGAAAAAGGTATCGCTGTCACGAAACTGGAGGTTGTTGGGGATTGCCCCAAAGGAAAAACTGGAACAAGCCAGACATTTCTGTATGATAAGACCATCTTTGATCAGGAAATGACCTACCAATTTGAAACCCTTGTTCAGCGATTCAGGGAGATGGCCTTTGTTACCCGGGGTGTCACCATCAGGTTCACTGATGAAAGGTCCAACCGGGAAATGAGTTTTTATTTTGATGGGGGCATCACATCCTTTGTACGCTATCTGAACCGCAACCGGGAAAAACTTCATCCTGTTATCCATGTTGAAAAAGAAGTGGAAGATATTGTCATTGATGCGGCATTTCAGTATACGGATTCATTCGCGGAATCAGTGTATGCCTTCGCTAATACGATCAACACGATCGATGGCGGTACTCACCTGACCGGATTACGGGCAGCTATTACCCGCACGGTCAATAACTACGCCCGCAATAAAAAGTTAATTAAGGACTCTGATCCGAACCTCTCTGGTGATGATACCCGGGAAGGGTTAACAGCAATAATCAGCATAAAACACCCCTCTCCTCAATTTGAAAGCCAGACCAAGGTTAAGTTAATGAATGCTGAGGTAAAAACACACACCCAGCAGGTGGTTGCTGAAGGAGTCGAAGCCTTTCTGGAGGAAAATCCCGCGGCAGCCAAAGCTATCGTTAACAAATGTTTGACCTCGGCCAGAGCAAGGACAGCAGCCAGTAAAGCCAGGGATTTGGTCATCAGGAAATCAGCCCTGGAAAGCATGACTCTGCCCGGGAAGCTGGCGGATTGTTCCTCCCGAAATCCCCAGGAATCGGAAATTTATATCGTCGAGGGTGATTCTGCTGGGGGTTCCGCCAAGCAGGGCAGGGACCGCCACTTCCAGGCAATCCTGCCCTTGAGGGGAAAAATCCTAAATACAGAAAGAGCCCGGTTGAATCAAATTCTGGCGAACAATGAAGTAAAATCCCTGATTTCGGCTCTTGGAGTAGGTATCGGAGAAGGTTTTGATATCGAAGGCCTGCGCTATTGGCGGGTGATCATCATGACCGATGCCGATGTTGATGGCGCTCATATTCGGACGTTATTATTAACGTTTTTCTTCCGTTATATGCAGCCTTTGATCGAAACCGGCCATTTATATATTGCTCAACCTCCACTGTTCCGGCTGAGCCATAAGAATAAAAAAATCTATATTTATACCGAAAAAGAAAAGCTCGAATTGTTCAAGGAGTTAGGCCTCACTCCTGACAAAGCCCAGCTTCAGCGCTATAAAGGTTTGGGTGAGATGAATCCCCAGCAGCTTTGGGATACCACCATGGACCCGACGACCCGCACCCTGCTTCAAGTCAGCATCGAAGATGCCGCTGCTGCTGACCGGACTTTTGATATGTTGATGGGTTCGTCAGTTCCCCCCAGAAAAAGATTTATCATAACTCATGCCAATGAAGTAAGGAATTTGGATATTTAATCACCCAAATAAAATCCTGATGTCGCTAAATCAAGGTCAGCTCCTTCGCGAACGTTACAGAATCATCGAGGTTCTTGGCCACGGTGGGATGGGCTCAATCTTCCGGGCTGTAGATGAAAACCTCGGAATGGAAGTTGCTGTTAAGGAAAATTTATTTACCATCGATGATTATGCCCGCCAATTCCGGCGGGAAGCTACCATCCTGGCCAATTTGCGCCATCCCAATTTACCGCGGGTTTCAGATCACTTCTCCCTTGATGACCAGGGACAATACCTGATCATGGACTATATTGAGGGAGAAGATCTTCAGGAAAGATTAGAGCGCATCGGACCTTTTGAAGAAGAAGA
>CAZUMG010000002.1:15544-21823 GCA_964621895.1 uncultured Anaerolineales bacterium | reverse complement strand
CCCGCACAGATATCTATTCTCTAGGCGCTACCTTGTATACTGCTCTAACGGGATTTACCCCCGAGGACAGCCTGGCCCAAACCATGGACCAGGAAGAACTCACTCCTGTCCGGGAAAGAAATCCAAAAATCTCCAAACGGGTGGCCGATGCCGTGGAGAAAGCCCTCCAGGTTCATCCAAATCACCGCTGGCAAATGGCAGCTGAGTTTAAGAATGAGCTGCTCAAAGCCCAGAGCGGAAGGTTTAATGTCAATTTCAATCTAGATTCGAACGATCCCGCAATCCCCTCAAAATCGGATGCTAAACAGGCTTCAAGTGGAGTGTCGCGAGGGATTGTCACAAAAGAGATCACCAAAAGAAAACAAAACAAAAGCCCGGAAAGCCTAGAAAAAAAGGTCAAACCGAAAGAACCCAGGAAAAAAATTGAATGGGGAGGCTGTCTGGCGATGATCGCTCTGTTAAGTTTTATCCTCATCTTGGGAGCCGCGGTCTTTTTTCTGTTGAATCCCGCCCTTGCTAGAAACCTGATTAACTTTATATTTTAACCGCCGAATGGGGGAAGAGCAGCTTTTACTAACTTTATCTACCATCAGGTAGATAGAGATTAATCCCCGGGTGATTAAAATCATATATTTAGGGATGAACTTGTCAGACAATTGACAGGGAGGTAACTTCTTGATAAACTTATAGTTGTCAGACAAGTTTAGGTTAAGGATTTTTCATGCCCACACTCCTTGTAAAAAATGCCCAGATTGTCGTTACAATGAATGACCACCGCCAAGAGATAAGGGATGGTGGTCTTTTTATTAAGGATGGATTCATCAAGCAGGTAGCCAAATCTGATCAGCTTCCCTCAAAAGCAGATCAGATTCTTGATTTAAAAGGGCACATTTTGCTGCCTGGGCTGGTGAATACCCACCACCATTTTTACCAGACACTAACCCGGGTGGTTCCAAAAGCCCAGGACGCAAATTTATTTCACTGGTTAAAAACTCTTTATCCTATCTGGGCCAGAATGAAGCCTGAAGACATACACATCTCAACTCAAACCGCCCTGGTAGAATTGGCTCTTTCGGGCTGCACAACAGCCTCGGATCATTTGTATTTGTTTCCAAACGGATCTCGACTGGATGATGAAATCGAAGCTGCCCTGATAACAGGTATGCGTCTGCATGCCTCCCGGGGATCGATGAGTTTGGGAGAGAGCCAGGGTGGTCTTCCTCCAGACAGTGTAGTTGAGGATGAAGATCAAATATTAAAAGATTCCCAGCGGGTAATTGAAGCTTACCATGACAGCAGGCCGGGTTCTTTTACCCAGATCGTGCTTGCTCCCTGTTCTCCCTTCAGCGTCACTGGAGATTTAATGCGCGAGAGCGCAGCCCTAGCACGCCATTATGGCGTCCAACTGCACACTCACCTTGCGGAGACAGAAGATGAAGTCGATTTTACGATCAAGAAATTCGGAAAACGCCCGGTAGCCTATATGGAAGAAGTGGATTGGATCGGATCGGATGTCTGGTTTGCTCATTCTGTCTACCTGAATAAAGCTGAAATCAAGGTCTATGCTGACCAGGGTTGTGGTGTGGCTCACTGCCCCTCATCAAATATGCGTTTGGCATCTGGAGCTGCCCCTATCCTGGACATGGTAAATGCAGGTGTGGATGTTGGCTTAGGCGTGGACGGTTCTGCTAGCAATGATAGCTCCCACATGATTGGTGAAGCTCGCCAGGCAATGCTCTTAGCCAGGCTCCGGGCAGGCATGGGAGGAGCTTCAAGGTCCGGCGGTGAGGAAAACCCCATCATGTCCGCCAGACAAGCTTTGGAATTAGCCACCCGGGGAGGAGCGGCAGTCCTTGGGCGAACAGATATTGGATCGTTGGAACCGGGGAAAGCAGCAGATTTTACAGCGATTAATTTAAACAGGATCGATTATGCTGGAGCCCTGCATGATCCCGTTGCCGCTGTGATGTTCTGTGCCCCTGTTAAGGTAGATTACACGGTAGTGGCCGGAAAATTTGTGGTTAACCAGGGGCAAATGGTCACCGTTGAGGTACCAGCGTTAATTGAGAAGCATAATCAGGCGGCAGCCCGACTACTAAACGGGTAAAGCAGGTATTAAACAAGATCGTGAGGTTAATAATGACCACTGAAAAAATCAGCAGCAGGACCAGAGATCTCGTGGATGTGGCCATGGGCCGGAAAAAAGCAGATCTGGTCATCCGCAACGGACAATGGGTATGCGTTCAATCTGGGGAAATCATTCCCGGAACGGATATCGCAGTCCTGGGAAATAGGATAGCATTTGTCGGTGAAGATGCCTCCCACACGATTGGAAAACAAACCCGAGTGATCGATGCTGAGGGTAAATATCTTGTACCCGGACTGCTGGACGGGCATATGCATATAGAATCCGGCATGGTAACCATCACAGAATTTGTTCGGGCAGTTGCTCCCCGGGGCACAACAGCCATGTTTACCGACCCCCATGAAATTGCCAATGTATTTGGATTAAAAGGGGTCAGGTTGATGGTGAGAGAAGCCAAGAACCAGCCGATTCATGTCTTCGTCCAGATTCCATCCTGTGTACCCTCGGCACCCGGGTTGGAAACACCCGGTTCGTCGATAACTCCAGATGATGTGGAAGAAGGTATGAGCTGGGATAAGATCATTGGTCTTGGCGAAATGATGAATTTTCCGGGGGTTTTTTCCAGTGATGAAAATATGCATGCTGAGATGGCGGCTACCAGGGCAGCGGGTAAGGTGATCGGCGGCCATTATGCCGCCCCGGACCTGGGTACCCCCTTTCATGGGTATGTTGCCGGCGGTCCAGAAGATGACCATGAAGGGACCACCAAAGCAGATGCCGTAGCCAGAATCAGGCAGGGCATGAAAGCTATGCTGCGTTATGGATCAGGGTGGCTGGATGTTGAGGATCCTGTTAAAGCAATTACTGAAGAAGGTTTGGATTCCCGCCATTTTATCCTCTGCACGGATGATTCCCATTCAGAGACCTTGGTTAATGAGGGTCATATGGACCGGGTAATCAGGCATACCATTGGCCTGGGAGTGGATCCAATGCTCGCCCTGCAGATGGCAACAATTAATACTGCAGAACACTTCGGTGTTTCCCGGGATATCGGTCAAATTGCTCCTGGGAGGTTTGCTGATATCTTAATTGTGGCAGATCTGATGAATTTTCATCCCGAGGTAGTCATTGCCAAAGGAGCTCTGCTGGCTAAGAATGGGGAGTGGCAGCTGGATTTACCCCAGATCAATTTTCCAGAATGGGCGACTCGATCAGTTAATTTAAAACGTAGTCTTAATGCAGAAGATTTCCGATTGAAAGTGGATAAGAGCATAAGTACTGATTCTGCTGTTGCTAATGTTATTGGCGTGATTGAAGGTCAGGCACCGACAAAACATCTGCGTATTCCTGTCCCTGTGGTCGACGGTGAAGTAAAGATTGATCTGGAGCGGGATTTACTGAAAATCGCTCTGGTAGAGCGTCACCAGGCAACCGGCGGGGTGGTGGTTGGTTTGGTATCTGGTTTAGGATTAAAAGGAAAATGTGCTTTCGGATCCACAGTAGCGCATGACTCCCACCATATGATTGTTGTAGGTACAGATGAAGGACAGATGGCATTAGCTGCCAATCGACTGATGGAAATCCAGGGCGGACAGGTGGTTGTTAAAGATAGCCAGGTGATTGGCCAGGTAGCTCTTCCCATTGCGGGATTAATGTCTAATAAGCGGGCAAACCTGGTAGCGGAGGAAGCCGCAAGCGTGTTAGAAGCGTTTCGATCCTGTGGTTGTTCAATTGTCAATCCCAACATGCAGCTAAGCCTGCTGGCTTTGGTTGTGATTCCAGCGCTGAGAATTTCTGATCTTGGCCTGGTTGACGTGGAGACATTTTCATTTATTCCGGTCATAGAAGGAGCAGAATCTTGATCAGAGATAATGATGTTTCCAGATCGCTGCATGAACAGTTAAGTCTGCTGATCTCTGAAACTGAATCGGGGAATAGATTACCATCTGAACCCAAGTTGGCTGAAGGCCTGGGAGTTTCCCGGGCATGTCTGCGTGAGGCAATGAGGACTTTTGAAACCCGGGGTTTGCTGCAGCGAAAGCAAGGAGTTGGAACCTTTGTAATTCATCCCAGTAATGTTTTTGAAAGTGGTTTGGAGAACCTGATTAGCCTTGAAACCATTGCTGATCAAATTGGATTAGCTGTCTCGATGGGTGACCTGGATATTAGCAGGAAAATCGTTGATTCTGAAATGACCCAATGCCTTGGGCTGCCAGAAAATGAAGAAATTCTCCAGGTTTCCAGGGTCATTCTGGCTGATAATCTCCCGATTGCATTCCTGGAAGATAATCTTCCGTTGGATGTGCTCAGTGAACAGGAAGTAAAAAATCATTTTACGGGTTCAGTTTTGGATTTATTGATTCGCAGGGATGATATCCCCCTCGCCAGTTCAAAATGTGATATCAGCGCAATTGGAGCAACTCCAGAAATTGCCAATTACCTGGATATTCAAAAACATGATCCTTTATTGGTATTTTCTTCTTTGTTGTTTTCGACCCGGGGTCGGATTATCGACTCTTCTTTCAGTTATTTTATTCCCGGGTATTTCCATTTTCATATTATGCGGCGGATTGGCACTCAGATTTAGCAAGGAATTATCGGGAGGTTACAGACTGGATACATTCTAATAAAACAACCGGGAAGGTTAGTTAAATCAATAGAATAATTAGATCAAAATAAGGAGCAATACCATGAGAAGTTTTGCAGGACGAAATATTATTTCATTAAAGGATTTTGAACGCCATGAATTTGAGCGCGTTTTTGAGGTTGCTGAAAAATTGGCTCCCATTGCTCATAATCGGAAGAATGTTGATTTGCTAAAAGAGAAAATCATGGTGACGGCGTTCTATCAACCCTCGACCCGAACCCGGTTGGCTCATGAATCCGCCATGCTTCGCCTGGGTGGAAGAGTGACCGGATTTTCTGACGCCAAGATGACCCGCGCGGGCGATTTTTATATGGAATCCATCAAGGATACCTTCAAAATGCTGGAAAACTATGGTGACGTTATCGTGATGCGACATTTCCAAAAAGGAGCTCCCCAGGAAGCAGCCAAGTGGGTCAGCATTCCCATCATTAATGGTGGCGATGGTTGGGGAGAACATCCAACCCAGATTCTGACTGACCTGTATACTATTATGCGGGAAAAAGGCCATATTGATGGACTCAAATGGGTTGCTGTTGGGGATATGCGGATGCGCACCATGCATTCCCTGGGACATGCTTTAACTCAGTTTGACTGCCCGATCACTTTTATTGCCCCCAAGGATATGTCGCTTCCCGACGAGTACCGGGAAGATTTTAAACGCAATAGCTTAAACTTTACCGAAGGTGGCGATGTTCGCGAAGTCATTGCAGATGCTGATGTAATTCTGGTTGAGCCAGTTGTACAGCCTGATTACACCAAGTCCCGCGATGAAAGGGACGGCGACGTTGGATTAACTCCTCCCGAATTTAAAATTACCCGGGAACTGCTGGAAACCAAGGCAAAATCTGACGCAGTCTTGCTGCACTCCCTGCCCCGGATGGATGAAATTCCTCCCGATGTAGACCAAACCCGCTGGGCACGCTACTGGCAGGAAGGGTTTAATGGGGTTGTCATGCGCATGGCTCTCCTGGCTCTGGTATTAGGCGCTGAGGAATAGATTGAGAATTTTGTAGGATATCCAGGTAGGTTGGCCCCTTGATAATAAATCCAATCTACCTGGGAGCAATCAATTTTAGCTGTATAAAAGATTGGGATTTGGAATGATAAGGAGAAAACAATGATAACTGATTTACGAGGTCGAGATTTAATCGGCGACCTTGATTTCACAAAAGAAGAAGTAGAAACCGTTTTATCGGTTGCCTGGGATTTAAAGAAAAAACGCGCCTTGGGTGAACGGCATGCTTTACTGATTGATAAAACCCTCTCAATGCTGTTCTTCTTCTCCAGCACCCGGACCAGGGCTTCCTTTGAGTCCGGTATGGCCCAGCTCGGGGGACATGCTGCCTTTATGGAAAGCCGGACCACCCAGGTTTCCCATGGTGATACAGAAAAGGAACTGGGTGAGATCTTGGGGAGATATTTTGATGGTATTGCTATCCGCCACGTAGAATATGGCGTCGGCAATCAATACATAAATAATGTGGCTTCGGCTTCCCGGGTGCCAGTCTTAAATATGCAGTGTGAGATCTACCACCCCCACCAGTGC
>CAZUMG010000002.1:0-15444 GCA_964621895.1 uncultured Anaerolineales bacterium | reverse complement strand
TTTAAGGATGCGGACATTGTGTACGCCAAATCCTGGGGCCCTCTGCTGACCACCCAGGATCCGGAAGAAGGTAAAAAGATTCAGGATAAATATGTTGACTGGATTACGGATGCCAGGAAAATGGCTTTGGCTGATAAAGATGCGATTTACATGCACCCGCTGCCAGCAGACCGGGATGTTGAGGTAACCAGCGAAGTGATGGACGGACCTCAGTCTGTCGTCTTTGATCAAGCTGAGAACCGAATGCACGCTCAAAAAGCTGTCATGGCATTGACCATGCGATAGGAGATAAGAATGGAAAAAAAGAAAAAAGTGGCGGTGGTTGCGATTGGAGGAAACTCCTTAATAAAATCCAAGCAGAATCAAACCGTTGAAGACCAGTACAAAGCTGCCCAGGAAACTGCCGTCCACCTGGTAGATATGATTGAAGCCGGCTGGGACATAGCTGTAGGGCATGGAAATGGACCCCAGGTCGGGTTCATCTTGCGGCGATCGGAAATCGCCCATAAGGTGGAAGGGATGCATGAAATTCCCCTGGATGTCTGTGGGGCAGATAGCCAGGGAGCGATTGGCTATGCTCTGCAGCAGAATATTCAAAATGAATTGAAAAAACGCGGCATCCACAAACCGGCTGCGACCGTGATCACTCAGGTGAGGGTTGACCCCAATGACCCTGCTTTTCAAACACCATCCAAACCAATTGGCACATTCATGGATGAAGAGGAAGCCCTGAAGCGGAAAGCAGATTTGGGCTGGAATGTTGTTGAAGATGCCGGCAGAGGCTGGCGCCGGGTTGTCGCTTCTCCATTGCCGGTCGAAATCATGGAACTGGATGCAATCAAAGCTCTGATTGAATCCGGTACGGTGACGATCACTGTTGGCGGAGGTGGAATCCCGGTTATTGAATCTGGAGGAAGTGTAATCGGAACAGCTGCGGTGATTGATAAAGATTTTGCTTCAGCATTTCTCGCCAATGAGATTCGTGCAGATATGCTGTTGATCTCTACTGCAGTTGAAAAAGTCTCCCTGAATTTTGGAAAACCAGACCAGGTGGACGTAGCCCAGATGACAGTCGCTGAGGCGAAAAAATATCTGGATGAGGGTGTTCACTTTGCCAAAGGGTCTATGGAACCGAAGATCAGGGCCATTGTCCGGTTCTTGGAACAAGGTGGAAAAGAGGCTTTAATCACCAATCCTGAAAATATCGGTCGGGCACTTAAGGGAGAAACAGGCACCAGGATAATTCCATAAGACCTAAAGAGAACGCGGCAGGGCTTGAATTGGGATAAGATTATGGTGGATTACAGGATGTTGTTCTTAAGTGTAAAAACAATATTCAAGTATACTAAAATCAGACAACCTAACGAGTTGGAAAAAAGGAGGTGACCATCTTAAAAGTAACGCAGGACAGAAATTCAATGAAAAAACCTATTATGTAGAGGAGAAAAAATGAGAAAGAAAAGTTTATGGTTTGGGCTAAGCCTGATGCTGATTGCAGCCTTTGTTTTCACTGCCTGCCAACCCGCACCGGCAGAGGTATCTGCCCCCGCAGAGGAAGCAGCCCCCGCAGAGGAAGCAGCCCCAGCAGAAGAAGCCGCCCCTGCAGAAGAAGCAGCTCCGGCGGAAGAAGGCGGATTGCAAATTCCTGAAATCGAAGAAGGAAAATTCAATGTTGCTTTTGTATTGCTCAGCACCCATGATGATGGCGGCTGGTCCCAGGCACAGGTTGATGGAATAAACTATCTTCAGGAAAATGTTGAAGGTGTTCACACCGCTTATGTGGAATCCGTTGCTGAAGGCGCCGATTCCGAGCAGGTTTTCCGAGCATTGTCCCGCAAAGGTTTTAACCTGATCTTTGGTGGATCCTTCGGTTATATGGATTCGATGGAAGTTGTGGCTGAAGAGTTCCCCGAAATCGGTTATGTTCATATTTCCGGATACAAATCCAATATGACGAACTTTGGGAATATGTTTGGTGAAATGGAAGTTATGAAATACCTGGCCGGCATGCTGGCTGGATCCCGCGCTAAAGCCGATGGTGTAACCGTTATCGGCGGTATGGCTACCTTCCCCATCCCGGAAGAATTCCGTCTGTTTAACGCCTATGCACTGGGTATTCAGAAGACCTGCCCCGAATGCACTCTGGATATCCGCTGGATTAATACCTGGCATGACCCCATCATCGAACGCGAAGGGGCTGATTCCCTCTTTGATGCCGGTGCCCATGTGGTTATGACCGGCGCCGATACCCCGGCTTCCGCCCTGGCAGCAGCCGATCGGGAAGGCGTTTACGGAATGACTTATGACTGGTCCGGCTCCTGCACCGTTGATGCTTGTATGACGGCTCCCTATTGGAACTGGGGTCCCATTTTTGTCGGGATTGTTGAACAGGCAATGGCTGGTACCTATGAGTACGGATGGCAGTATTTTGATACCGCCTCCGGCGGCTTAGGTCTCTATGGCTTCATGGAAGGACAAGAAATGCAGCCTGGCGTTGCCAGCCTTCCCGCGGAAGATCTTCAATTGGTAAAGGATACACTGGCAGCAGCTTTGGCTGGTGATTTCAACCGCTTTGATGTCTTTGCTGGACCGATCACCGACAACCAGGGTAACGTGGTTGTTCCTGATGGCGCCCGCATGCAGCAGGCTGATATTGATCAGTTTGCCCCCGGCGCTCCAGGACTGGAATGTGACTACGGTATGTATTGGTGGAATGAGAATGTAACCGCCGAACTGCCCGAACTCTAGTATCTAAGGCTTTTTGGGTGGCCAGATTCGCTCTGGCCACCCGTCTCCACCTGCAATTATTTTTTTATTAACTTGTATCTTTTCAATTTGTAGAAAACGGATCAAAATTATGGCTCACGCGATAACCTCTCCAATTGAAAATGTGGTCACTATGAGGGGCATCATTAAACGCTTCCCCGGGGTGATTGCCAATAATCAGGTTGATTTTGATTTGCGTAAAGGCGAAGTCCATGCCCTCTTAGGCGAAAACGGGGCTGGAAAAAGTACCTTGATGAACGTCCTGGCGGGACTTTACAAAGCCGATGCCGGGACAATCCGGGTGAATGGAAACCTGGTTAATTTTGGTTCTCCCCGTGAAGCGATAGAGGCAGGTATAGGTATGGTGCACCAGCATTTTATGCTGGTGCCATCCCAGAGCGTCACCGAAAACATCCTGCTGGGATTGGATGAGCCGCGCTTCCGCATGCAGCTTTCTAAATATAACCAAATCATTGATGGAATAGCTGAGAAATACGGCCTGCATGTTGATCCCAGTGCCAAAATCTGGCAGTTGTCGGTTGGTGAACAGCAGCGGGTTGAAATTTTAAAAATGCTCTACCGCGGTGCAGATGTCTTGATCATGGATGAACCTACGGCCGTCCTGGCACCCAGTGAAATTGAGGAGCTTTTTAATACCCTGAGATCGATGACAGACGAAGGAAAATCCATTGTGTTCATCAGCCATAAACTGCATGAAGTCATGGATATTTCTAATCGGGTAACAGTGCTCCAGAAGGGGAAAGTCACTTCGAGTGGGTTAAATACCAGCGAAGTCAGCCGGGCTGACCTTGCCCGCCTGATGGTTGGTAGAGAGGTTGTCTTTCAGGTGGAGAAGAAAGCGGTTCAGATTGGCGATGTAGTCCTGTCGGTCGAAGGTTTGAAAGCGGACAATGACAAGGGTTTATCCGCTTTAAATGGGATCAATCTTAATGTCCATCAGGGTGAAATTGTTGGCCTAGCCGGAGTTGCCGGAAACGGACAGAATGAGCTGGCTGAAACCCTGGTGGGTTTGCGCAAGGCTACTATGGGGCAGATTATTGTTAACCACAAAAATGTCACCAACAAACCGGTAAAGCTGGGCATCAGGCACGGCATCTCCCTAATTCCAGCTGACCGAACGCTGGTAGGAACGGCACCCAATCTCAGCGTGACTGACAATATGATCATGAAGAATTATGATCAATCCCCAATTGGCACCGGTGGGATACTGCACATGCTAGCAGCAGAAATTTATACTTCAGACTTAAAAGAAGCCTATGATATCATGGTGCCTTCAATCGATACATCGGTCCGTCTGCTGTCGGGAGGCAATTTGCAGAAGGTAATTCTAGCCAGGGAGATCTCCAGTGAGCCCAGCCTGATGATCGCGGTTCAACCGACCAGAGGTTTGGATGTGGGAGCGATAGAAGGAGTTCAGAAATTACTGCTGGCTCAGCGGGAAAACGGTGCAGCAATATTGCTGATTTCCGAGGAGTTGGAAGAGCTGCTGTCCTTATGTGACCGTATTTATGTCATCTATGAAGGCGAGATTATGGGTGAAGTCTATGATAATGATATTGATAAGATCGGCCAGCTGATGACCGGGACTCGCATGGAGCAGATCGAGCGAGAAGGAGCTGCCTAATATGTCTGATACTGATCTGAAAGAAACCCGTTCCGGTCTGGTTTTCCCTTTCCAGATCAAGATTGAAAACCGGGTAGAAAATCCCCCCAATTGGCTCTCCCCGACCCTATCCATATTAGCTGTGATGATTGCCTTGCTGCTTGGCGCGCTGGTAATTGGATTAGGCGGGGGAAGTCCTCTCGCCGTTTATACTCATATTGCCAAATATTCCTTCGGCAGTGTGGGGGTGCTTTCTGATACGATGGTTAAAGCCATCCCGCTTATGCTGGTTGGTTTGGCCTGTTCAGTCGCATTCCGGATGAAATTATGGAATATCGGTGCAGAAGGTCAATTTTTCCTGGGCGCTTTTGGAGCCAGCATGGTTGTGCTTCTTCCCATTTTACCGGAGGATGCGCCTAAATGGCTCTTTATTCTTACCATGGCCCTTTTTGGCATGCTGTTTGGCGCTTTATGGGGTTTTATACCCGGTTTATTAAAAGCCCGATTTAATGTCAATGAGATTATTTCCACATTAATGATGAATTACATCGCCATTGAGTGGA
The DNA here is from genome assembly GCA_964621895.1 of uncultured Anaerolineales bacterium. Taxonomy (GTDB): domain Bacteria; phylum Chloroflexota; class Anaerolineae; order Anaerolineales; family UBA11858; genus B10-G9. Next base: position 10,491 of record CAZUMG010000002.1, on the reverse strand, counting down.
ATAACTATTTCATCTATGCAGTTTGGTCTGAAGGCGGCTTCCAGATGTCCCGCATGTTTCAGCGCAATGCCTGGCTTCCCCGACTATCAGATTTAGCCAAACAATTTCCCTTCTTCAGTGGGCTGACAACCCATCTTGGCCTGGCCTTCGCCGTGGTTGCTGCCGTGATTCTCTGGTTTGTTCTGGCAAAAACCCAGTGGGGATATGAAATCCGGTTGATCGGAGATAATCCGCGCGCGGCGGAATATGCTGGTGTCAAGATTGGCAGAAATATTATCCTGGTGATGATGTTATCTGGTGCTCTGGCCGGTTTGGCGGGCATGTCCGAAATCAGCGGCGTGGTGCACAGGCTGCAGGGAGCCATATCTCCTGGCTATGGTTATACAGGAATCATTATTGCCTGGCTGGCTAAATTAAACCCCCTGGTAGTGATCCTGGTGTCAATCCTGTTTGGCGCCTTGATTTTAGCGGGGAGAGAAGTCCAACCATCTGGCGTGCCCACGCTGATCCAGGGGATGATCATGGTAGCTTTAATTGCGAGTGATTTTTTCCTGCGGAATCGAGTAAGGATTATCCGACGGGTGGAGGAGTAAATGGATCCATTAATAATTCTGGCTGCCGGCGTTGCCACCGGTACAGTCCTGTTGTATGCAACGGTTGGTGAAATCTTTTCTGAGCGCTCCGGCATCCTCAATCTGGGTGTGGAGGGAATGATGCTGGTGGGGGCAATGTTTGCCTATAAAGTGTCTGCCGCCACCCAGAATCCCTGGCTGGGTCTTTTAGTTGCCATGCTGGCTGCCGGGCTGATCAGCCAGGTGCATGCATTTATCGCCATCACGCTTCAAGCAGACCAAGTTATCAGCGGTTTAGCACTTAACTTCCTGGCTACCGGGATCAGCCTGGTTTTTGGTGAAGGCTTAACCAGTTTGCGGGATATCGTCCCCCAGCTGCCTAAATTTACTATTCCCTTTTTAGATCAAATTCCAATCCTTGGAAAAGTGTTTTTCAACAACCAAAGTGTGATGGTATTTATCGGATACCTGTTTGTTCCTCTAGCCTGGTATTATATCAACCGGACCCGCCCCGGGATGCACCTGCGAGCTGTGGGTGAATACCCTGCGGCGGCAGATACCCTGGGTATTCGGGTGTTCGGGCTGCGGTATTTTTATGTCTTTGTGGGCGGTATGCTGGCCGGCCTGGCAGGAGCGACCATCAGCTTATCAATTTCTCCCGGCTGGTTTGGTGCCCTGACAACGTCTGGACAGGGATGGATTGCTATCGGCCTGGTGATTTTTTCCCAGTGGAACCCGATTCAAGCTGCATTCGGAGCGTTTACCTTTGGCGCTTTGCGCAGATTGGTTCTCGACATTCAGGGCCCTGCTTTAATCCTGGGATTTAATAATCCATTCTTTTACAATTCCTACTATGGATTTTTCCTGAAAATGCTGCCGTATGCCTTTACGGTAATATTCCTGGTCATTGGTTCGCGGGAAGCCAGCAGAAAGAGACTTGGTACACCTGCAGCCCTAGGGCTGCCTTATATCCGCGGTCAGCGCGGTTTGTAATCCATGATCAATTTAACCGAGCGAAAGGATTTAATCAGGGCTGCCCTGGGTAAGGCGCCCCTGGATCTGCGGATTGACCACGTTATGGTCCTCAATGTCTATACTGGGAGCGTTAAACCGGGTTCTATTGGCATTATAGATGGTCGGATTGTGTCTCCCTATGCCGGGGACTATCATGCCAAAGAAACCCTGGATGGAGAAGGGATGTTCGCTTTACCGGGTTTTATTGATACCCACGTCCATCTGGATTCCACCCTAGTCGTCCCCGAACATCTTTCCCAGTTATTACTTCCACGAGGTACGACAGTCATGCTGGCTGATCCAATGGAAATTGCCAATGTCGCTGGTTTGGCTGGGTTTAAGGCACTGCTCCACTCCATGGATAAGCTTGATTACCATATTTTTCTGGAAGTATCTTCCCGGGTCCCAACGGCACCTGGCCTGGAAACGACTGGTGGAGAGTTAAATTTAAAAGAGGTCAGCGAAATTCTAACCTGGCCGGAAGCTGTCAGCTTGGGAGAGCTTGACCCCTCCAAGATTTTAGAAATGCGAGATGAATACCTGTTAAAGGTTGAAGCTGCCCTGCGGTTGGGAAAAATTTGTAATGGACACGCGGTTGGTCGGTTGGGAAAAGAATTAGTGGCTTATGCCTGCGGTGGTTTGGCCGATGACCATGAATGCGTCGATTATCAGGAAGCCCAGTCCCGCCTGGAATTGGGCATGTCCGTTTTAATTAGGGAAGGAAGCACGGAACGCAACCTTGATTTGATCTTGAAAGGAGTGGTCCGGGATGGCACTTATTCCCATCATCTGATGTTTTGCACTGATGATAAACATCCTGATGAAATTCTCGAAGAGGGGCATATCGATTTTATGGTAAACCGGGCAATTGAACTCGGTCTGACACCCCTCCAGGCTATTCAGATGGCCACAATCAACGCGGCTCAGCATTTTCGCATTGAGCACCTGGTTGGATCGCTTTCCCCAGGACGCTGGGCGGACATTCTGCTAACCAGGGATATCCAGCAGATTAAACCCCAACAGGTGTTCTTCAAGGGGAAAAAGGTTGTTGAGGCTGGTCAGTATATCGGTTCACCTCCCAAGCCAGATTATCCTGGCTGGCTTATGGAAACAGTTAAACTGAAATCAGGCAAAATAGCTGCTGATTTTATTCTTAAACATGATCAGGAAAAAGCCGCTGTCTGGGTGATAGATTTAGTCCCGGACCAGATCATTAACTCCAAAACCAGGGCTGAACTGGAAGTGATTGATGGATGTGTGATCCCTGATCCCAGCCGGGATATTCTTAAGCTTGCGGTTGTTGAACGGCACGGGAAAAATGGCAATATCGGAGTGACCTTTGTGAAAGGATTCGGATTAAAGTCTGGAGCCCTGGCATCATCGATTGCCCATGATCACCATAACATCATTGTTGCAGGAACCAATGACCGGGATATGGCGCTCTGCGCGGAGACCATTGAAGACCTGCAGGGGGGTTTTGTGATCGTTTCTGAGGGAAAGGTGCTCGGAAAATTAGCCCTGCCTATCGGAGGTTTATTGAGTGAAGAACCCGTTGAAGTCATCATTGCCGGTCTCAGGGAAATCAATCGGGTTTATCACCAGCTTGGCGGTAGTTTAACGGCACCTTTTATGACCTTATCTTTTATTGGTTTACCCACAGTTCCGGACCTGGGGTTAACTGATCTCGGCCTGGTTGATGTGCTCAACCACAAATTGATCAGTTCCTTTGTAGGTTAACGGAGGGTTTTTGATGCAGAGTTTTAATTATTTTAGACCGCAGACGCTCTCTGAATTAAAAGAACACCTTAATAAACCCGGTGCCAGAATTCTGGCAGGCGGTACGGATATCATTCCCAGGATGCGCCAGGGTCGCTTTTCTGCGCCTGTCCTGGTTGATACCAGCGGCGTCCGTACCCTGCACTTTATTGAAGATCAGGGACATGAAATTGTTCTTGGAGCATTGACAACTCATCAGGAAATAGCCAATTCAGCTTTGCTTCGCAATGTCAATCCCGCCTTATCGGCAGCAGCAGAGAGCATTGGCTGCATCCAGACTCGCTGTCGGGGAACGCTTGGAGGCAACCTTGCCAATGCATCTCCAGCAGCAGATACCGTCCCCCCTCTGCTTGTTTATGATGCTGCCATCCTGCTCCAAAGCCTGGAAGCAGAGCGGCGCATCTCACTGGAGGATTTTCTTATCGGACCAGGCCAAACCTGCTTACAACCAGGAGAGTTTATTCACAGCGTTTCTTTTTCACCTTTGTCCGGCTCCTGGGGAGCTGCCTTCATCAAGGTAGGGAAACGGTCTGGTATGTCCGTCTCCGTGGTTAATGCCGCAGCGGTGATTATCCTTGATGAAACCGGCTCAATTGGGGATGCCCGCATTGCCTTGGGATCTGTTGCACCTGTCGTCACCCGCTGCCGCAACGCAGAAAAATCCCTATTAGGAGAAAAACCCCAACGGGCTTTATTTAAAGAAATTTCTGAAGCCTGCCGGGAGGAAATTAACCCGATTACAGACATCAGATCAACCCAAGAATACCGTCTTCATTCGGCCGCTGTGATCATCCGCCGGGCCCTTGAAGCAGCTTCGGTCGATGCTAAGCGGAGGATTAATTGAATCCCATCGAGATCAACTTTACCCTGAATGGGGAAAAAACAAGCTTAAACTGTGATCCTAATCGGACTTTGTTGGAAGTGCTCCGGGAAGATTTAGGGTTAACCGGGGCAAAAGATGCTTGTGGAGGTGAAGGTGAATGCGGTGCCTGCACGGTCATTCTGGATGGAAAACCGGTTAATTCCTGCTTAATCTTTATTGGGCAGGTGGAAGGAGGGCAGATTACTACCATTGAAGGGTTATCTGCCAAAGACAGCTATCATCCCCTCCAAAAGGCATTTATTGAGGCTGGAGCGGTACAGTGCGGCTACTGCACACCCGGGGCAATTTTAGCAGCTAAGGCTCTCTTGGATGAAAGACCCCATCCAAGCGATCAGGAAATCAAGGCGGGGTTATCTGGTAATCTCTGCCGCTGTACCGGATATACCAAGATGATCGCTGCAGTTCGCCTGGCCGCCAGGGGGGAATTTAATGACTGATAACTATCAAATCATCGGCAGATCGGAAATTCGAAAGGATGCCTGGGCAAAGGCCGCAGGAAAGGCGCTCTACACCGCAGATATCCCTGTTGAAAACCTCAACTGTGGTTTGATCATCCGGTCCCCTCATCATTATGCTCGTATTCTGGAGATCGATAAATCAGCCGCAGAAAATTTACCTGGTGTTGTAGCGGTGCTGACATCTGAAGATATTCCGGGAGATAAAATATTTGGTCCCCTGATTCAGGATCAGCCACCCCTGGCCAAAGATGTTGTTCGCCATCTGGGTGAACCGGTTGTATTAATCATCGCAGCAAGCAGCCAGGATGCGGGCAGGGCCAGTGAAAAAGTTAAGATTAGATACCAGCCGATGGAACCGGTTTTTGATCCTGTTGAGGCTGCTGAAAATGATGCACCTCAACTTCATGAGGGGGGTAATATCCTGACAACTTTACACGTTGCCAGCGGACAGACAGACCAGGGTTTTAGCGAGGCTGATATTATCCTGGAAGAGACCTTCCATCTTCCCAGGATATCTCCGGGGTATCTGGAACCAGAAACCTCACTGGCAGTTTGGGAGGAAGATCAAACGATCACTGTTTGGGTGAGTTCTCAGCATCCTTTCACTGACCAGGCTTTTATTGCTGCGACATTAAACCTCCCAGAAAACAAGGTAAGGGTGAAAAGTGCGGTTATCGGCGGGGCGTTCGGCGGTAAAGAGGATTCAAGCCTGGCAATTCTGGCTGCCCTGGGAGCCTGGGCAATCAAAGGGAAAGTCAAACTAGTCAATTCCCGCCGGGAATCTTTCCTGGCCCATCCCAAGCGGCATCCTGCCCAGATCCGCTATAAACTGGGAGCAAAGGCTGATGGAACCTTTACAGCCCTTGAGGCAGAAGCCTATCTGGACACTGGCGCCTATGCATCTTATGGACCGGCGGTGGCCATGATCCTGACTGAAACATTGACCGGTTCCTACCGGATTCCTAATGTAGCCATTGACACCTTTGTTGTTTACACCAATTCTCCAGTTTCGGGGGCGATGAGAGGATTTGGAAGCCCCCAGGCACATTTTGCGGTAGAAAGCATGCTGGATATGATGGCTGAAAAAATTGGACTGGACCCAATTGCATTGCGGGAAAAGAATATTCTCAAACCCGGTGATCTAACTTTCACCGGTGTGACCATGAATGATTCGGCAAAATCCCTCCCGGTCTGCATTGATAAAGCTCAGCAGCTGGTGGCCCAATTCCGGGCTGTAAAACCATCTCCAGGAAAACAGGCCGGGGTAGGTCTGGCATTGGCTGCCCAGTCCATGGGTTTAGGAGCGAATGTGCCAGATGATTCTACCCATAAGTTGGAATGGGCTCCGAATGGGAAAATATACATTTACCTGGGCTCACCTGACCTCGGGCAGGGACTGGCTGCTGCCGCAGAACAAATCACAGCGGAAGCGCTTGGATTGTCTTGCGACCAGGTAGAATGTTTAGACCTGGATACATTAATTACCCCGAATGGGAATGTCACCTGCGCTTCCCGGATGACCTATATGGCCGGTAATGCCTTGCTGGATGCGTCAGCCAACCTGATCAAGCAGCTGCTCGATCAAGCGAGCCGACTGCTGGAGCTGCCTGCTGAGGAATTGGGCTATAAAAATGGAAAAGTAATCAAACCAGATGGATCCGGATTGCCTGCTGTTGAATTTATCAGCCGACTGGCTGAAGAGTCGATTTTCCTTACCAGCGAAAGCACATTTAGCTTTCCCTATCCAAAAGAAACCACACCTCAACATTTACCGATTGGGATGCCCCATGTGCTGTACTGTTTTGGGGGCCAGGTTGCCCGGGTTGAGGTTGATCCGGAATTAGGAACTGTAGAGGTAACCCATTTTGCTGCCATCCATGATGTGGGCAAAGTGATCAGTTTGCCGGGAGTGGAAGGCCAGATTGAAGGCGGCGTAGCCACTGGACTGGGATATGCCCTGTACGAAACCATGCTGCGAAAAGATGATCAGTGGGTTGACAGTTTTACCGAATATTTGCTGCCAACTGCCCTGGATATACCCGGCCAATTTGAGAGCATTATCCTTGAGGTCCCGGAGGCAAGCGGACCCTATGGAGCCAAAGGAATCGGTGAGATCCCCCTGGTGCCTACGGCGCCGGCTGTGGCCAACGCTGTTTATGATGCCGTTGGAGTGCGAGTGACCAGATTACCGCTTACCCCGGAAAGGATCCTGGGGTTTAACATATAAGGAGTCTAGTTAGATGGGAAAGTTTATCGGTTATCAATGTTCGATTTGCGGAAAAGAATTCCGTCCGGATGAGGTTACTTATACCTGTCCTGATGATCAGGGTAACTTGGATGTGATCCTGGATTACCCGGAACTTAAACAGAAATCTACCGAGGAATTGATAAATAGAAATGAATCCTCTTTATGGCGATATTTTCCATTAATCCCGGTAGAAAGATTGATCGGGGAAGGCACAACCATCCGCGCAGCTGGCTGGACACCAGTTTTTTCTCCACCCCAGATGAAAAAGGAATTGGGTTTGAAGCAGCTCTGGATAAAAGATGAGAGCAGCAATCCAACAGCTTCCTTTAAGGACCGTGCCAGTGCGATTCTGGTGGCCCGGGCTCAAGAGATCGGGGCGGAGGTCATAGTTACTGCCTCAACCGGCAATGCCGGAGCAGCCCTGGCCGGGATGGCGGCAGCCGTGGAGCAGGAGTCGGTGATTTTTGCACCCAAAACTGCCCCGCCAGCAAAAATTGCCCAGCTGTTAATTTACGGCGCCAGGGTAATCCTGGTGGATGACAACTATGATGCTGCTTATCATTTATCCCTGGAAGCCAGCAAGGAATTTGGTTGGTATAACCGGAATACTGGATACAACCCGTTCACTGCGGAGGGAAAAAAGACAGCAGCCTATGAAATTTGGGAGCAGGTGTTATTAACCCACCAGCTTGATTTGCCTTTATGTGTTTTTGTTTCTGTTGGGGACGGCAACATCATCTCGGGTATCCATAAAGGTTTTAAAGACCTGGTTAGCATCGGCCAGCTTAAACATATGCCGAGGATCTTTGGCTGTCAATCAACCGGCTCTGCCGCCATTTACAACGCTTTCAAATCAGGGAGAGAGGAAATTCTCCCGGTAATCGCTACTACCCTGGCAGACAGCATTTCGGTGAATATGCCCAGCGATGGACTGCGAGGGCTGCGGGCTGCTACCCAAACAAACGGAGCCTATCTGGCTGTGGAAGACGAACTTATCCTGGAGGCTATTTCTGATCTTGGGAAAGTGGGTATCTTCGCAGAACCAGCAGGAGCCGCTGCCCTGGCAGGATTAAGGCAGGCTCTTGCGGACCGGCTGGTAACTTCGGATGATCCCATCCTGGTGTTAAATACCGGAAGCGGCCTTAAGGATGTCAAAGCTGCCATGAAGGCTGCGGGAGAAGCGCCGGTCATCAAGCCAGACTTGGAAGAGGTTAAAAAACTTCTTGGAAGCTGATCATCCTGGAGAAACTCTCAAAAAGGAGAGCAATTGATGAACACAAAACCAACCTACACAATCATCGCACCGATATTTAATGAGATCGATAATCTGTCGGCTTTGTATGAGCGGATATCAGCGGTGATGTCCCAAACCGGGGAACCCTGGGAATTTGTAATGGTTGATGACGGTTCATCCGATGGTTCGACAGAAGCCATTCTGGCATTAAAGGCCCGGGATGAAAAGGTTGTTCCGGTCATTTTTGCCAGGAATTTTGGTCATCAAATTGCAGTCACTGCCGGTTTGGATCACAGTAAGGGCAAGGCTGTGATCATTATTGATGCCGATTTACAGGATCCTCCTGAAGTGATCCTCGATCTGATCGAAAAATGGAAAGAGGGTTACGAAGTTGTCTATGCAGTCCGGTCAAAAAGAGCCGGCGAGAGCTGGTTTAAACTCTTCACCGCAGCGGCTTTTTACCGCTTAATCCAGCGCATTACTGATATAAACCTGCCGATGGATACAGGAGATTTCCGCCTTTTAGATCAAAAAGTTGTCCAGGTGATGAACCAGATGCGGGAAAAACGCCGGTTTTTACGGGGAATGTCTGTCTGGGTAGGATTTAAGCAGACTGGCGTGGAGTATAACCGCGCTGAAAGGTATGCCGGGGAAACTAAATACCCTTTGAAGAAAATGTTCCGTTTAGCCAGTGACGCGATAACAGGATTTTCGTACCTGCCTCTTCAGCTGGCGACCTACCTGGGATTTATTGCTGCTAGTTTGAGTGTTATTGCCATCGCTGGCTTGATAATTCTTAGGGCGACTGGATCCCAGGCGTTTTCCGGTCAGGCCAGCACCCTGATCGCAGTTTTATTTTTAGGAGGAGTCCAGTTAATTTCAATAGGTATGCTGGGAGAATATGTGGGCAGACTTTATGATGAAGCCAGAGGACGTCCATTATATATTGTTCGGAAAGAAGGGGAGGTAGAGCAGGACCGGGAAGAAAAATAATGATCAACTATCAGGGGCAGTGTACTATCTTATTAGATTGAAAAGGAAAACATCATGATTGATCTTAGAATCGACAAGAAACAATTGGAAAGAACAGTTGAACGGGCCAGAGAACGGAACATCATCATACCGACCTTTGCTCAAATGAAAAACCCGGACTTGATTCCTGATAGTATCAAGGAAGAGCTGAAGAAGATTGGTCTTTGGGATATCACTCCCCGGAACCTGTTCCGGATTACCTGGAAAAATGAGCCGGTAGCCAAAGGTGGCGGCTTTGGTGGGGTCAATTATATTGAGCTGCCATCCAGCCTGACCGGGGTTGATGCCAGGATTATTGCCCTGGTTGGAAAATGGTTTCCTACGGGTGCCCACAAGGTAGGGGCTACTTTTGGCTGTTTGGTTCCTCCCCTAGTGACCGGGCAGTTTGATCCCACCTACCACCAGGCTGTCTGGCCTTCCACCGGCAACTACTGCCGCGGCGGCGCGTATGATGCTGCTTTATTGGCCTGTGAATCGATTGCCATTCTCCCAGAAGGTATGAGTCGAGAACGTTTTGAATGGCTGAGCAAAGTTGCCGGAGAAGTGATAGCTACCCCTGGCTCTGAAAGCAATGTAAAAGAAATTTATGACAAAGTAAAGGAATTACGGGCAACCCGTGATAACGTTTTTGTCTTCAACCAATTTGATGAATTTGGTAATTACCTGTGGCATTATGAAGTGACCGGCCATGCAATGGAAGAAGTCCTTCAGAATGTATTGGGTCCCCGGGATGAATACCGTGGCTTGACCCTGACTACTGGTTCTGCCGGTACCCTTGGTGTTGGTGATTACATGAAACAGCTTTTCCCGGGAAGCGTTAACGTGGCCGGAGAAGCTCTTCAGTGCCCCACATTGTTGGAAAATGGATTTGGCGCCCACCGTATTGAAGGCATCGGTGATAAACACGTTCCCTGGATTCATAACTTGAAGAACACCGATATGATCATGGCGATTGACGATAATTCTGTTGTTAACCTGGCTCGTTTGTTTAACGAACCGGAAGGCCGCAGATATCTAGCAAACCAGGGTGTGCCTGAAGATTTGATCGGCAAGCTGGATCTGCTGGGATTTTCCAGCATAGCCAACACTGTTATGGCGATCAAAATGGCCAAATATTACGAAATGGATGAAACTGATGTAATTCTCACGGTCTGGACAGATTCCATGGAGCTGTATGATAGCCGCCTGAAAGAAATGCATGAGGAATATGGGAAATACTCAGAAATGGATGCTGCCCGCACCCATGCTCAATATCTCTATGGTCTGACCCCCAA
>CAZUMG010000001.1:49251-52025 GCA_964621895.1 uncultured Anaerolineales bacterium | reverse complement strand
GAAAGATAGCTTATCATTTCACCGAGTTCACAGTGAATAAATAATCTTCCTCCAGACTAACTCTCAGATGGCGGGCGAGTCATTTCCCAGGGAATTGTCAGGAGAGTTGCCCGATCTTCCTCTTTCATTTCCACGACTTCTTTTCCTTTCTGAGCTACCCGGGTTTGCAGGGGGGCATTGTCCAATCGGGTTGACTTTGGTGCAAATTGATCAAAGTGCACTGTAACCCGCATGGTACCTTTCCCAATTGTCATTCCGGCAAGGCTATCCTTTTCCGGTAATTTCCAGGCAATCACACCTTTACCATATCTGCCCTGGACAGGAAAATCATCCTGCTCCACTCGTTTTGCTCTTCCTGAGGATGTCAGGAAGTACAATTCTCCTTTTTTCGGGAGGGTCTCCATGCCAATAATCCGATCCCCCTCTGAGAGCTTCATGCCGTTCACTCCAGCTGCCACCAAGCCCATCGGGCGGATTTCTTCTTCCTTAAATCGGATCGCCATACCCTGACTGGTGGTCAGAAAAATATCCTTACTGCCGTCACTGATCCTAATAGAAACAAGTTTATCGTTTTCATTCACTTTTAACAGGGTGAAAAGGTGAGCGGAAGGTCCGGGTAATTCACTGATGTCTGTCTTTTTTAACATGCTTTGTTCAGTCGCAGTAATCACATACCAGGAATTTTCCCGGTTTTCCTTGGGAGGCAGAGCAAAGACTGTCCCCAGGCGAGTTTCTTCAGTAAAAGGGGTAAGTTTCGAAAAATGGATGCCCAGGCTGGGCTTGACTGTTTCCGGTATGGTATGGGCTGAAATAGCGGAAGCCTCTCCAGATTCTGATACCAGGTAAAGGGTATCTCTGGTATTTACGCTCACCAGCCAATTAGGCACATCCCATCCGCTGGGACGGGGAGGGTCATCCCCCGATGTCCGTGAGATTAATCCATCCCGGTTAATCATCACCCAGATATTTTCTGAGGGAGTGAGGTGAGTGAGCTGCATAGGCGCCGCTTCAAGTCCTCCTTCCACCAGGGCAATCTGGGTCCTGCGGGAATCGGAAAATTTTTCTTTGATCTCCCGTAGGGATAAAGCAACTACTTCCCTGATCTTCTCAGGGGATTTTAATAAGGTGGTGAGATCTTTGATCTTCTTTTTTATTTGTTTGAACTCATCCTCGATTTTCTTCCGCTCCAATCCTGCCAAACGCCGTAAAGGCATCTCCAGAATCGCCTGGGCTTGGAGCTCGGAAAGAGAAAACTCCCTCATTAAATTGGTCCGGGCAGTTTCGGCAGAGCGGGATTTTCTAATCAAGTCAATTACTGCATCCAGATTATCCAGCGCGGTGGTAAGCCCTTCCAGGATATGTTCCCGAGCCTGGGCTTTTTTCAAGTCATATTGACTTCGTCGTTTTATGATGTTTAGTCTGTGCTCCAGATAAACCAGCAAGGCGCCTTTAAGATTCAGCAGCTTGGGCTCATCGTCAACCAATGCCAGGATAATTATGCTGAAGGTGTTCTCAAGGGTTGAGCGTTTAAATAAACCTTCGAGCACCTCTTCTGGCTGGGCAGATTTTGTCAGTTCAATAACAATGCGCATGCCGTGCCGGTCTGATTCGTCCCGCAAATCAGCGATGCCTTCCAGTTCCTCATCGCGGACCAGTTTTGCTATCCGTTCGAGCACAGTTACCTTTTTTGTCATATAAGGGATTTCGGTGATGACAATTCGATTACGCCCGCGCGACATCTCTTCCACCCTGGCTTTCGCTCTGACCCGAACCTTTCCCCTTCCAGATGCGTAGGCACTTTTTAACCCACTCCGGCGCTGGTCCTCAATAATGACACCCCCGGTAGGAAAATCAGGACCTTGAATAAATTGAGTTAGCTCCTCAACAGTAATTTTGTCCAGGGATTTCCAGTTCTCAAGCATAAACGTCAGGGCATCCACCACTTCACCGAGGTTATGGGGTGGAATGCTGGTTGACATACCCACAGCAATACCGGTTACCCCATTCACCAACAAATTAGGGAATGAAGCTGGCAGCACGCCGGGTTCTTTCAATGTGCCATCAAAATTATCCTGAAAATCAACCGTATCCTTTTCCAGGTCTTCCAGCATTAAGGTAGCTGTCGAAGCCATCCGGGCTTCTGTATAGCGCATGGCTGCCGGGGAATCTCCATCTATCGAGCCGTAGTTTCCCTGGCCATCTACTAACGGGTAGCGCATGGAAAAATCCTGAGCCATGCGAGCCATAGATTCGTAAACTGCCATATCTCCATGAGGGTGGTACTTTCCTAATACCTCACCAACAATGCGGGCTGATTTTTTATAGGTAGAATCTGGACCCATATTCATATCATGCATGGCATATAAAATTCGCCGATGAACAGGTTTTAATCCATCCCTAGCATCTGGTAGCGCCCGGGAAACTATCACACTCATGGCATAATCCAGATATGCCTGCTGCATTTCATCATCAATATCGATCGGTCGGATCAGACCAAAATCCATTATTCCTCCTGCTGCAACACAACATAGAATACGATGGCTGCGATCATAACTCCACTACTCGTATTCTGATTTTTATCCACTTTGATGAGTATTCAGGGAATTTAATCGATGAGCATTATAACATGAAAACTCCTGGTACTTCCGAACTTCCCCCCAGGGGGCATAAAAATAGCCCGCGAAAATATCTTGGCTGCTTCCCCGCCATTGTTAAAAAAAGAGGATACGATTTTCTGGATGAAACTCGTATCCTCTTTATCTGTAATCCTATTC
>CAZUMG010000001.1:39366-49151 GCA_964621895.1 uncultured Anaerolineales bacterium | reverse complement strand
CTCAGTTCTCTTGGCAGGGAATCAGAATCGCCGGAATCAGTTACATTAACGCGGGACATCATCTTGGCGATCACGATCTCGAAGTGTTTATCGTGTATGTTCTGACCCTGAGATCGGTAGACTTTTTGGACCTCGGTCAACATGTACCGCTGGCAGGCATCACGACCCCTGATCCGCAGGATATCATGCGTGTTTAAGGAACCTTCCGTCAGACGCTGAGCCGGTTCTACCACTTCTCCATTTTCTACCGCCAAGCGGGCGTTGCTGGGAATTTCATAGAATTTTTCGTCTTTTACTTCGTACGATACGATGATGGTTCGGTCCTCGATGCGGACCCTTCCGTCATTCCTGGCCAGGATTTGATTATCAGCATCCAGGGATGCCAGCACATCACCTTCTTTTACCTTGTCTTCATCTTTTACCCGTTTTCGCCAATTTTTTTCCAATTCGTAGCGATCACTGACCATTTCACTTTGAGTAATCCGGACTACTCGCATATCGCTGTAGCGGTCGGATTTCTCAATACTTACTTTTCCTGCGATTTCAGTTAAAACGGCTTCACCCTTTGGTGCTTTTCGGGCTTCGAATAATTCTTCAACCCTGGGCAAACCCGTAGTGATATCGCTGGCAGCAGCCACACCGCCGGTATGGAAGGTTCTCAGCGTCAGCTGGGTTCCAGGTTCGCCAATGGATTGAGCTGCTACGATGCCTACGGTTGCACCTAAGGCAACTGGTTCCCCACGGCCCAAATCCAAACCATAACATTTTGCGCACAGACCGTATTCAAGAGTACAGGTCAATGGCGAGTAAACCCTTACACCTGCCACATTGGATCGCTGGATCTTCCGGGCGATATCCCGGGAGACCAGGGTCCCTTTATCGAATAATATTTCTCCGGTTTCTTCATCCACAACGTGCGTTGCCAGAACCCGGCTGAAAACCCGATCCTGTAATGTTTGTCCAGCAATATCATCAGATCGTTCAAGCAAAATTGAATTCTCAGTGCCGCAATCCTCAGCGTTAATGATGGCATCCTGGGAAACATCCACCAAGCGTCGGGTGAGATAACCAGCATCCGCAGTTCTCAAAGCAGTATCAGCCAGACCTTTGCGGGCACCATGGCTGGATATGAAGTATTCCAAGGCAGTCAATCCCTCGCGGAAACTGGATCTAATCGGAAGAGGAATAATCTGGCCAGAAGGATCTGCCATTAATCCTCGCATTCCAGCCAGCTGGGAAACAGGACCAAATCCACCTTTTGTTGCTCCGGATAGCGCCATAACCGCCATATTACCGTGAGGGTCCATGTTAGCTTTTACCGCATCACCCACCTCAACGGTGGTTTTTTGCCAGATATCAATTACCCGATCATCTTGTTCCTGGGCTGTCAACAGACCTCTTCGGAAACTGCGCTCAACTGTCTGGACCTTATCCAGCGCTTCAGCCACAATTGCTTCCTTTTCAGGAGGAATCTGCAAATCAGACACGGCAATGGAATAGCCGGATTTGGTTGCAAATTCAAATCCCAGGTCTTTGATTTTATCAGCTGCTTTCGTTGTGGTTTCATTATCACAGAGCTCGTAAATTTCTGTAATCAGGTCTTTTACATCACCTTTGACCAGAGACCAGTTCATAAACCGGACTTCTGGGGGAAGGGCCATATTAAAGATTGTGCGCCCCACTGTGGTCTCGAGAACCCGTTCTACTGGAGCATCCAGGCGTTCCCGTGAATCGTCATACCAGGTTTCAGTGAGCAGTTTGATCTTGGTTGGAATTTTTACCTGATCCAGCTGATAAGCTAATTCGACTTCATCCATGTCAGAAAAGATACGCCCATCTCCCGGATAGGGCCGCTCATCTTCGCGGGTCAGGAAAAATACACCCAAAACCATGTCTTTGGAGGGAGCGATAATCGGCTCTCCATTGGCAGGTTTGAGCAGGTTTTTGGTGGAGAGCATCAGCTCCCTGGCTTCCTCAACTGCTTTCTGAGACAAGGGGACATGCACTGCCATTTGGTCGCCGTCAAAGTCAGCATTGAATGCAGGGCAAACCAGGGGATGCAGCTGAATGGCACTGCCTTCGATCAGCTGGGGTTCAAAAGCTTGAATACCCAGACGGTGCAGGGTCGGTGCCCGGTTCAGCAGGACAGGACGGCTTTTAATGGCTTCATCCAGCGCTTCCCATACTTCTGGTCGGTTGCGTTCGATCAGCCGTTTGGCTCCCTTGACATTGGTTGCAAACCCACGTTTCTCCAGGATTGCAATCACAAAGGGACGGAACAGTTCCAAAGCCATTTTCTTTGGCAGACCGCACTGGGACATTTCCAATTTGGGACCGGATACGATTACGGAACGTCCGGAGTAATCAACTCGTTTTCCAAGCAGGTTCCTGCGGAAGCGGCCTTTCTTGCCTTTGAGCATATCGCTGAGAGACTTTAATTCCCTGCGTCCCCGCCGGGAAAGGGCTTTCCCTCGTTGGGAATTGTCAATCAGGGAGTCAACAGCTTCCTGGAGCATGCGTTTTTCATTCCTGACGATGACATCGGGTGCGCCTAACTCCAAAAGTCGTTTTAAGCGGTTATTACGGTTGATTACTCGCCGGTAAAGGTCATTTAGGTCTGATGTGGCGAATCGTCCCCCATCCAACTGGACCATCGGGCGCAGGTCAGGAGGAATCACTGGCAGCACAGTCAGAATCATCCATTCTGGCTGGTTTTCAGTATTCTGAAATGCGTCCACCACTTTTAGTCGTTTGGTGGCTTTCTTTCTTTTCTGTTTGCTCCCGGTTGTTCGAATTTCTTTCCAGAGATCTTTGGAAAGGGCATCCAGATCTAGGCGCTTTAAAATATCATAAAATGCCTCTGCTCCCATTTCCGCCTGGAAAATCTGCCCCCAGCGGGAACGCAGCTCGCGATATTCCGCTTCACCCAGGAAAGTCAGCGGCTGCAGATTAAGCAATTCTTCCCGGAGATGTTTGTATTCAGATTGGGCAGAATCAATGGCAAAACCCAGGTTATCTCTTAAGTGGCTGATTTCCTTGGTGGTTTCCGCTCTTACCCGGGCCATATCTAGTTTGACATGTTCCAGTTCATTATCCTGAGCTTCCTGGAGGTTTTCTTCAATCTCCGCCAACCGCTGCTTGACAACTTCCTGGATATTGGCAATATGAGCCGTGCTGATCTTTTCACCCTTTTTAACAATGATTACGTCTGTCTCTGGAAAAATCAGATCATCCTTGGCAATTTCATCAACGCTGTCACGCAGAGTTTTCTCAAGGTTCTGCCCCTGCTTAATAACAGGTTCCAATTCCGAAGCAATTTGTTCATCAATGCGTCTTTTAATTTCATCCTGCTTGGCCTCAATCTCAGCTATTTTTTCTTCCCGCTCAAGTTCCTTGAGTTTAATTTCCTCGCTGAAATCTTCCCCTACCTCGCCATCACCCGAGGTGAATCGCTGGTCCAATTGTTCCAGAGATTTTTTCCGGGCTTCTTCATCGACATAAGTAACGATGTACTGGGCAAAATACAATACCCGATCCAGGTCACGGCGAGACATATCTAGGAGACGACCCAGGATCGAGGGTATTCTCCGTGAGAACCATAAATGAGCTACCGGGGCAGCCAATTCAATGTGTCCCATACGTTCCCGCCGAACGGCCGAACGGGTAACCTCTACACCGCATTTATCACAAATAATGCCTTTATAACGAATATTTTTATACTTTCCACAATGACATTGGTAATCACGGGTCGGGCCAAAGATCGCTTCACAGAATAAACCATCTTTTTCCGGTCGTAAACGCCGGTAGTTGATAGTCTCCGGCTCCAATACTTCCCCATAAGACCAGCTGCGGATGATTTCTGGTGAAGCTAACCCGATACGAAGTTTAGATAACCCCTTAGTTTTCACTCGAAAACCTCCTGTTTTTTAGCTCTATCCACCGCTGAAATGACTAAACCTCACCCGCCCCACTCTCTGCCAATCCCGCTGACACCCATTATTCACAATGATCCCTTGATTGAGACCTCCCATCGAGAGATTTCAGTCCAGGAAAATTAGTAAACCGTCAACTTTGAGATTTGTTTGTGTCCAAGAAATGGCACCGCCGGGTAGAACAAATGTTTTAGTACCAGCACGCACAAAATCAAGCGCAAGAGATACGCTCATCAGCGCTCGCATTATGTGAGAGGATTGATATTTAACATGCAACTGATAATTATACTGGCTGGATGGGTCGCAGTCAAGAGTGCAGTGGGGGTATTTTCCTGCCAATATTATTCCCCCCAACGGGTTGTAAAGGAACTGCAGAATCAGTCTACCATAATTTTGTACATCTTTCCATGGTCATTCAGACTTGATTTTCCTTTCTGGCTGGCGGATTGGAATTGCCAGATAAAAAGTGGACCCTGAGCCCAGCTCACTTTCCACCCAGGCATTCCCGCCATGCCGTTCAGCAATGGACTTAACGATCGCCAAACCCAAACCGGTACCGCCCTGCTTGTCTTTTTCCCGGTTTTCGACCCGGTAAAATTTCTCAAACAAGCGTTGCTGATCCACCGGAGATATCCCGATACCATTATCCTCAACTTCGAAAACAATTCGACCATCTTCCAGCTTATATCGAATCCAAACCTTCCCTTCCTGCTGATTAAAGTTAATGGCATTGTCAACAATATTTCTTAGGGCTTGCTGGAGCAGGGCTTTATCGGCAGAGATAAATGGGATCGTCTGGTGGGGCGGCGATACTAAAAGGCTAATCTTCTTCTGTGATGCCCGAATATTAAAGGAATCAGCCACTTCGGAAACAATATCCGGAGCTGAGATCATATCTAATTTTAGGCCTACTTCGGCTTCAATTCTGCCCAGATCTAAAAGGTTTTGAACCAGGTGAGACATGCTCTCAACACCGGTTATGATCTTATGCACATAATTCTGCTGCTGTTCGTTTAACTCTCCAACCATTTCCATCATGGTGGCATAACCGCGCATCAAAGTCAGCGGCGATCGCAGATCATGGCTTACAGTGGACACAAAATCAGATTTTAGTTCATCCATTTCCTTCAATTGAGAGATATCCCGCAGCACACAAACCCGACCGAGTTGGTGTCCACCAGCAAGGACCGGGGAAGCAGTAGCCAGGAAAATCCTGCCGTCATTCAGTTTAATCTCCTTTGAAGTCCGCCCTGAAGGCGCGGTATTTAACAGGTCAATCAGCTCCTGGTGTTCAGTGATTTTCTCAATCGATTCCCCAATACCAAAATCAACTTCAACACCCAATAGCTCAGCCGCAACAGGATTGGTCAGCAATACCTTATTTTGGTGATCCATGACCAGGATGGGGTCGGGGGTTGATGCCAGGATAGCAGCCAATCTCTTCCGGCCAATTTCCGCCCGTCCAAACAAAGAGGAATTTGATGCCGCCAGGGCAGCTTGACCGGCCAGGGTGACAATAAAACGGACTTCACTATCAAGGAAATTATGAGGTTCAAGGTATGCTAACCAGATCACGCCGAAATACTGCTGTTCATGCTGCAGGGCTACAATCAAGATTGCCCCGGGTACCGGATCGTCATCTTTAAGATCTAAGAGAGGCATTCGGGCAGGGTTGGTGAGCATTACAGGTGAGCGATGACGGGCAATTTCAAGGATTTGGGAATCCAGATAAGCAAATGCCGCTGTATCTTCTCCACTTCCGAGAGAAGTCACATCTGAATTTTCAGACAACCCTGCTGGAAGAATATCAGCATCCAGCACGATCCTGGCAGAACATGCGCCGATTTCCAGGGCAGAATTCAGGATCGTATCAACAGCATCGCCTATTTCAAGGGAGGAAGCCACACCCTGGCTGACAGTTAACAACCTGTTTAACTCGACCATCCGATTTTTAAGACTCCGGCGCATTTTTTCAAATGCCCGCCTCAGCTGGCCAACTTCATCGACCCTGGGCGTCAACTGCAGGGGATGATCCAGCTCCCCATTGGTGATCCGATCTGCTTCTTCTGTCAGAACGTGGAGCGAATCAGCTACCGTGCTTAATCCTATATACATCACTGTCATGGTTATCACTGCAATTAACAAAACCACTCCAGAAAGTGGTGCTGCTAAATCCAGCGCTAATTGCTGAGCTCTAACAGCCGGCATTGTCAGCATGACTGTCCAAGGGCGCCCAAGAGCTGAGCGAATATAAACTAACTGGCGGATTCCATCTACAGTAGTCTGTTTGGAAAAAACCTCTTCGTGACGCAGATCAAAACTTGGGAAGAAAATCCCGTTGATGTTTTCTTCGGATGAGTAAAGCACCCTGCCCTGCTCATCCAGCAAATAACCAATTCCGCCCAGTTCATTAATCCCTTTCAGGTCAGTCAGGATGGGTTGAGTGAAGGGATTAGACTCCAGGTTTACCAGGCCAACCAGCACACCCCCCGGAATTCCTTCTTCCGAGGAAATAGTACCCATAAAAGTGATTACTGTTCGTGTGTCAATCCCAGTGGGAGGAGAGACATAAACCTGGATAGGCACACCATTTAAAGCTGACCCCAAACCGGCCTGAAAATCAGCGGAAAATATGTTTTCCGCTGCAAGCTGCTCTGGAAAAGAACTTATCAGGGTGGTATTGCTGTCGAAGACATAAAATTGGGAAAAGAACGGAATCGCCCGGAAACTTCGCTTTAAAACAGCTCCCACATCCTCCGGGATGGAAAAGTCTAGCGAGAGATCGGCTGCATATTGGCTGATCAAACTCTGACCGGTATTAAAAAAGAAGGGTATTTTATTGGTCGTGGTCCGGGCAATATTTTCCATCTGAGATTGAACCATTTTCTCAGCAGATTTTCCGGCTACAAACCAATTCACCAGTAAAAGAACTAAAACCAGCACTAGGGTCAGGGAAATTACATATTGTAAAAAGCGAACTTTGATGCTGCTTTCTGAAGGCGAAGGTTTTAATTTTTGCTTGATTCCGTCGGCTCGGGGGAAAGCGACCAGGGCAAACTCAACAAACAACCCCGCGATAGCATAACACCCAGCCAGGGCAGCTACACCCGACCGGGAGTTCGAGATCGCAAAATCGAGGTTTTCCACAATGGATCCTGAAGCCCAGAAGAATGCACCAGCAATAAATAATAGGTAATGCAGCGCTGCAATCAACAAGCTGGCCAGAAAAGGCCGGCGGAGGATGCTGAACAGCGGGGTTCGAAAACGCTGGCGGATAGCAACCGAGATCAGCAGCGCGTAAAAGATAAACTCAATAATTGTAAATGGGGAATGAGTATCCCAGTAAGCCAGGCAGAGTCCAGAGATTAATGCGATTAACGAAGCGCTGAGGGGTCCAAGAATCCAGCCGGCTATCAGGGCTGGAATTGCCGCCAGGATCATCAATCCCCCGCCGGTCGGGTCCAAGGACATATTGGGAAGAGGGATCGCTCCCCAGTCGGGAAGTCGAAAACCAAGCAGCAAAGCTAAAAAAGGGGCCAGGGTCAACAAAATGCCAAACAAAAACCATTGGCGTTCCTTCATCTCTCGTTGATAGTCACGCCAATGCCAGTTGCCATACACCAAACCCGCAATCATCACCGCCAATGCCGCGATACCCAACCTATTTACCGGCCAGATAAGATATGCAGGTGAATTAAATAAGGTGAGAATGAAAGGCATCATTTCCTGGATGGGGTTAAACTGGGCTGGTTTAAATCCATACTCGATTATAGCATGGTTCAAGTTGGATTATTCCCCAGGAGCAAAGCGGAACCATCTTAGTAGTCAGAGAAATTAATTAAAATGGACTGTTTCACCAGCCAGGATCTTCTCATATTGCGAATAAACTCCCCGGTAGGGTTCAGGCAATAAAGCCGCCAGTTTCGCCATGATATAATCTGTGTTCTGCTGGCGCATTACCCGGCGTTCTTCACCCTTTCCTTCCAAGGGTGGCAGGCGGAAGGATTCTCCCACAAACATCTGAATGGGCGGTCTTTTACCCCGTAAACCCTGGTGAAGGAAATCCATGGTATTACCTACGACCCCAACCGGGATAACGATCACCTGAGCCTGGTCAACAATATAGGCAACTCCGGTTTTCCCCCGGCGTAATCCCGGGGTATGAGAACGTCCTCCCTCTGGAGAGATCATCAGGGGACGATCATCCTTAAATACCAATTGAATTTGTTTAAATACTTCCCGATCAAATTCTGTTCTTTTTACCTGAATGCCTGCCCACATTTTAGCAACCAATTTCACGCCTGGCCTTTCCCAGACAGCAGATGCGCCAATAATCTCAAGATAGGTCGGCCAAAAGGCAGCAATAAAGGGAACTTCTACCAGAGAGACATGATTAAATACAACCACATACTTGTTATGGTTTGGGATATTTTCCATCCCGTATAGTTCAACTTTTCCAAGGGTATGAAATAAACCCTTAAAAAACAACCGCAGAAATCTTCGTTGGATCTTGATCCTTAAAGACAGGTGATATTTTTCTTCCATGTTAATCCTTTTCTGAACCCTGGGCATATTTCTCAATTTTAGAAATAACCTCGGCCACAGTCAGGTTATCCGTATTGATTACAATAGCATCCGGGGCAGCCCGTAACGGAGCTATTTCCCGGGTAGAATCCTTCTTGTCGCGCTTAATTAACATTTTAAGGATTTTTGGGAAATCCGCTGTCTCCCCACGTTCAATCCGCTGTTTATAACGCCGTTTGGCCCGCTCATCAACCGAAGCATCCAGATATATTTTCAGATCCGCCTCAGGCAACACCACAGTGCCAATATCCCTGCCAACCATGATCACCTCACCGCGCAATCCGATCCGGCGCTGCTGACGGGTTAGAGCTTCCCTGACAGCAGGATAAGCAGATACTTTTGAAACTTTTTTATCCACTATAGGATTCCGAATCTGCCAGGTTACATCGATGTCATCAGCAAGGACATCATATTCCCTTCCATCATTTACGGAAGGAGGAGCAACATCAATCTTGACCTGATCAGCCAACCGGGAAACTGCCGGTTCATCCTTGGTAGAGATATCCTTGTGGAGGGCAAACCAGGTTACCGCACGATACATTACCCCGGTATCAAAAAAAAGGTATCCCCACCTCTCTGCCAGCTGATTGCCAATGGTCGTTTTACCTGAAGCGGCTGGACCATCGATTGCTACGATCCTTGGATATGTCATTCCATTCCTTCATCCGGTTATATACAATGGACAAAATTCCTATTCAGGGATTAATCCCCAGCAAAGAGATCATTTCGAACCCAAAGGATTATATCCTCGTTTTCCAGGGGACCGGATCTAAAAGCAATCCAGCTGATCCAATCCTCCGGGACCGGCCCACTCCAACCAGGCCTGGTGCTGACGACAAAATCCTGCCCCCGGTAAGCCTCTGCCGGGACCAGATAAAATTCCTCAACAGGTGTGATCAGCACGGGGAAAGACCGGTCTGGATAATAGCTGTCAAGAAATTCAAAATCCTTGAGATTCCGCAATGCCCACTTTAAAGACGAATTTCCATGGAGTACCCCACCCTGGATGCTGTCCGCACGGCCGGATTCCCGAACACTGACATCTGCAATGGTATCCAGAAGCAAATTTATTTGTCCAGCCCCAGATCCATCAGACCAGAGCGACCGGGGATCTCCCGCCCGCAAATATGCACCCTGGGTCATTGAGGCAAACATATAGATAACCAGTATGCCGGCCGTTCCATACATCAAGCCTTTTTTAGCGGTTGGCCAGTCCCATTCCGAAGCAACGATGGTCATTGCCAGTGCCACCAAAGCCAGCGAAGCCGC
>CAZUMG010000001.1:35168-39266 GCA_964621895.1 uncultured Anaerolineales bacterium | reverse complement strand
CCCATTCCGAAGCAACGATGGTCATTGCCAGTGCCACCAAAGCCAGCGAAGCCGCAATCAATCCCCATTGGAGCAGAATTGCCCTTTGATTACCAATCTGAAATACCATACCGGTAAATGTCAGCCAATTCAGGCATAATATCACCGCAATTACTCCTGCCAAGGTAAAGGTTACCCAGCAATTCTCCACAAGCCGATCGATCCTGACCAATTCTTGGGCAGCACCAATCCAGAGAGGAACCATCAACCAAATCAAGTCTAGAGACTGCCTGCCCGGATAAAGCAACAGGGCCAGAAAGGATACCCCAAACCAGATTGAGCTGATTTTGCCAATCTGTTGATTATCCCGCCAGGCTGATAGGTAACCCAATCCTCCGAATATCAGAATCAGCGGGTTGCTGACCACCAGACGAATCAATACGCCGAGGGGACTTAAATGCACCTCCGAACCCCAGCTCCCGATAAATTCAGGCAGAGAGCCCATCCAGGCACTCAGCCCCTGAAAATTAGTAAAGAAAAATGACCCTACCCAGAGAATTATGAACAGGTGAAGCAGGATGCTTTTTACTCCCAAACCAGCCGATTTCCCCGGGATCCATGGGTCAGTAAATCTCGCCTGCAAATAGGATTTAGGATTTACCACACCAAGGCTGCCGCAAAGCAAGAAGGTAATTCCCAGTACAGCAATGCCCAACCAAACCGCCGGACCCGAAAAGAGTGCCAGGAATAAGAAAACCAAAGCCCAGCGAATTTTATGCTCGTGAAAGCAGCCCGCTGCAAGAATTAAGAACACCCATGCCAGGATTGGGCTGGCGGTGATCCGGGAGATTGATACCAGAGCGGGATCCAGCGCCACCCCCGCTGCCACCAATAAAGCAGGTGCCCGGCCGAGGCGCTGCTTGAGCAGGTAAGGGAACCAGACAATCAGGCTGCCTGCCAGGGCAGGCCAAATCCGAGCCATAAAATTTCCACTGCCGAAGAGGAAAAACAGTACTTTTGTAATCGATAAATAACTGACCTGTGAGCCGATTGGTAGAGACACCCCCTGCCAGATCTGCCAGGCCTGATAGGCCAGAGATGCTTCTGATTCCACCAGAGGCATCCTGCCCAGTAAAACAAATCGCAGCACAAAGGCAGTGATAAAAATTATGCTGTAAAGGAATACTTCCTTTGTGATTCTAATCTGATTTTTCATCCCAATCTCACCTGGAAATCGTATCCAATATGCTGGTACTCACTATTATTCTGCGGGAAGATCTGGAACCATAAAAATAATTAGTCGCTCATTTTGAAAGACTGGAACCAGATGGTCGTTAAACTTGTCCAGGGTTAATCCGTTCGGACAATAATCGCTTCCAGCTAAATATGTGCTGTATTCCACATCACCGACAACCACATAACGAATTTGGTAGGTGTCCAGAATAGCTTTGGCATTTTCCCATTTATAAGTACAGTAGAGGGTTGCAACGGCCTCCTTTCGAGGCATAACTAAATCAGCTCCCCCCCTCCATTGAATTTCATGGAAATCCCATCCCAGCACATTGGGTTTACCGCTGTAAGTCGCCATTCTGGCATGTTCTGTCGAATAACTTCCGCCCACAGCTTCAGCAATTACCCCATAAGGTGCATTCCGAAGCCAGTCAGCACCCTGGGCATCCGATTCTGGATATAAATAAGCCCCATCAAGGGTTAACCCTGGTTCCCGTGAAAAGTTATTGGTCTTGGATTGAATGGCAATTACCGGATAAAACAAGGCCATGGTGGTAGACAGCACCAATCCAGCAAAAATCAGGTACCGGGTTGGAGATTTTAAGGATTGGAATAAGACGATTGTTCCATAAGCAGCTACAATACTCCACAACAACCAGGCCTGGTAATAAAATTTAAAGATCGTATTGATGCGATAACCAAATAAATCCCGTAAAAAAATGAATTCAGGAACCAAAACCAGGATCATTCCACCCAGAATTAACAACAGTAAAAAGCCATCCGGAAGAGCTGTTTCCTTTGTAGCAGCGCTTACAGATAAAGTCTTATTTTTCCGGTGAAAAACCAGCCCAAGACCAAGTGCAGCCATAACGAAAAGAGTCAATAAGGTTCCCGGCACAGTAATCCTGCGCAATAATCCCACTGCTAAAACGCGGGTAATATCAGTTCCACCAACAGATCCCAGGAAAAGCTGCACCAGGGATCCCTCCTGGACGCCAAGAGGCAGCCAGCTTATCAAGCCGATGATTGTCAGCATCAGGATGAACAGACTAAATATCAGGATGGCTGCGAGGGATAGACCGGTTTTTAGATTACGATCATGCTTTCGGCGCTTCCAGGTTATTAACAGCCAGGCAAATATCGGTACTAATAAGGGGCCAAACATCACCCAGAATTGGGAACCTCTGGTGACATATAAAACGTTGGGAATGACACCTCCCGCCTGGGAGGCAAAACTCAGATACCAGGGTAGATAGAGAACTGCTCCCGTGATACCCAGAGTGATGCCAAGGTAAATAAATTCCTTAAGAATGTCGCCTATGGACCAGGTAGATCTGGTCCGATTATTCCGCAGCACGTAGGCTCCGGCAAAAATACCAACGTACATGGGAAAATTCCAGGTATTTAAAAACGCCATACCTCCTGCCAACCAGGCCAGAAGGACAAAGAAAAGGGGAGTTAACTCCAGGTTGAAAAGTCGGAACCAGCGGAATGTTTTATCCCGGGGTTGGAGGTACAGTTCCAGGGCAAAACCCAGGATCAGGAACACAAAGGGTAAAGAAAGCACATGAGGATGAAGATCTGCCAGCAGGAATGAGAAAAAGGGGAACTCGCTGATGACCTCTTTACCAAAGCCGGTAAAATCATAATCCTGGATCACCCGGGAAGCCCGCCACCACCACCAGTGACCAAAAGAATCTCCACTGGGCGGTAAAACCAGATCCTGGATATCCAGCCAACTCCAGAAAGGAGATGAGGTCAGGGATTGAGTATTATTCCAGAAGAGCCCCTGGGAGTGCAGGAAATGCAAAAAGCCTTCCCAGTTGCTGATGATCAGGGTAAAAAATGGTCCCAATAAGGCAGGGAGCAAATGGGATTTCCAGCGCTGCCGGCTTAAAGCAAGCAGGTTAAATAGAATGCCGTAAGATCCCACAGCTGATAAAGCAAAGATTAATGAAACCCCCAGGTTAAAGGATACACTGCCGATCGTCCCGGCAATCTTTGCCAGCATGGCCACCAGGACATAACCAAAATAATAGTAGGAAATAGCATACCCCGAAAGCCAGGGATCATTGGGTGGAAAACTATCCGAGTGCAGGACAGCATTAATGAAGGCTAACTCCATGGGTTTCTCAGTACCAAGGATCTCCGGGTTCAAGGAACGAATCAGGGACCAGCCGACAAAACACAGCAGGAATAAGATCTCAACTGTTAAGGCCAGGGATAAATGTTCCCTGACCCATTCCCGCACGCTTTCAAACCCAAATTTCCGGATGACTCCATAAGCCAGGACAGCAATCAAAACCAGCGAAAATGTCAAGCCTGCCAGATTATTCGCCGCAATACCAAGGCTGTTAAGAATCCAGTATAAATATCCCCACAGCAGCAAGCCGAATATTTTAGAAAAACTAAAACCACGATCCGGCAGGTTTGGAACCAGGCGAAACAGGACAGGAAAAACCATCCACCCGAGGACAGCTACAATCAGATACCAGAGGATAAAATCTAGCATAGCGCTTCCAACCAGCTACTCATCTTCGAGGAGAACCTGATATATGGTGGTCTCCTTGTTTTGGTAGACAGTCTGCCAGAGGTTGCCCTCGGCAGTTGAAAATTTTTCAATTCCTTCCGCAGGATAATTTGCCCGCTCAAGTTGTCCCACAACAATGAAGCTCACCTGGTATTTATCCAGAAAATCACGGGCAGCTTTCAGATCTGCCGTCTGATAGAAGGCATTTACCTCTTCAACCCGGGAAAACACCCACTCATCCGGGGTTAAGGTTCGTTGCTGACGCTGATGCCAATTCCAGCCAACCACACCGGGCAAACCAGTATAAACAGTGTACCTTGTCCCCCAGTGATATTCAACCTGGTTGGCTTCCACAATTA
>CAZUMG010000001.1:32705-35068 GCA_964621895.1 uncultured Anaerolineales bacterium | reverse complement strand
TAAACAGTGTACCTTGTCCCCCAGTGATATTCAACCTGGTTGGCTTCCACAATTAATGGTGAACCTGAAACATTATCCTGCATCCAGCGAATAGCGTCATAATCCTGGGAGAGATCCAGGCTGGTATCCAAATCCAAGTAGGTGGCATATTGCATATAAGCCATGCCATCCAGTGTATGGGGGGCATCTCCTGCCATGCGGTCTTTGACCTTTGCTACACCGCCCAGCAGGGGATAGAGAGCAGCACTGGTTAATAAGATATAGAACAGGATCTGCCAGGCAAAACGGAAGGGCGACTTCCATTGACGGAGTGAATCCACCAGCCAGCACAAACTGGCAGCTGCACAGACCGCAAACAAAGTCCAGGCTTGCAGGTAGAACTTAAACACAGTATTCATCCGTCCAATATCACCTTCCACATAAACAAACTCAACCAACAAGGTGATTGCCAGCCCAGTACCTATCAGGAATAAAACAACCTGTTTCATTAACGGCTGACCGTGGCGAAATAGCAGGATCCCTGCCCATACCATCATGGGGAGGACCAGCCAGATAATGTGAATGCCCGACCCGAGAATGGTAAATTCGCCAATAGACAGCTTATTTTTCAAACCGATCCCAAAGCTTACCAGGACAACTGCCAGTAAAAGCAAGGCGGCAAGAATTAACTCCCGGTATTTGATCAATTTACTCAAAGCTGAAACCGGGGTTTTTGCCATCCAATCTATTGTTTCATAAACCATCCAGGAAAAGATTAGAAAAAGGAACAAACCCCAATGGATGAGATAATCATTGATTGGTGTGTGCGATCCATACCAGGGTTTAAAACTGGTATATCCCTGTCCATACCAATTGGCGTACGGTTGAAAGGTTAGATAAGCAAAGACCAGGAATATCAGGATCTGAATCACAGGACGGAACCAACGGTAGCCTTCCTGTTTGGAGTCCTGCCACCAGGCATAGATCAGGGCAGCTCCCCCCAAGGCAAGATAAGGATAAAAATCCCAGGTATTCGTTGGGCGCAGAACCCCCACGGCCAGGGCACCAAAGAAGGGCAATCCAACCAGCATCGCTAATCCAGATTGGGATCCGCGGGGATTTCGGGCAGCTTTAACAACCGATAACATCCAGGCTATTGCCAGAACGGTGAGCGGAAGAGCGATAAAATGGGCATGGAGGTCACCATAGAGAAAGGTGAAAAAGGGGAATTCTGTAATTGGACCACCATGTTCTGCTCCGATGACCCGGCTGGGATTCCAGTACCACTCATCCAGACGGTACGGCAGGGTTTTTGCCATAAAAAGTTGGACAAGCCCTAATAAGGTCCATTTGAATCTCTGGAAAATATTTCCATCCAGAACATTTATCCCGCCAGATGCCAGCTGCTGTAACCCCTGAAAAACCATCCTGAGTACCCCTAAATTCCCAAAAACGATCATGCCCAGGACACCCGCACCCCCTGCGAGGTAAGGCAGATCTTCACCGCTTCCTTTAGAACCGGTATCCTTGAGCAAATTCCATGAGATGGAAAACGCTCCCAGGCCCAGCATCATGAACAAGGTTGGCAGAATGAGATTATAGGCAATCGAAGGAACGATACCGAGCAATTTGACCAATACACCTACGAACACATATCCATAGTAATAATAGTTAATATATCCCCCAGCAAACCAGGGATCGTAAGGTGGAAAGGTAGTGCTCTTTAATACCGCGTTAAAATAAGAGAAATCCATTGGCTTTTCGCCGCCCTTCCAGGGATGCCACAAATCGGGGTTGCCATAACGGATCAGCAAAGCCAGCATAAATAACGAGATTGCCACAATCTCAATAATCAAAAAATACTTTTTCTTTTCCTGCCATTCCTGGAGCAGGGATTCCCGCTGATGGTACCCGGTGTAGACTCCAACCAAGGCAAGCAGCACTAGAACAGCAAGCAGGCTGCTTCTCAACATAGGTATCCCAAGAGATCCCGCCATCCAGACCAGGTATGAAAACAGCAGTAATCCGAAAGTGCGTGCCAGCGGATATCCAAAATCCTTCAAACCAGTCAGAACTTTCCGCATTAGGGGATAAACCAGCACCCCCAGGCCAAACACAGCCAAATACCAGATCGCTGCCGCTGCCGCCTGATATCGGTTCTGAAAAGCATTCGGATCAAACAGGTCACTCCAGGTACCTCCTGCGCGCTGCTCGGCCAAACGCCCTGCAGGGAGCATTAAGTCACCAGGTTGGTTTCCTGCCTGCTTTGGCGTGAGGTGAATCACCTTGGTGAGGTCTACACGTTTGAGAATCGCTGCAACCTCCCCACGATTAAAATCAGCTGATTTTTTAAATACGAACACCTTGGGATGATCGTAAACAGT
>CAZUMG010000001.1:22392-32605 GCA_964621895.1 uncultured Anaerolineales bacterium | reverse complement strand
ATCAATCTCCAAATTTGCAGCTCCCGGGATATGCTGGAAAATCCACAGGGTCGCTGCCACCCGGGGATGCGGTGTTGTATATATACGAGAGAAAGCGTAAGCCCATCCCCCGGTCAGTAACAACGAAATCAGCCCGATCGCCATCACCAGCATGCGGATTGGTTTGACTGGCACTGTCCATCCAAACAACCGAACAGAGCCATTCTTTAAATAATTCCAAAGTTCAACCAGCACCCAGCCGGCAAAAATACCCATCAGGGGGTAAATCGGCAGCTGGTAGCGCATGGTGCTGTTCCATTGAAGAGATTGCCAGACAAAATAAAAAGCTGTCCAGGACCACAAGATCAGATGCGGTTTCCAGGTTTTTTTGGAAACCATGTTCCAACCCATCCAGCCAAATCCTGTCCAAGCCAGAATACCGTAAGGTATTCCCAATCCCCAGATCAGCATGTTTTGAAAAGAAAACCAGATCGGTCGCCTGGCCCACTGCAAAGCTGGCGGATAATCTACATCCCCGGAGGTTTGCGCCTGGAGGGACCTTAATCCCGAGACCCAATTTTCATTTAATCCAAAATTGAAAAATCCAGGACCTTTGAACGCGTAGGGCTGGAAAATTCTGAAGGTTGCCAGGCTGATCAGAGCAGCCAGTACCAGGTAAAGGGCAATCTTTGGTGATAGCTGGGATTTGTTTTCCTCTGATAATCCAGTCCAGAAGAGCAGGGCGGCCAGGGGCAGGGTAAATGCTACCGGTGCCGCATTGATCTTTGATGCTACCGCCAACCCCAAAGAGACGCCAAATAACAGGAAGGAAACCAGATCAACCCGCTCATCCTTCGCCGTGATAATTTCAACTGCAAAATAGATTGCCAGCAAGGTGAAAAAAGTTGCAAAGGTGTCAACAGTGAAAAAATGGGCTTGCTGAATTTGA
Source organism: uncultured Anaerolineales bacterium (assembly GCA_964621895.1). Taxonomy (GTDB): domain Bacteria; phylum Chloroflexota; class Anaerolineae; order Anaerolineales; family UBA11858; genus B10-G9. The sequence continues at coordinate 31,677 of CAZUMG010000001.1, read as the reverse complement.
AGAACTGCCAGGGATGAAAAAGCGGCGGCAATTAAGCCCACTTTCCGATTGTATAATCGGGTCCCGATAAAAAACACCAGGACTACCGACAGCAAATCCACCAAGGCGGAGAGAGATCTTCCCACCAAATAAATACTGCCGTAACCATCTTTCCCAATCCATTCGGCAGCATAGCGGACTATAAAAATCGGCAGAGTACCATAAACATAAAAAGAGTGCCCCTGATTATTCGGATTCAGGGTAGAAATCGAGGTATCAAAGTACTCCGAGATATTGGAAACCGGCACCAGGCTGGACTCGACCATGGTTAAGAAGCGTTCGTCTGGATGGAGGTGTTGTTCCACATCCCAATCCATTCCAATAAAACGTAAATATCCGCCAATTGCCAGGATTACAATCAGCAGAAAACCAACTAAAAAGCGTTTAATTCCAGGATTTGTGTATTTTTCCATAAAGGTCCATTACCGCCAGTTTACTGCAGCACGTAAAAAAGCATAAAATCCCTGCCATCAACCTCAGATTGAAACTTATCCATAATACCATCCGGATACAGGTCATGGAGAATTTGATTGGTTTCCTGATCATCGGGTCTGAAAATATACAGTTTCGGACCGGATACGTTTTCGGTTGTCTGAATTTCCTGCGGCCAAAGGGCATAATCCCTGACCTGCCCAATCGCCTGGATTCCCACCAGGCGGGTATCTACCCAATGGGGATAAGGAACAACCCAGGCATGGTCTTGATCACCGATAGTGTCAGAAAATTGCCGGATTACCGCGCCAATCTCTGATGTGTTCCAAGCACGCGATTTAAATTCTTGGTAGTAATCAACAAACACCAGGCGGGCATTAGTCTGTAGACTGATCCCGGCAAACAGCAGGACCATACCCACCGAAAGCCATTTTCCCCACCGGGAGGGAAAGCTTGATCTCAAATTAGAGATGATATTTTCAACTGCAAAAGCAATAATGATAAATACAGGTATGATAGCGCCGCCCGTCCGATTTAAAGATGGATTTTCATCGGGAAAGGCAAATGACAGAATAGAAGGGAGCATCAGGATAGGTATTAAAGTCAGCAGAGTCAGGTCAACCCAATGGCGGTGTTTAATATATCGCACCGCTAGCAGGATTACGCCCAGACTGAACATCGCTGCCGAGATCCATTCCAGGGCTGGTCGATCGGGCACTGAATGCACCCAGATCTGGCCGTTATCCCACTGAAACATGATCAGCGCTTTCCATAAGTTTGAGAGGAAAATGCTTAAAATTGACCCCTGGATAGGTTGTTCTGCATCAGTCATCCGGGTTTGCATCCGGTAGGCAAACAAGTCGTAATTGTCAAGAGCATAACGCCCAAGGGGCAGGAAAATTATCAAGGAAATCAATCCAACTAACAGGAGAGAAATGACTGCCATCCGGCGATTGTGAATTGATTTGGTATGCAGAAAATAGATTAATAAAACAGCAATCACCGCAAAAGGCACAATCCGGAAGGGACTGTATCCATGCAGCCCAATGCCCACAGCAAGGCCGGCATACAAGAAATCATTCCAGCGTTTTCTTTTTAACCCCCGGATCAAAAAATACAAAGCAGGCGCTACAAATGCCGGGTAAAGGGCAAATCTTAATGCCACCCGGGAGATCACATTTGGCCAATAGGCGATTCCTGCGAAGAACATAGCCAGCAATCCAACCTGTTTATTTTTGATCTCTTTTCCCAATAAATAGATAAACGGTAGTGAGAATATTCCTGCCAGGCAGGTTCCCAGTTTCAAACTAAGAAAGGAAATTCCTGTGCCAAAGATTTTTGAAACGGCAGCTGTCAGATACATTTGAATCGCTTCCCTCCCGGTGTTTCTGGGGAAGAAAATGTAATATTGTCCCTTGAGCACATCTGAAACGTCAATTAATTTTTCTGCGTGATCACTGAACATCTCGGGAGGTACCTGTTTGAGCAAGTACAGCCGATAAAAAGCCGCCAGCAGAAATACAGCTGCAACCAGGATCATCCAGGGAGTCACTTGAAAACCTTCCCCCAAAAAACGCCGCCAGGCAGTTTTGATCTTTTCTAACCAATTTTCAGGAATCCAGACAGCCCACCAGGTGAGAACCAGTCCAACCAACCACAGTGTAAGGTTAATAAAATTAAACAGGTTGCCAATAAAAAAGAAAAATGACAGGGTAGAAATTACCGCGCCAATTAATAACTGCATCCAGCGGAAAGTAAACTCTCCCGCTTCTCCCTCCTCGGGGGGCAAAGGATCAATTTTCCACTCTCTAAATAGAACCAGCAGAACAAAACTGACGGCCGCTGCAATGTAAAAGAAAATAGCCAGCGATGTGGAGCGATTCTCCGGTTCGCAAAACATTTGGGCAATAACCGCAAACAGCGCTGGCAGGAATACAAAAATTTTTCTCCAGCCGGGTGAGGTTAGTTGGTCTGTCCTGGCTTTCAGACCGGCTGATTTATCCTGCTCTTCCTCGGGGGGAATCGTCAGCGTTGATTCTCTCCAGAAGGCAAGTTTATCCAAGATAAAATCAAGAACGCTTGGTTCATCCATAAGTACCTGGTCTCAGGCGGATCAGTGCTTTCCGGTCCACCGGGTAATATAAAATGAATAAACACCCAGATCGCTTCTGGGATCCTGATCATAATGGGTCCTGACGATGCGGTTAGACAGGAATAAATTCCAGGGAGCTGGTGCTAGGATCCATTTATTAAAGATAAGTTTACTAAACCAGGATGGAATTCCAAATAAATGACCCCATTCCAGTACCTGGAGAGCACGGGGAGGAAAATAATCCCAGCTGTCCTCAATTTCAAAACCAAATTTTTCCAGTCTTTGCTTCCAAATTCCATAGGAATCACAATGATAGTGGCGAGAGATACGGTTAAAAAATCTCCGGTAGCTTCGGGCTGGACCGGGAAGTTTAATCTTATCCAGCCATCTTCCCAGAGAGAGCGTCTCCAGGAACCGGTGATTGGGCACACAAAATATAAAAGGGGATCCCGGTTTTAACACCCGGGCTGTCTCAGCAATAACCGGATCAAGATCAGGGATATGTTCCAAAACCGAATTGCTTATTGCACTGGAAAAATAATCCCGGGGGTAAGGCATGTGATCGCCTTCAGCACAAACCAGATTTTGATAGGCGCTGCGACCTGACGCTTCCCGAATAGGTCCCCACCAGGGATCTAATCCCATTTCCAGCGGCTCATTAAAAGCGAGAGAAGCAAAATGGCCATCACCACAACCCAGATCCAGCACAGGGTGGACCAGGGAGATATCTTCATAAAAACGAGCCTCGACCGCGCGTAACAAGGCTCGAAAATAGGGAAGGTCTTGCAGATGAAGTGTCAGGTAGTCTTTCAAGACAGCTCCCCTAATAATTCTTGATAAATACGCAGATAGGCATCCGCGTTGACCAGGGGGTTAAACATCTTTTTAATTTCGGCAGGTGAGCCCTGATATTCCTCCGGGTGGGAAACAATCCGGATGACTGCCTCAGCCAAAGCCTGCGGGTCTCCCACCGGAACCACTTCCCCCATGCCGGTTAGCTTTGGAGGAACCCGGACGCCCGGGAGATTTGAAGCCACAGTTGGTGTTCCTTGAAGCATGGCTTCAATTTGAACTAACCCGAAAGTTTCCGTTGAATTGAGGCTGGGCACCAGGAGTACATCCAGGTTGTTGTAAAAGAGGGACATCTCTGCCGGGTCCAATATTCCCAAAAAAAACCATTGTCCAGTCTCCTGGTAGGATTGAATAATGGGAAGCAGCTTGTCAAAATAAGCTTGCTCACCCATGACACCCTGGTACTGCCCGGCGTAGAGCACTGCGGCATGGGGATATGTTTCCATAATAGTTGGCAGGGCATGCAGCAAGACTTCTACACCTTTTTCAGATGCAAAGCGGGTTGCCATGCCAATAACTGGTGCCAGATCTTCCGGATTGGTTTTCCTTTTAAATTCCCGGATTGCTTCAGGGGAGGAGTCCGGCATCACCACAGGGGGCAAAATCACCCGGACTTTGTTAGAAAAATGCTGTAAAAATGGAGAATGGGCTGCAAAATCATCCGTATACGCGCTGATTCTATCTGCAAGCAGGCCAGCCAGATAATTCATCAGGTGAACAACCTTATTTATAAACCAGTTAAATATGCCTTTTGGCAGCAGAAGATCACAATGGTAGGTTATCAATGTTGGCTTGCGCAAGATGCGTCCCCGCAGGGCAATTCCAGCAGCATCAAATTGAGGAAGATGTAAATGAACAACATCATGATCAAGAACCAGCTTCCAGGCCAGCCATCCAAAGGTTGGCATAATCACACCTTTGCTTATCCGAAAAATTACCGGTGCTCGAATAATTCTCACCCCATCCTTAATTTCATCCGTGGGCAGGCTCTTTTCATATTGGGAGGTCAGCACAGTCACCTGGTGGCCCAGCTTAACCAGGGATTTTGCCAGACGTTCAACATAAATCGTTAACCCGCTGGTGTGAGGTCGGTAGTAAGTGAGTACAGTTAATATCTTCATGCCAGCGAACTCAACTCGCTAGGGCTGCCTGGTTTCCGATTGATATTTCAGAATAACTCCCGGTTGGCATGCACCCAGTCAAAGAGTTGTCTAATCCCTGCAGGGACATTGATCTCCGGTTTCCAGCCAAAATCAAGGGTCGCTTTGCGAATATCAGCAATAAAAACACGCTGATCTCCTGGCCGCCAAGGTTCCCTGGAGACAGGAATTTCCTTGCCTAATTCTTTTTCTAATAATGGGCCAAATTCTTTCCAAATTGACAGGGTGTTATCTTTACCACCCCCAATATTATATATTTGTCCGGCAGTCTTATCAATATTTGCGGCAGCCTGGTCATAAGCTGATAATAAATCATCAACAAACAATAAATCGCGAACCTGCTTTCCGTCGCCGTAAATTGTGATAGGTTTCCCCGTAACCGCCGCAATGACAAACCAGGCGACCCAACCCTGATCTTCAATTCCGAATTGGTGGGGGCCATAGATGCAGCTCTGGCGGAATACTACAGTAGGCAGCCCGAAGATCCTGTGATAATCCCGGACATACTGATCTCCTGCGCCTTTGGAGCAGCCGTAAGGAGAATGGAAATCCAGCGTTTGAGTCTCCGGGATGCCCTCAGGATGGTCTGGAAAATAGTAGCTGGTCTCACCTTCAGCAACCTTGACATCATCCAGATTACCATACACTTTATTCGTCGAGGCATATAGTACCGGGGGATTTTTTGGGGATTTTCGGGCAGCTTCCAGAACATTTAAGGTTCCCTGGGCATTGATTTCAAAATCTGTCCTGGGGTCGAGCACTGAGGAGGTCACCGCTACTTGAGCGGCCAGATGCACAATTAGATCAGCAGAAGGTACTGCATCCTTAAGCGCTTCTGGAGAGCGGACATCTCCAATCATCAGTTGAAATGACTCTTTCCCAAATTTTTCCTGGAGCCAGGCAATATTACCTGAGGTTCCAGCCCGGGAAAGGTTATCAAAAATAGTGACCTGGTCGCCCCGGGTGAGCAGGCGGGCCGCATAATTTATCCCGATGAAACCTGCGCCGCCCGTGATCAATGTTGATGTGCTCATATTAAGTTTTCCTTTTGATTCCTAAACTGCCAGACATCCCTTAATGCATATCCTTCCCGAACCAGCCCAAACGATCCCAGGGGAGTTGTGATTGCCAGGCTGAGCAGGTGGCTGAGCAGCGCGAAAGTAAAGGCTGTCGAATGATCTACGCCAAAGGCAGATAATGCCAGGGTTATACTAGCTTCGTACAAACCAATGTTTCCTGGTGACGAGGGTATGGATACCCCCAGACCTACCGCACCGAGGGCAAAGGCGGCCCAAAGCAATTTTGCATCCGGTATCAATGCTCGCAAGAGCAGATATTGAGTGGCCAGGGCTATGCTCCAGCTGATTAACATCCATAGAAACACTTTCCCTACCTGGAGCGGATCGGTAAGGATTACCAGGCTGGACAGGACTGATTTTACCAAATTCTTTATCCGGGGGATTAGCTTTGAACCAGACGAGGAGATTTGATCAATCCAGCTGATAATCCTGTCCTGGTAGCGAACCAGGAAATACAAGCTGGTCAAACCCACCAGAACCAGGGCTGCCATGATATATGCGTAGGCAATTCCCTGATGAAAATTTAGGGTATAAGGCAGGGTGATAAAAAAAAGGATGACGACAAACCCGATGTCAAAGAGCCGCTCCAGAACTATGGTCGGCAGCGCCTCCCAGAAACTGATTCCCGAGGGCAGCAATAAAAACGCTCTGGCTAGCTCACCGAGGCGGAAAGGCAAGACCGTGTTGACGAAATATCCTGAATTTATAACAGTAAACGACCGCCAGAGTGAAATTCTTTTATGCAAAATGATCCGCCAGGCTGCAGCCCGGGTGAGAAGTGAGACGGTTACCAATGCCAGCACGATTATGATAACCACCAGCCTGACCTGTTTCAATTCAATCAGGACCTGCTTTTCATCAATTATTAAGAATAAAACAGCCATAGCTGCCAGGCTTAACAGGATCCCCAGCACAACCCTGAATTCAACCTTCCTGATTTTCCGATCAGTCATCTTCCAGCCTTAAAACAGCCATAAAAGCTTCCTGGGGAATATCTACATTGCCAATTCTTTTCAGGCGTTTCCGCCCTTCTTTCTGATTTTCCAGCAATTTTCTTTTACGGGTAACATCCCCACCATACAGCTTTGCAGTTACATCCTTGCGGAGGGCTTTCACGTCTGCCCTGGCAATAATCTTGCCTCCGGCTGATGCCTGAATCGGGACGGCAAAATATTGGGGGGGGATCAAGTCCTTTAATCGGGACACCAGAAGTCTGCCTTTCCGGTAGGCTTTGTCCCGGTGGGCGATGGATGCCATCCCGTCTACTGCTTCTCCATTCACCAGGATATCCAACTTAACCAAATCCCCAGATCGGTAGCCAGCAAAGGAATAATCCATGGAAGCATATCCGCGAGTTACTGATTTCAGGTAATCAAAAAAATCCACAATCAATTCAGCAAGCGGTATCTGAAAATTAAGCTGAACACGACCGGGTGAAGGATAATCTTGGCTGACATAAGTCCCGCGCCGCAAGGTCACCAGCTCCATAACTGCACCGTAATACACCACCGGGAGAAATATTTGTAAATTCATCCAGGGCTCCTGGATTTCCTCCACAAGGCTGCGATCTGGCAAGTCTGCCGGAGAATTGATCTCTGCGATCTCCCCATCCCGCATAATTACGCGGTATTTAACTGAAGGGGCGGTGGCGATGATATCCAGATTATATTCCCGTTCCAATCTTTCCTGGATAATTTCCATGTGAAACATACCCAAAAATCCACACCGAAACCCCAGATTAAGTGCCTGGGATGACTCAGGCTCAAATACCAGGGCGGCGTCATTTAGCTGCAATTTATCCAGGGCATCCCGCAAATTTCCGTAAGCCTCGTTATCCACCGGAAAAAAGCCAGCGAAAACCATCGGTTTGGCCTGCTTATAACCTGGCAGGGGCTGGGCTGCCGGATGGTCTGCAAAGGTAAAGGTATCCCCCACCCTGCACTCATGGACTGATTTTAAACCAGTCGCGACATAACCAACCTCTCCCGGATAGAGCACATCTACGGGTTTCATCGCTGGTGAAAAAACACCCAATTCAAAGGGCTCAAGCTCCTTTCCGGCAATCATTAAGAGCAGTTTATCCTTACGGGTGATTTTCCCATCAAAAACCCTGATGTAAGCGATTACGCCTTTATAGGGATTGTAATGGGAATCAAAAATCAAAGCCCGCAGCGGCGATCCAGGATTATCTTTCGGTGGAGGGATTTCCAGGACAATCTTTTCCAATACGGGCAGGATATTCTCTCCGGCTTTAGCTGAAATGCGCAGGATCTTTTCAGGCGGGGTCCCCAACAATCCGCTGATATCCTGGGCAATTTCATCCGGACGGGCTGCTGGTAAATCGATTTTATTGATGATTGGAATAATTTCCAGATCAGCATCCAAAGCCGCGTACATATTGGCAAGCGTTTGGGCTTCCATACCCTGGGCAGCATCCACAACTAACAAAGCCCCCTCACAAGCTTCCAAAGCCCGGGAGACTTCATATCCAAAATCCACATGACCGGGGGTATCAATTAAGTTCAGCTCATATTCCAAACCATCCTGGGCAGTATATTTCATTTGAACGGCAGATGCCTTAATGGTGACCCCTTTCTCCCGCTCAAGGTCCATATTATCCAATACCTGGTCTGCCATATCCCGCTCAGAAACAGTTCCGGTGATCTGCAGCAGTCGATCTGCGAGAGTTGATTTCCCATGATCGATATGAGCAATAATTGAGAAGTTTCTAATTCTGTTGATATCCATAAGCAGGGGCTAGTATACCCGATGACCTCCTCCAAGGGAAATGGTCTCTTCGGGCAGTGCTAGCTTTTCTTGCCTCTCATAAAATAAACCTGGGGTCAGTAAACCTGCCAGGCTGATTCCCATATCCCCCAGCAAGCTTATCCACCAGCAAGTTGAGGGTGCTGGAGTCAGAACAATGCTTTCAGGCAGTTCTGAATATTTTTTTCTCCATTGCCTTCTGCGGGAAATCCCAACCAGGCCAAAAATTCGACATTGCCTTCCGGCCCCAGAAGCGGCGATTGAATTAACCCCTTAATATGATAATGATTTGCAGCAGCGAACCTGAGCACTTCAGCGAGAATGCGTTGATGAATATCCGGATCTGTAATCACACCTGCACCACGGGCAGATTCCTCCCTGGTGGCTTCAAACTGCGGCTTAATCAACACAACCGCATCACCTCCACCTGGTCTATACCAATGTGAAGCCGTCGGAAGAATTTTTCGGATTGATATAAAAGAAACATCTGCTGTGATGAATTCGACCTCGATGGGTACATTTTCCAATGTTCTGGCGTTGGTTCTTTCGATAACAACCACCCGGGGATCGTTGCGTAAACGCCAATCCAATATCCCATAACCCACATCAATGGCAAGGACCCGGGAAGCTCCATTTTGCAGAAGGCAATCAGTAAAACCTCCTGTCGAAGCTCCAATATCGGCACAAACAAGCTGATTTACTGAGATGGGGAAATGGTCAAACGCTGCCTGGAGTTTTTCGCCTCCCCGGGAGACAAATCTGGGATCAGGGAGAACGCGGAGATCGTCTTCCGGCAAAACCAGCTGGGAAGCCTTCATGATTACCTGGTCAAGATGGAATACTTTCCCTGCCATTACAAGAAGCC
>CAZUMG010000001.1:20877-22292 GCA_964621895.1 uncultured Anaerolineales bacterium | reverse complement strand
AAATTGCTAAACCAATCCGCTTTCCTTCATACCCTGGCGGGAGCGGCTATATTCAGTCTTATTGCCAGTGCTGTCTATATCTTTAATGACCTGGCAGACCTGGAATCAGATCGACAGCACCCCACAAAAAAGCTCCGGCCGATTGCTTCCGGTAAATTGTCGATCCGGGCAGCCTGGACATTTGGAATTCTTTTCCTGCTAATTTCCTTTCCCCTGGCATACCTGCTCTCGCCGGCATTTTTAATCATCTGTGCGATCTACTTTGTCTTGAATTTACTCTATTCGTTCAAATTAAAACACATCCCGCTGATTGACGTCCTGGTGCTGGCTTCTTTTTATCTTTTACGGGTAACATCCGGAACGACCCTCATCGAAGTTAAACGCTTTTCTCCCTGGCTATTTGTGGTGACGTCCCTGTTTGCCCTGTTTATCGGCTTCGGTAAAAGGCGAGCTGAACTGGTTTTGCAGCTGAAGAATTCTGGAAGTATTCGCCCGGTCCTGGATGGTTACTCCATCATTCTGCTTGATCAGCTGATAAATATCGTTTCCGGGACAACCATTGTCGCTTACAGCCTGTATACTTTTTCAGCCCCAAATCTTCCTGAAAACCATTCCATGATGCTGACTATTCCTTTTGTAGTCTATGGCATCTTCCGCTATCTCTACCTCATTCAAATCGGGCAAGGAGGCGCTCCGGAAGAAATCGCCCTGAGTGATCGTCCACTGCAAACCGCGATAATCCTCTGGTCAATTTGCATCCTGCTGATTTTCTATATTAACTGAACCATGCCAGCATTTACTGCAACAGCCCCCGGGAAAGTCATTCTTTTTGGTGAACATGCCGTCGTTTACGGTGAACCAGCCATCGCCATTCCTGTGCTTTCATTGCAAGCCAGAGCCGTTGTCAGCCCAGTCATTGCCGGCAATCCCGGTGGTATCAGCCTTGAAGCACCAGATATTCACCTTTTTGCATCTCTTGATGAACTTGGTAGCGATCACCCCCTGCGGGCAGCCATAGCAGAGGTACTGGGAAATCGATCGTTGAACGATGTCCCGTCCTGCAGGATTATGATTTCCTCAACAATTCCCACCTCATCAGGATTGGGCTCGGGAGCTGCAGTCTCGGTTGCCCTCATCCGGGCTTTTTCCGCATTTCTGGGCCAGCGATTATCAGACGAACAGGTATCTCAACTCGCTTTTGAAGTGGAAAAGATCCACCATGGGACTCCTTCCGGAATTGATAATACCGTCATCGCCTATCAAAAACCTATTTATTATCAGAAAGGTGAACCTTTCCATTTTCTCAGCATCCCGACTCCGTTTTCAATCTTGATTGCCAGCTGCGGAAAACCAGGAGACACCTTGAGGGCCGTGCAGCAAGTCAGAGATCTTTGGGATCATGACCGGGAGCGCAT
>CAZUMG010000001.1:19434-20777 GCA_964621895.1 uncultured Anaerolineales bacterium | reverse complement strand
AACCGATGAATTTTTCGATGTGGCGTAAAGCTTTACAAATAATCCCCAGAATCAGCAAGGAAGAATGGGATGAATTGGATTTAATATCCCGATGGTTAATTGCCACCAGGGCAGCAGTCCTGGTAACGACCTTATTATCCGCTGCCTTCGCAGGGATCTTCGCTGTCCGGGTTGGCGCCTTCGATTTCTGGCGTTGGATCCTGGTAACGGTGGGATTATTCCTGGCGCACGGAACCAATAATTTCCTTAATGATTATACGGATTTCGTCAAAGGTGTGGATGTCGATAATTACTATCGGGCTCAGTATGGGCCGCAGCCCCTGCTGCACGGCTTGATGACTAAAAAAGAATTACTCACCTATGCCGGCGTGACCGGCTTACTGGCAGCGGCCTGCGGCGTTGCCCTGGGCTTGATGCGGGGTGAAGGGACCTGGCTGCTGATAGGGTTGGGTGTATTTTTTGTTTTGTTTTACACCTATCCTCTCAAATATATTGCTCTCGGCGAGGTCGCTGTCCTGATCGTTTGGGGTCCCTTGATGGTCGCGGGGGGATATTACGTCATCACCGGTCTTCCTTGGGATTGGACCATTGCTTTAGCAAGTTTACCCCATGGCTTTGGGGTCACTTCCATGTTAATTGGCAAGCACATTGATAAACTTCAGCAAGATAAAGAAAGAAAGATTCATACCCTACCGGTTGTTCTGGGTGAGACTGCCTCCCGCTGGGGAATGACCGCCTTGTTAATTCTTTCTTACCTGATAGTCATCTACTTGATCTGGACGCATTTCTTTACTCCGGTTATGCTGCTGACCTTGCTGGCCATACCAACTTTAATCGAAATCTGGCCGATTCTCTCACACCCGAAACCAGACGAAAAACCAGAGGGTTTTCCGGATGTCTGGCCAAATTACTATGTGGCAGCTGCTTTTCATCATACCCGTCGTTTTGGGGGATTATTCCTCCTGACAATCATCCTGGATACTGTTGTAAAACTAATCTGGCCGGCTTTTTGGAGCTAACCCGCCGGTTGATTACAACCCAAACATCAAATCGAACAGGGCGGCGATCTGATCCGCCCTGTTCCTTTCTCTTGACCACTCCTCAAGCCCTGACTACAATACCTATATGAGCGAAATCGGAATGATTCAGACTGGCAAGGATCTGGTTTTTCTAAAACTGGGTGGATCTTTAATCACCGATAAACTTTCTCCGCGAACACCCCGGAATGACCTGATCCAGCGCATCGCAGAAGAAATTGCAGAATCACTCCAGGAAAATCCTCACCTCCAGCTCGTTTTGGGACATGGTTCTGGATCGTTTGGGCATACTTCCGGGAAAAAATA
>CAZUMG010000001.1:10297-19334 GCA_964621895.1 uncultured Anaerolineales bacterium | reverse complement strand
GACCTTTTTGTTCATTTAGCGAAGGCCTTACACCCCGGACGAATTCTCCTGGCAGGTCGGGATCCTGGGGTTTGGGAAGATTTCCCTCGGTGTACATCCCTGCTTGAGGAAATTACTCCAGTTGACCTACCAGCTCTCCAGGAAAGGCTGGGCCAATCTGGAGCTCCAGATGTCACCGGAGGTATGCAAGACAAAGTAAAACAAATGCTTGATTTAGTCAGCTTGCTCCCGGGTTTAAATGCCCTGATCTTTTCAGGCGAAGATTCGGGAAGCATACACCAGGTGCTGATTGGACACTCCCAGGGAACCTGGCTGCACAAGTAGATATCCTTGACTTTCCACTTCCGGATACCTCCTGCAAATAATTCAAAAAATCAATGGGTTATAATTAATATCACCTTCACAAGCAAAGAGGAAGCATGGATATTTTAACTAAAAAACAGAAAGAACTCCTGGCCAAGGAGCGAGCTGTTCTCAATCAGCTTCAAATCGCCTTGGTGGGGTACGGCATCAAGGAAGAAGATCAAAAAGCTCTGGCGGAATCGATCAACCAGCTGGATGATTTCTTTTTATTGGTAGTCGTTGGTGAGTTTAATGCTGGCAAGAGCGCGTTTATCAACGCCTTGCTGGGAGACAAGATTCTCAAAGAAGGGGTTACCCCAACAACGACAAAGGTCAATATTCTCCGTTACGGGCCAGAAGAAAGCAAATCCACACTTTCTGAAAATGTGGAAAGCATCACTCTCAACGCCCCTTTCCTGCAGGAAATCAGCATTGTAGACACACCCGGGACCAATGCTATCATCCGGGAACATGAAGAAATCACCTCCCTGTTTGTACCCCGATCAGATTTGATCTTGTTTATTACCTCCGCTGACCGGCCTTACACAGAGAGTGAAAGAATATTCCTGGAAAAGATCCGGGCCTGGGGGAAAAAGATTGTCCTGGTGATTAATAAAATAGATATTTTGCAATCCCCTGAAGCCTTGGAAGAAATCCAGGCCTTCGTCATGGATAATGCCAAAAAAGTCCTTCAAATAACCCCTGAACTCTTCCCGGTAAGTGCCCACCTGGCATTAAAAGCCAAACAGGGAGATCCATCTGTTTGGGAAGAAAGCCGGTTTGAAGCCTTGGAAAAATACATTATTAACACCCTGGATCAGGAAAGCCGCTTAATTTTAAAACTGCTTAATCCCCTTGGAGTTGGAAAGCATCTCTCCAGCCAATATGCGGAATACTACCAGAACCTGATGAAATTGCTCCAGGATGACCTGGTATTAATCAAAGACGTTGAAGATCAATTGGTAATCTTTCAAAAGGATATGCTGGAAAGTTTCCAGCTCAGGATTTCGGATATAGTCAAGATCCTCCTGGAAATGGAGCAGCGTGGAGAGGATTTTTTCACCGAGTACATTCGATTGGCGAGAATCTTTGACCTGATGAAAAAAGATAAAATTCAAAGCGCCTACGAAGAACAGGTTGTGGCTGATGTTCCAGACCAGGTAGAACGAAAGGTTACTGCGATAATCGATTGGCTGGTAGAAGCCAACCTGCAGCAATGGCAGGCAATTACTGACCATATCGCAGTCGGACGACAAAAATACAAAGATAGAATGGTTGGCGATATTGGTAATTTTATTTATGACCGGGACCGCTTAATCAGCAGCATCCGGGATGAAGCCAAACGCGTCATCGATACATATGACAAAACCCGGGAAGCTGATGAAATTGCCCGGAGAGCCCAAAATGCAGTTGCTGCCACTGCGGCAATCAGTGCTGGTGCAGTCGGATTGGGAACCCTGGTTACTATCCTGGCAACTACAGTTGCCAGTGATGTCACTGGCATTTTACTGGCAGGAGCTATGGCTGCCCTGGGATTATTCATCATCCCAACGCGCCGCAGGAATGCAAAAAAAGAAATGCGCGAAAAAGTAAACATCATGCGATCAGGGCTCACAAAGTCCTTATCAGATCACTTCAACCAGGAAATTGAACGCAGCCTTCAGAATATCAAGGACACCATTAAACCTTATACCCGGTTTATCCGGTCAGAAAACGATAAGAATCAACAGGCACAGCAAACATTAAAACAGCTGCTTGCTGAAATCATCAATCTCTCTGAGCAAATTGAAACCTCAGGAAAATAAGCCTCTGTTGACAGCCATCCGTCCCTGCATTAAACTGGACTTGCCTACAATATGAGGAAAACGAGGCAACTATGACAATAAAAAGAGAAAAACGGGAAGAACAGGAAGATTATTGTCTGGCACCGTATGGCATCCGCAGCAAGGATAGTAAGGGAAGGACTTATCCTGATACAAAACCTATTTACAGGACCGCATTTCAGCGGGACCGCGATAGAATCCTGCACACCACTGCATTCCGCCGGTTGGAATATAAAACTCAAGTTTTTTTAAACACCGAGGGAGATTATTACCGCACACGTCTAACTCATACCCTGGAAGTTGCCCAGATCGGCCGGACGTTAGCGCGGGCATTGGGAGCAAATGAAGACCTGGAAGAAGCCATCTGTCTTGCCCATGATCTGGGTCATTCTCCATTTGGTCATTCCGGTGAGATGATCCTGAATAAGCTGATGAAGGACCAGGGAGGATTTGACCATAACAAACAATCCCTGCGGATTGTCACAAAACTTGAAAATCGGTTTGAGGATTTCCCAGGGCTGAACCTGACCTGGGAAACCCTGGAAGGTATTGTCAAACATGAAACCGAGTATGATATCTCTGACGCGGAAGATTATGATCCCAAACTGCGGGGGCATCTTGAAGCCCAGATCGCCAACGCCGCAGATGAGCTGGCATTTTCGGCCCATGATCTGGATGACGGACTGCGCTCAGGTTTAATTTCACCTGTTATGCTGAAAGACCTGGCTCTCTGGAATATCCTGATAAAAAGCGTGGACTGGAAAGATGGTCAATTAAAAGAGCTTGACCGAAATAGAATCATTCGCCGGATGATTGGTTTGGATGTTGAGGATTGTATCGAAAGCACTGACCAGGCCATTCAAAAAAGTGGGGTCACTTCGGTGAAAGAGCTTCAGATGCTGCCCTACAACGTAGTTCGATTCAGTGAGCAGATGCAAGAGAATAATCGAGAACTCAAAGATTTCTTATTCAAGAATCTATACAAAAATCATCGGGTAATCCGCATGCAGGTGAAAGCTGAACGAATTATCAGCGAGCTTTTTTCCGCCTACCAGAAAGATCCCATGATGCTGCCAGAACACATCCAGAGCGGCATTGAGCAAAAAGGACTGGAAAGGTCTATCTGTGATTACCTGGCGGGGATGACTGACCGGTATGCTATTGACGAGTACGAGAAATTATTTAACCCAAAGCGGAAACCTTAATAACCAGAATAAGAGGATAATACGGCATGCAGGACAACGAGAAAATTTATTTAACCCAAGAAGGCAAAGAAAAACTTCTCCTGGAGCTGGAGGAATTAGAAGGGCCAAAACGTAAAGAAATCGCTGCCAGGCTTAAATCAGCTATTGAAATGGGAGATCTTTCAGAAAATGCAGATTACCATAAAGCCAAGGAAGATCAGGGTTTTCTGGAAGGGAAGATCCTTGAGATAAAACACACTTTGCATTACGCAATTATCGTTCAAGATCACACCAACGGGCAGGATAAAGTCATGGTTGGGTGTAAAGTAACTGTTCAGGAAGAAGATTTCCCGGCAGAAACTTATTATCTGGTGGGAAGCAAGGAAGCTGACCCAGATGAGAATAAGATTTCCCATGTTTCACCGATCGGCAGAGCATTGCTGGACAAGAGGGTTGGGGAATCAGTCAAGATTAAAACACCAGGAGGGGAATATACCCTGAAAATCCTTGGGATTGCCTAAAGCAGGATCAGCGGAATGATAGCTGCAGGGCAGAGTGCATGCCATCCATAAAATAAAGGACCCGGAACTTTGAATTTTCCGGGTCCTATTTTTATGTGTCAAAGGGGATCTTTAGAATTCGTCAAAATCAAAAGGTTCGGGTTCACTTGCCCCGTCATTTGGCCAAACGGATAATTCAATGGACAGGCGGTCAAAGAAACTTTCCTCGGGCAGGGGACCTTCCCCATAACCCATATCCATTACCCGGCCAATAATTCGCAGGTTATTAGTAGCCAGGACAAACTCAACACCGGGATCTGCAAGCACAGGTTCGCCTTTCTTTTCTAATTCTGAGCGAATTACATCATCGTAAAAAGCATGGCCGCTCATTAAGACTTTGGTAACAGTTTTGATATCATTCTGATCAAAAAGCCAGACTTCAAAAGCAGTTACCCTCTTTGGCTCTCCGACCCCAATGGCCTCAGAAATGCCCACCCCGCATTCGCCCAGGAACTCTCCGGCAGCTGATTCAATGCTGAAGGAATCGTCAAATAGGTTATCCCCTAATACATAGGTGGTCACAAATTGATGCATGGGGGGAGATTCACCCCGCTCATTGAAACTGGATGGATCCACCTTGGAAGTGATTTCCTCTGCCATGCTGACTGCAGATTTCGAAACCATGCCACCTCCGCCAGATCGTTTGCTGAGGAAGTAGCGAACAACCAATGCAGCAGCCAACACAATGGTAACCAACAAAGCCCATTTTAGGACGTTGCTGCTGGATTTCTCCTCAACCGGAGCCACATCCTGCAGATCTTCCGTAAAGAATGTCAGTTCTACCACTGCCCGAAAGGAATCAATATCACTGATTAATTGGCCTTGAGGGTTAAATTCAATATCGGATAAATAGGATGATGCTTCCTCCCCCAATTGGTCATAGCGCTCTTCAGCCAGACCGGCATCTTGATTTAGGGCATAGGAATCGATTGCCATCCGCAGGTATTCGATCTTAAGATCATCCCTCAGCTGGGCAATAGAGCCGTCCACAAAATCTACCGGGCTGATCACCCAACCATACATCAAACCCAAGATGATCCCAACCACAATACCTACTGCGGCCATGATAGGGGGACTGTTAAGACCCTTTCTAAAACTATCCCGTACTGTATCCATAATCAATCTCCATTAGATAATGAAAGTGGAAGCAACTGGAGGCCAGATAATCATATTGTAGACGAGAGATGGTTTTCCTGCAATGCTCCCAACAACTCTGGACTCTGAGTTATATAGATGCAAGGTCCATGCCAACTTGTTAGAAAATTTTCCTGAGATAAATTGCTTTAATATTGGGCTGGGGTCAAATTCAATTGCTTGGGCTTTAATATTACCAATCCTGCCAGGAGAAGAAGGTTTACCCTGGCAGGGCTATATTTCAATTGAAAATATTTTGATCAGGCAGTTTCTTTATTAATCTTATTTAGATTAAATTCTAAGGAGCAAGCGGTGCACTGGGCATGTTTTTTATTAGCTTCAACCAACATCCCTCCGCAGCTTGGACACGGTGTCGCAATAGGTTTTTTCCAGGAGGCAAAATCACAGTCCGGGTAATTATCGCAACCGTAAAAAATACGTCCTTTCCTGGTGCGCTTTTCAATCAAGTCGCCACCATCATTAGGGCAAGTCACCCCAATCTTTTTAACCCACCGTTCAGTGTAATTACAATTGGGCTTGTCACTGCACCCGATATAAAGTCCATAGCGTCCCCATTTCTGCACCAAATCATGTCCACATTCCGGGCATGGTCGGCCAACAGATATATAAGTGGGTTCAATATTTGGCATTTCCTGTTTCGCATACTCCAACTGCTTAGAAAACGGTCCGTAAAAATCCTTGACGCTATCCCGCCAATATTCTTCACCAGATGCAACCTGATCCAGTTCCCTCTCCATCTCTGCGGTAAACCCTACATCCACAATAGATGAGAAATATTCTGAAACCAGATCATTCACAATAAAACCGGTCTCTGTCGGCAGGAGCTTTCGGCCGTCCTTGACAACATATCCTCGCTTGACCAGTTTTCCCATGATCGGTGCATAGGTTGAGGGCCGTCCGATGCCATTTTCCTCCAGCGTACTGACTAATGATGCTTCGGAATACCTGGCAGGAGGTTTGGTAAAGTGCTGCTCCGGCAGCAGTTCGTGCAATTTTTGCTGCTGGTCTTCTAATAAGCTATCAGGAATACTCTCCAGGTCCTTTTCAGCCTGAGAAGCATTGCCATTTTCCTGGTCATAAACCTTCAGGAAACCAGGGAAGCTAATTTTAGATCCAGACGAACGAAAAACGTAGCCATGTTCCGTTCCATCCGCTCCAATAATGACGCTGATGGTGTCATATACAGCTGCAGCCATCTGGGAAGCAATAAATCGTTTCCAGATCAGTTTATATAAGCGGTATTGATCATTTTTCAGGAATGACTTAATCGATTTAGGGGTCCGGAAAACGGATGTCGGCCTGATCGCTTCATGAGCTTCCTGGGCTCCTTTTGTTTTGGTAGTATAGTGGGGAATTTCAACAGGAAGGTAATCCTTTCCATAATTTGACTCAATAAATTTCCGGGAATTATTTTGGGCTACCTCAGACACGTTGGTGGAATCCGTACGCATGTAAGTAATTAAACCGGTTTCTCCCGCATTGCCAACATCAATACCCTGGTATAACTGTTGAGCAACCGCCATGGTCTTCTTGGCTGAATAGTTTAGCTGCCGGGAGGCATCCTGCTGTAATGTGCTGGTAATAAAAGGTGGATAAGGGTTCCTTTCCCGGGTTCCCCGGTGGATTTTTCTGACGATGAACCGGGCTGTTTCCAGATCCTTCAAAACCGGATCCAATTCGGTTTTTGAATTTATCTGCAGTTTTTTCCCATCCAGATGGGTCAAACCAGCCCGATACCGCTGAAGTTCTTCCTCCCCGTTTGCAGGGCTCAATTCAGCTTGAATCGACCAATATTCTTCTGGTATAAATGCCTCAATTTCCCTTTCCCGATCCACAATTAAGCGCAGAGAGACAGATTGAACTCTTCCTGCAGTTAAGCCTCCCCGTACCTTATCCCACAATATAGGGCTGATTTGAAATCCTACCAGACGATCAACGATCCTTCTCCCTTGCTGGGCATCAACCAGATTCATATTAATCGCTGCGGGATGAGCAAAGGCCTCCACAATTGCTTCCCTGGTAATTTCATGGAAAACAACCCTGCGTGATCGGGCAGGATCCAGCTCTGCAGCTTCCATCAGGTGCCAGGCAATCGCTTCCCCTTCCCGGTCCAGGTCGGTAGCCAGGAAAATTTCCTCCGCTTCTGAACCGAGTTTTTTAATTTCTTTCACTACATCACGTTTGTCATTGGGTACTCGATAAGTAGGTTCAAAGTTATTATCAATATCTACAGAAAGTTTGGATTTTAATAAATCCCTCACATGCCCAACAGAAGCAACAACTTTATACCCATTCCCCAGATACCTCCCAATGGTTTTCGCTTTGGCAGGAGATTCCACAATTACCAGCTTTCCGCTGCGGGGTTTTTCTTTCTTGATCTTGCGCCCCGCGTTTTCTGGAGCAGCCATGCCTTCATGGGCATCCGTTTTCCCCATCCGGAACATTTTCGTTCCACATACTGAACAAACACCCCGGGTTCCCGGTGCACCGGTCGCTGTAAAAACAGCTGTGGGTGACAACATTTCACGTTTTTCTTTACACTTCACACAATAAGCCTTCAATGCCAACCTCCAAAAAGATAACCAAATAATTCGAATAAACGTCCCCCAATCCTGCGATCAATACTTCCTAATCTTTTTCAGATCAGATCGGTCCGACCAGCAGCTTCCAATTCTTTTACTGCCCAACGAACCTGCTGAGCTTGATCCCGGCGGCAGATCAGCAGAATATCACCGGTATCAACAATAATTAAATCCTCCGCTCCTATGGTAACGACCATCCTCGGATTATCCACTGAATAAACAATTGTTCCCTTCGAATCCAGAGCCAGATGCTCTCCACCCTGGAAGATATTGCCATCTTGATCAACAGGCAGCAGTTCAAATAACGCTTCCCAGCTCCCAACATCATTCCACTCCAATCCGGCAGCAGGTATAACGGCAACCTCAGGAGCGTTTTCCATAATGCCAAAGTCGATGGTTTGTGGTTTGATCTCAGGCCACACCTTCTGGAGGGTACTCGCCTGCTCCGGTGTATACCAGGCCTGATCAATTAATGACAATTGGTCAGCAAGGTCCGGCATTTGCCTGGAAATTTCTTGGAGAATTACTTCCGTTCTCCAGATAAACATACCAGAATTCCAGGCATACTCTCCGGTGGAAAGCATTCTTTCCGCTTCTTCAAGGGCAGGTTTCTCAGTAAATTCCAGAACATGAAAAACATCTATTTCCTGGTACCTACCTACCAAATCTCCTTGCCGGATATAACCATAACCGGTCGCGGGGTAGCTGGGTGCTATGCCCAAGGTAACTAAATGACCTTCACTGGCAACCTGGAATGCTGCTGTTAAGATCTGCTGGAAACGCTTTAAATTACCAATAATATGGTCAGCTGTCAAGACGGCCATAATTGCGTCAGGGTTTTTTTTATTTAAAACCGTGGCAGCAAATCCCACCACAGGTGCAGTTCCTCTTGGCATGGTTTCCAAAAGGAAATTTTCCCGGGGAATCTGTGGGCATTGTTTTTGCAGACCAGCTGCCTGCGCTTCCACGGTAACAACCAGGATCCTCTCGGGAGGGAAAATTCCCTGCAAGCGATCTACGGCTACCTGGAACAAAGTCTTCTCCTGTCCAAGTTTAAGCATCTGCTTGGGGCGGCTTTTACGTGAAAGGGGCCAGAGTCTGGTTCCACCTCCGCCAGCCATGATTACGGCATAATAGTTCTCGTACATGATAGTTTCCTTCGCTTAGCTGTTATTTGCTAATTGTATATCCAGAATAACGTTCCTGAATGGCAACATATTTCATTCCAAAGGTTTTTCGTACCATCCCCTTTAACTCCATCAATGCCAGGGTAGCAGTAACTTCCTCAATAGGCATTTTTACCTGAGAACAAATTTCATCAATATGAAGAGGTTCTTCTCCAACGGCTTGATATAAAACCGCTTCCTTAGGATCACCGGGTAATGTTGTTC
>CAZUMG010000001.1:3797-10197 GCA_964621895.1 uncultured Anaerolineales bacterium | reverse complement strand
TCTCCAACGGCTTGATATAAAACCGCTTCCTTAGGATCACCGGGTAATGTTGTTCAGATTACCCGCTGTTCTGCAATCAGAGTCATATTGAGCAAATCCAGTACGTCCTGGGGATCAAGCAGTGGATGGGCTCCTTGTTTAATTAACAAGTTTGTACCTTTGCTCATCGGTGCGGTTATTTTTCCTGGAACTGCAATAACATCCTTTCCCTGTTCTGCCGCGTAACTGGCTGTAATCATTGCTCCGCTTCTCTCACCAGCTTCTACTATGATAATTGCTTTGGATAATCCCGAGATAATCCTGTTTCTCGGTGGGAAATTTGATCCATCCGGAGACGTTCCTGGCGGATAAACTTGATCTAATCCACACCCAAAAACCGCAATCGTTCTTCCACCTGCATCTAAAGCTGCCTGATGGGCAATCCCATCAATACCCCGGGCTAATCCACTAACTACAGTTATACCCTGCTGGACAAGCATATGGGTGATATTTTCGGTTATGAGACGTCCGTAGGCGCTGTATCGCCGGGTACCTACAATTCCAACTCCCCAGGTATCTTCCGGAATTAAATCTCCTTTAATATAGAGGACAAAAGGGGATTGGGGGAATCTGCCGTAAACGCTCAGGGTAATTTGGGTCATCCCAGGTTAAGACTTGAATTCCAAGCTCCTGGATTTTTTCTTCCCATTCCTCCAATGAAACCTGAACCCGGACATCTATCAACTGCTGGCAGACCTTTTCAGGCAAACCAGCTACCTTTAATTGATTTTGTTTGGCTGCCCAGGCTACCTGGATATCCCCAAAATAGCCAAGAAGTTTTTCCAGGCGAACCGGGCCGATTCCTTTTACTAGATTAAATCCAACCCAATACTTGGTATTATTCTTCATGTCACGCCCCCTTGTTCAACCCGGCAGGACAGCTAAGTCCCCAGCCGGGCAAAGAATACCATAAATTTTTCACCTATGTCAAGTGATATGCTCTCGCAGATCAAGGTCTTAGAAAAAAGGCTTAATACTTTTTCTGTAAAATTGATTTTTTATCAGATGGCAAGATCCCCCTTACGATCCCCACGAAAAAATGGGATTAACTGTCCAGTAAACCCGGGATGATATGAACCAGAACAAACCCCTCTTCCTGCTTGATTTCCAGGATAACCTGCTCGATTGCGGGCAGCAGGATCTCTTTTCCTTGAGGCGGCTGCATCACGTAAACATCATTGGCACCCGTGAAGATGATCTCTTTAATCGTCCCCAAGGATTGCCCTTGATCTGTGATTACATTCAACCCAATCAGCTGATGGGGGTAATATTCATCCTCTGGCAAATCCGGAATATCCTCCCCTTTCATATATACCATAATATTACGGAAGATTTCTACAGCTGTGCGGTCGGGTAGTTCCTGCAAGGAAACCAGCAAGTCGCCTCCATGCCAGCGGACAGCTTTAATAGTATAGGGATGATATTGCGCTCCAGTATAGATAGCCATTCCCTTTGTCAGTACTTCGGGATAATCCGTTAACACAGACATTCGAATTTCCCCCCGTATGCCGTGCGGTCGGCGAAACTTGCCTATAACAACAAACACAGGTTCATCTTGGGGCGATAAACCTGTGTTCATATTTAAGCTCTTCTCAGAATTCATTGCGGTTCAACAATGTCAAGATTCACTTTTTTGCCAATTCCTGAGGCTGGCACATTTAATAAGGTGCGGATTGCATTAGCCACCCGTCCATTTTTTCCAATAACCCGCCCCATATCCTCCCGGGCTACTTCAAGCTGAAAATTGATGCTATCCCGCTGTCGCTGGTGGGTTACTTTTACCTGGGTTGGATCTTCCACAAGCGATTTGGCGATATAAGTGATTAAATCTATCAACGTTTTCCTCCCCAATCCTGTCTTGAAGGAAATATACCCGCTGTTACCAGGTTAATCCTTGATTAATTTTGTGATATCGGCCTTTAAAATCGCCCCGTCTTTCCCGGTGCCTTTAACTTTGGCCAGATCAATGCCTGCTTCTTCTGCCAGCTTCCTGGCAGCATCGGTAATCTTTATTTCCTGATCGGATCCGGCTTTTTCTTTGGCTTCCGGTTCTGGTTCAGGTTCAGGCTTGGGCTCTGGTTCAGGCTCGGGCTCTGGTTCTGGCTCGGGCTCTGGTTCAGGTTCGGGTTCCGGCTCTGGTGCGGGCTCGGGTTCGGGCTCTGGTTCAGGTTCGGGTTCCGGCTCTGATGCTGGCTCGGGTTCGGGCTCTGGTTCAGGTTCGGGTTTTGGCTCTGGTGCTGGCTCGGGTTCGAGCTCAGGTTCTGGCTCCGGTTCTGGTTCAGCGACCTCAACCTCGGGTTCAGGCAGGTCCTCTTTAACTGGTTCGGCTTTCTTCTTAGGTGCAGATACCTTTACAAGATCATCTCGGCGGGTGCGGGGATCAACATTGTGTTCTCTTTCAAAATCCTTACCTTCCGCTACTAACGTATCGATATCTTCACCATTCACAAAGCGTTGATACCGGTCCATCAATCCCACTGTTCGAAAAATCTGCAGAACAGCATCTGACGGCTTGGCGCCAACACCGAGCCAGTGATAAACTCGATCTTCCTTAATCCGGATAGTCGAGGGTTCAGTCCTGGGATTGTAATCTCCCAGGATCTCAATAAATCTGCCATCCCGAGGGCTTTCTTTATCTGCAGCCACAATACGATGTGAGGGCTGCCCTTTTCCTCCAGCACGGCGTAAACGAATTCGAACCATAACTTGTACTCCTTAATTTTTTCTACTGCGTCATTCCGCTGGGGTATTCCCACAGCGGAGACTATTATACACTATAAGTCAGATTGTTATAGGTAACGTGAAAGATTCCCTAATCCAGATTTCTTCAGTTCCTTAAACAACTTTTTTGCATCCTGATACTGTTTCACTACCTGATTTACGTCATATACCTCACTGCCGGAACCTGCAGCAATCCGTTTTCTCCGGCTGGCATTGAGGATTTTTGGGTTTTGCCGCTCGGCGGGAGTCATCGAGAAGATGATCGCCTGGCTGGTGCGCACCCTTTTCTCCGCAACCTGAGGATCAATGGATTGAGACATTTTACCAAATTCTCCCGGAAGCATACCCATTAATTTCCCAATTGGACCCATTTTCAACACTTGGGAGATCTGTTTTGAGAAATCTTCCAGGGTAAACTCGCCGGATATGAATCGTTCGGTTTGAAGTTGGGCAGCTTCGCCAGTCAAGCTTTCTTCTGCCCGTTCAATCAAACCAATAATATCCCCCATTCCAAGGATCCTGGAAGCAAGTCGCGAGGGGTCAAACGTTTCCAGGGCAGCAAGGTTTTCTCCGGTTCCCAGGAATTTGATCGGTACACCAGTCACCGATCGGATTGAAATAGCAGCACCTCCGCGGGCATCGCCATCCATCTTGGTCATAATCAAGCCGGTGAGAGGCACCGCCTGTCGGAACCCATCAGCGATGTTTACTGCTTCCTGTCCGATCATCGCATCGACAACTAAAAGGATTTCATCCGGTTGGGCAGCTCGTTGGACAGCGCCCAGCTCTTCCATCAATGTTTGATCTATTTGAGATCTACCTGCAGTATCCAAGATAACCACGGTGCTGCCAGTGAGGCTGGCTTCCTGGATGGCTTTCTTTACCAGTTCAGCAGGCTCCAGGGATTGATCAGTAAAAACAGGAATAGATAGCTGGCTGCCAAGACTTTGCAGTTGATCCACTGCAGCTGGCCGGTAGGGATCGGCTGCAACCAGCAGTACCTGTTCACCCTGTTTCTTTAACAAGCGCCCAATTTTTCCAGCAGCTGTGGTTTTTCCTGACCCCTGCAAACCGGCCAGTAAAATCACCAGGGGATGGTCCAGCGGACGCTCAAGTGGAGCGGGTTCTCCCAGGGTTCTGATCAATTCCTCATGAACAATTTTTACTACCTGCTGCCCAGGGTTTAGCGCTTTGGAAACCTCTTGTCCCACCGCTCTTTCTTTCACGCGGGTGATAAAATCCCGGACAACCGCATACTGGACATCCGCATCCAATAGAGCCAGGCGAATTTCCCGCATGGCGCTGTCAACATCCTGCTCGGAAAGCTTTCCACGGCGGCGTAACGAATGAAATATCTCATCCAGGCGGTTAGTCAGCTGATCAAACATCTTTTTTCAATCCTAACTGATCCATAAAAACAGCGGATGACAGGTCTCAGGACGGAGCCATCCGCGAAAAAGCATTGTAGCGTGCAGATTTGGTTCAGTCAAGGGGAGTAAAGTCAATCTACATTGCCTCCCCCTCCCAGCTATGGTAAAATCTCCCAGCTCGGAGAACCATCAAACGGGAGGGATGGCCGAGTGGACGAAGGCGGCTGTCTTGAAAACAGCTGTGGGTGCAAGCCCACCGGGGGTTCGAATCCCTCTCCCTCCGCCTCACTAGCCCCCCGGGGAGGTGCCAGAGTGGACGATTGGGGCCGCCTGCTAAGCGGTTGTCGGGTATTAAGCTCGACCGTGGGTTCGAATCCCACCCTCCCCGCCATACTGTTTGCCCTCGTAGCTCAGCGGATAGAGCACTTGCTTGCGGAGCAAGGGGTCGCGTGTTCGAATCACGCCGAGGGCGCCTCGAAAAATGAGCGGCCCTGCCGCTCTTTTTGTTAAGGAAAATATCATGGTGAGATCTGAACCGCAAATCCTTTTAACTAATGACGATGGCATCCAGTCCCCGGGTTTATGGGCTGCTGCAGAAGCCCTGGATGAAATCGGGTATGTAACTGTGATTGCCCCCCGGGAGCAGGCTTCCGGAACTGGACGAAGCTTTCCCAGTACGTATGATGGGCAGGTTCACCAGGAAAAGCTGACCGTGAATGGCAAGGAATGGACGGTTCACGCAATCGGGGGAACCCCGGCCATGGCTGTTCTGTACGGCATATTTAAACTTATTCCCGGAAAACCGGATCTGATTGTCTCTGGAATAAACTACGGCCTCAACGTGGGCACTGGTGTAACCATATCAGGTACAGTAGGAGCAGCCCTGGAAGGGGCCGCAGCAGGGATACCCTCCCTGGCGATATCCCTGGAAACAGAAAAACAATACCATGCCTCCTATTCAAGAGAAATTAATTTTTATACGGCAGGATTTTTTACTAAATATTTTTCCGAACGACTCCTGGAAAAAGAAATGCCCCCGGATGTTCAGGTGCTGAAAGTTGAAGTTCCCGCTGATGCAACCCCGCAAACCCCCTGGCGGACCACCAGGTTATCCTTGCTGCGCTTTTATGAACCTATTGCCCCGAATGACGACCTCAACCCGGGGATTAAAGGAATCGGGTACGATATCGCTCCAGATTGGGATCAATCACTGCCCGGAACTGATTCACACGCTGTGATCAATCAAAAAGTGATCTCGGTCACTCCTCTCAGTCTTGATCTCACTTCGCGAACTGACCTGGATGCACTCGACTCCGTTTTGCGGCGGGATTGAGTTCTTAGCTACCCGGCGTAATCCCCTATCTCTGCCAACCATCCGTCAAAAAAAGTGACCATTAACTTATGGCGCTCTTCAGCCAGGGAGCGGCCTGTTTCTGTGAACAGGCGGTCTTTAATATGGCGGAGCTTATAGAGATATTCGTGCACCACAGTCTGGGATTCTCCCGGGGCAAGTTCTCCTGTTGCCAGGTAGGTTTCAGACGGGGGAGCAAAGACATCCATGCCGGCTCGAACCGCGTATGCTACTGCCCTGGCAACACCAACCGCGCCTATTGCATCAATTTTATCCGCATCAAAAAGGACTTTTGCTTCCAGGGATTCCGGTTGCTCGTCAGCATTTCGAAACCGGTGAGACCGGATGCAGTGAGTAACTGCCTGGATGTCCACACTATTCCATCCTGCACCCCGGAGAGTCTCCCCGGCAAAATTGGCGGCCGCAATCTGATGCCCCTCCCTGACGTCCACATCACTGGCTACATCATGAAGCAAAGCGGCCGCCCGGACGATTTCCAGGTTGGCGCCTTCTTGTTTTCCGATCATTTCGCACAAGCGGTAGACCCGTAAAACATGGGAAAAACCATGAATAGGATCATCGTCCGGGTAAAACGTCCGGGCTTTTTCAATGGTCAGCATGAATGAGTCTCCAGGTAGGGTACTAATGGATAAACCAACCGGGTTTCTTCAGGGAAGAAGTGGCGCACCAGGAAATAAATATTGGGTGATAAAAAAGTAGACAGCCACTGCCAGGCAAATCATGATGCCCAGAGTGAGCAGCTTTCTGGTTACTTTAAGGATAAAGCGCAGCACAAAAAGTCCCACAGCTGCAATCACTATCCAGACCAGGAGTGAATTATCCAGAAAATTCACTATTCCTCCTCTCCTATATAGCGCTTTCCTTTTTTAATCACAGCCTTGACCAGATTGGTACCGAA
>CAZUMG010000001.1:2227-3697 GCA_964621895.1 uncultured Anaerolineales bacterium | reverse complement strand
TCTCGGGCAGTTTCTAATATTTTCCGACTTTGCTGGAGATCAAAGGCTCCCCGTTCACAAAAAACATCCACAAATGGCAGGGGTTTATCTGTCCGAGCTGGCCACCAGACAGCCAGGCCTGGAATCATTTCACTGCAAAGCTGGTCTGTGTATCCGGGGGCATCACCCGTAAATTCCGGCGGGACAGCATGGCCCCCAAGGTAAGTAATCACAATATCGACTGCTTCCTGATCGTCCAGTTCAAGCAAAGCTTGCAGCAATAAGAGTTCTGTCTCAGCGTTTAAACCATAACCTGTTTTAGCTTCCAGGGTGGTTGTGCCGTGAGCAAACATCCGGTTTAACCTGGAGCGGGTTTGATCCTTCAGCTGGGTCAGGGATGCCTTTCTGGTAGCTCTCACCGTGGACAAGATTCCACCACCAGCCTGCAATATTTCCAGATAAGTTTTACCCTGCAAACGGAGTTCAAACTCGACAGCCCGATCGCCAGCCCAGATGACATGAGTGTGGGGATCAACAAACCCGGGCATTACCACCCTACCCTGGACATCCCAGGTTTCTTCCTGGGGGTATTTGCTGAGTAAGTCTCCAGTAGACCCGGTATCAAGAATTATCCCGGAGCGGTATAAAACCGCGCCGTTTTCAATTATTCCCAAATCTCCCAGATGACCTCCGCGCTGCGGTCCTCCGGCTAAAGTAAGAACTTGTGATGCTGAATGAATAAGCATTGCTAATCCCGCCGTTCTTATACGGATATCTAAAATTGTATCACCACCCGGAAAAATACTTTTCTGATACAATACCCTCCCGAGTGTGAAAAACCAATCCGGGTCCTCCGAAAATAAGTCTGCGGGCTAGAAATCCCCAGGCAGTTGTCCATACTGGCAGGGAAAGCTGCAGCAATTCTTAAAATAATCTTTCTGAATCTTAAAAAATTGCATTTGCTATAAATACCCTTTCACGATATAATTGCAAAACTATCTGGTTATGAACTGGATGTTATTTCTGCAGGTTAACCTTCATGGCAAATAATTCTACCCGAAAGACCCGTATTCTCTGGGCTGGTAAAAGAAGAGCAGATATTCCATCCTTTGTACCTGATTTGGAAGCAAAAGGGTATAAAGTCACTTTTGTGACCACAGGAAAAGATGCCCTCCAGATATTAGATAAATTTAAACCTGATGTGATGGTTGTTGATGGCGCATCCATGCGGACTACCGGATCCCGGATCTGTACATCTATCCAGGCAAAACATCCAGCCATCCCCATCATCCTTATTAACTCCCCCGATAATCTCCCCAACAATGAAATTGTGGCAGCGATCCAGCTGGTCCATCCCTTCACAATCCGGAAGCTGGAAAATCGGATCATCCCCTTTTCACCTGGAGATGGTGAGGAAACCATCAAACTTGGCTCCATCCTTCTTGACATGGACCGCCAGGTCATTCGCTGCAACGGGAAAGAAGAACATGT
>CAZUMG010000001.1:0-2127 GCA_964621895.1 uncultured Anaerolineales bacterium | reverse complement strand
CTCCGGTTCAGACGGACTGCCACTGCCGCAGTTGTACCGGCTCCCCCAAAAAAATCCGCCACCAAGGCACCCTGATTGGATGAAGCCATAATGATCCTCTCCAACAAACCCTCTGGCTTCTGGGTAGGATATCCTGTGCGCTCGTTGTGAAGTCTGGCAACAACCGGAAAATACCACCAGTCTTCCGGGACTTTACCTCGTGCTAAATCAGGGACCTTCCCAAATCCAGCTTTTTTAGATGATTTAAAAGTATCTATCGTGTTGGTCGCATAAGGGATCCGGATTTGATCAACGTTAAAGGTGTATTGATCCGATCTGGAATAAAACAGGATCAGATCATGCTTGCGGTTAAAAGCGGTCCGGATAGGTGACGGTCCATGATAGGTCCAGACAATCTCATTACGGAAGTTTTCGTAACCGAAAATTTCATCAAGCAAGATTCGGGCATAAGAATTTGCATGCCAATCCAGATGAAGGTAAAGCGATCCGGTAGGAGCTAATAAACGATGCATCAATTTTAGCCGGGGATAGAGCATGTCCAGGTAGGCATCCAGGTTATTCCATTCATCCGGGTAGCCTTCTGCAAGCTGCCAATTCTCCGGCTTTCGAGAATCTTCATCACGCCCTACCCGGGCAGCGTATCCCTTATTAGTAAAAAAGGGAGGATCAGCATATATCAGATCGATTTTTCCCTCGTACTCAGCCAACAACGCGCTCATCACCCGCAAGTTATCACCCAGGATCAAGCGGTTTTCGTTTCCCGGGGATCTCGTGAATCCAGAGGCAGGGTAAATAATCGACTCGGTAATCAAGCTACCCTCTGGTGGGAGCGCTTCAGATTTTGAAGACCAATGCAAAGATGGCATAATTATTCTCTAAACCTGGATCCAAAAAATACCAAAAGAGCTATCCAAATTAAGCAGGACCCTGCGGGAAATCAGGAGATCAACTCACTACCGCAGGGTACCTGGAAGTCTACTATTGCAATTATCTGGACCTGCTTTATGAAAACTTTTCCTTGAGCAAATCCTCCAGGGTAGGCTGTCCAATAATCTGCAGTTCATAGCGCACCCGCTGGGTGGGCTTGTTGATTTTCATCAAACGGGTCAGGTCAATCGGGGTTCCGATAATGACCAAATCTACATCAGCGTTGTTAATGGTTTTTTCCAGTTCACGGACCTGGGCATCACCATATCCCATGGCAGGTAATACATTTCCCGTGGTGGGATACTTCTGGTAGGTTTGTTTAATTGTGCCGACCGCAAAAGGACGGGGGTCTACGATCTCAGCTGCACCGAAGCGCCTGGCTGCAACCCAGCCTGCCCCATAAGCCATCCCGCCGTGGGTCAGGGTCGGTCCATCTTCCACAACCAGGACCCGTTTCCCCAGGATCTGGGCTGGATCATCTACAAAGAGCGGAGAAGCGCCTTCCAGAATAACGGCCTTGGGAGAGAGTTTCCGTAAGGACTCATGCAGGGCGATCACGTTTTCCTGATTGGCAGTATCCACTTTATTAATCACAAACACATCTGCAGTCCGGCAATTAGCCTCACCGGGATGGTACCTGGTTTCATGTCCTGGACGGAGAGGGTCAGCGACAACGATTTGATAATCTGGTTTATAAAAAGAAAGATCATTATTTCCCCCATCCCAGAGGATGATATCCGCCTCTTTTTCTGCTTCCCGGAGAATGGCTTCATAATCCACGCCGGCAAATACCACCACACCTTGATCGATATGGGGTTCATATTCCTCCCGCTCCTCGATGGTGCATTGGTGTTTATCAAGGTCGGTTAAATCCCCAAATCGCTGAACAGCCTGTTTGGCCAGATCGCCGTAGGGCATCGGGTGGCGAATCACAGCAACTTTTTTACCCATTTTTATAAGAATCGCGGCAACCCGGCGAGTGGTTTGACTTTTACCGCTGCCAGTCCGGACAGCACAAACGGAAACCACTGGTTTGGTAGACTTCAACTGGGTAGTATTAATTCCCATCAAACGGAAATCAGGACCAGCAGCCAACACTTCCGATGCTTTGTGCATGACATATTCGTGGGATACATCACTATAGGCAAATACAACCTGCTCAACATCATGTTTTTTAATCAAGGATATTAAATCTGATTC